>JAHJTB010000311.1 GCA_018830135.1 Pseudomonadota bacterium | reverse complement strand
TGATGATGCCGCCGTGTTCCTGGGCCACGCCGGGCAGGTACCCGGGCACGTCCACGAAGGTGACCAGGGGAACGTTGAAGGCGTCGCAGGTCCGCACGAAACGGGCGCACTTCATCGAGGCGTCGATGTCCAGACAGCCGGCCAGAAACCGCGGGTTGTTGGCCACGATGCCCACGGACATGCCCGCAAGCCGGCCGAAACCGGTGATCATGTTCTTGGCGTAGTCCTTCTGGACCTCGAAGAAGTAGTTGTTGTCCAGAACCGTCCGGATGATCTCCTTCATGCGGTAGGGCGTGCGCGGGCTGGCCGGGATGATGTCCCTGAGTTTCATCTCGACCCGGTCCGGGTCGTCGGTGCAGCGCACCCGGGGCGGCTTGTCCCGGTTGCTCGAAGGCAAAAAGGACAGCAGTTCCTTGACGATGTCCAGGGCGTGCCGGTCGTCGTCAGCCTTGAAGTGGGCCACGCCGGTGGTGGTGTTGTGGCGCGTGGCCCCGCCCAGGCTCTCAATGTCCACCTTCTCCCCGGTCACCGTCTCGATGACTTGCGGGCCGGTGATCTGCATCTGGGAGGTCTTGTCCACCATGATGGTAAAGTCCGTGATGGCCGGGGAATAGACCGCCCCGCCGGTGCAGGGGCCCATGATCACCGAAATTTGCGGAATGACGCCCGAACCGTGGACGTTGCGCCGGAATATCTCCCCGTAGACCGCCAGCGACTCGACGCCTTCCTGAATGCGTGCCCCGCCCGAGTCGTTCAGGCCGATGACCGGCGCGCCGTTCTTCAGGGCCAGGTCCATGATCTTGCAGACCTTCCAGCCGAAGGCCCCGGACAGGGACCCGCCGAAGACCGTGAAGTCCTGAGAGAAAATATAAACCAGCCGGCCTTTGATCGTGCCGTACCCGGTCACCACGCCGTCCCCCGGGATTTTTTTGTTGGCCATGCCGAAGTCCGTGCAGCGGTGAACCACGAAACGATCGAACTCCTCGAAGGTGCCGTCGTCCAGCAGATACTCGACGCGCTCACGGGCCGTCATCTTGCCCCGGGCATGCTGGGCGTCGATCTTGTCCTGACCCCCTCCGAGCAGAGCCTGCGCGTTATGTTGTTCCCACTCCGCGTATTTTTCTTGATTCCCCATTTTTTCGCTCCCGTCTCTTGATAAGTGGACCCGGTTTCAACCCAAGCCGCCCGGCTGAAATATCATCAAATGTTTAATCATGTCAAACCAGGTTTGACCACAGTACATAAATTTCCATCTTTATGGCAAGCACTTTTTTTCCGATTTTCCGATGTCAAAGGGTGGGTTCTCTTGCGGCAAGGGCCTCAGATTCCCAGAGACGGGTCGATCTCGTCCTTGAGGTCCCGGGTCATCAGATCGATCAGGCCCAGCCTGGGGTCCTTGTCCTCGTACAGGACCTGGTAGACCTGTTCGGTCACGGGCATGTCCACGTTTTCCCGCCGGGTCAGGTCGAATGCGGAACGGGTCGTTTTGACGCCCTCGGCCACCATCTTCATCTCGGCCAGGATATCGGCCAGTTTCATGCCCCGTCCGAGCTTGAGCCCCACGGTCCGGTTGCGGGACAGATCGCCGGTACAGGTCAGGACCAGGTCCCCCAGACCGGCCAGGCCCATGAAGGTCAGGGGGTTGGCCCCCATCCTGACCCCGAGCCGGCTCATTTCGGCCAGGCCCCGGGTAATCAGGGCGGCCCGGGCGTTGGTCCCGAGTTCGAGCCCGTCGGAGATGCCGGCCGCGATGGCGAAAACGTTCTTCAGGGCCCCGCCCAGTTCGACGCCCATCAGGTCCTGGCTGGCGTAAACCCGCATGGTGGTTGAAGAAAACAGACGTTGAAGCCGCTGGGACGCCTGGCGGTCCGGGGAAGCCACGGTCATGACCGTGGGCAGGCCCCGGCCCACTTCCCGGGCGAAGGTCGGACCGGAAAGACAGGCCCGATGGAAGGCCAGGTCGTCGGGCAGGACCTCCTCGATGACCTGGGACATGGTCATCAGGGTCTGGTTCTCGATGCCTTTGGCCGCGCTGACCAGGACGACGCCGGGCCGCAGGGAGTCTTTCATGCCGGACACCACCTGGCGCATGACGTGGGAGGGCACGACCAGCAGGACCAGGTCGTGTTCCCGGACCACGGCGGACAGGTCGGTGGAAGGCCGTATGCCCTCCGGGAGCGGTATGCCGGGGAGGTAGGTCTTGTTTTCCCGCCGGCCGGCGATCTGCTCGGCCACTTCGGCCTCATAGACCCACAGATCGACTTGCAGTCCCTGGAGGGCCAGATGGCGGGCCAGGGCCGTGCCCCAGGAGCCGGCCCCGATCACGGCGATGCGTTCGGTATCTCGAGCGTGGCGATCATTCATCGGTCTTCCGTTTCTTGGCCCTGAAATGCAGGCCTTCTATCTGGACGGGACCCCCCGGGGCCTTGTTCCGGCCGGCGGACGGTTCCGCCACCTTCTCTTCGACCCTGGCGGCCCGGCTGCGGGGCCGGTAGGAGTAGTCCACGGGTTCCGGCTCGCCCAGGCGGTTCTTCTGGCGTTCCTTGACGCCGGCGATGCGAATTTCGACGGCGGGCCGGTTTTCGTATCGGTCCAGCAGGCTCCGGTAGATCTGAAGCGCGTCTTTGTACCGATACATTTCTTCGAGACAGTTGCCCATTTTGAACTCGAGGGCCGTGCGCTGGGGGCTTTCGGGAAACTGCCGCACGGCCTTCCTGAAGACGAAAAAGGCCTGGTCCGGCTGGCCCAGGATCATGTACGCGCTGCCCAGTTCATCATAGGCCCGGATGGTCAGGTCCGAATCCGGGTAGTTCTCGATCAGCTTTCCGAACTCGATGATGGCATGTTCGATCAGGTTGTCGAGGAAAAAAC
>JAHJTB010000310.1 GCA_018830135.1 Pseudomonadota bacterium | reverse complement strand
CCATATGGTAGCCAGAAAGGGATTTCGGGGAGATTTAACTAAAAAAGGGCAAATTAGGTATCTCCTAACTTACCCTTTTTATTGACATTCATGGTCGGGACGACTGGATTTGAACCAGCGACCCCCTGAACCCCATTCAGGGGCGCTTCCAGACATATTAATTCCCCGTCAACCCTGTCACTCGGGGAGATGACGTATTGGCCAGGCCTTCTACTGGCTCTTCCATCCCGAATTGATCCGGATCAGCGCCCTCCCATCCGATTGTTGGGGCAGGCCTTGAGGCAGCTCAGGCAGGTCAGCCAGTAGTTGTGGCCGGCGGTGTTGATGACGCGTTCGATGTTTTTGAGGCCTTCCTCGGTGCGCAGGGCCAGGGGGTAGATGGCGTGCTTGATCGAATAGGCCAGGCAGGCCTGTTTGTGAAACTCGCCGTTCTCGAAGGCCTTGACCGGGCAGGCCTTCCAGCAGGCCGTGCAGCCCTCGGGGCAGGGGTCTTCGTCGGTGAGCGGGTCGGGGGGCAGTTCGGCGCTGGTGATGACCGCGCCCAGCCTGAGCATGGACCCGAACTCGGGGTGATAGAGCTGGCCCGAGCGGCCGAATCGTCCCAGGCCGGCGGCTTCGGCGGCGTGTTTGAGGGAGATGACGCCCCAGGGTTCGAGGCCCTGGTAGACCAGGGGGGCGAAGGAGCCGATGGGTACGGCGGTAAAGCCCTGGCGTTCGATCAGGTTGGCCAGGTTGAGGGCCAGGGCGTCGAGGTAGGGATAGACGGAATGATAGCTGCGGTGGAGGAGGTGCTCGGCGTACCGGGGGGAGTGAAGGATGCCTTTGGGCACGTTGCGGCCGAAGACGACGACGCTCCGGGCCCCCTCGAGGACCTGGAGGGGATGATGGATTTCAGGCGCCTGCTCGAACCGGTCCATGGAGGCGAAGCCCGTGGCGTCCACCTGGCCGGCGAGCCAGTAGAGGATATTTTTCTTCAGCTTTTCAGCCATGATCTTCCGCCTCGTTTTCCTCGAACTTGAAATCGACCTTGATCTTGAAGGTCTGTACGGCGGGCAGGTTGTAGATTTCGGTCACGCCCGTGTCCCGTGAGATGTCGGCCAGGGCGCGTTCGATATCGTCCATGGAGGGGGCGATGAAGGTGAACCAGACGTTGAGGTCGTGTTCGCGGCGGTAGTTGTGGGTCACGCCGTCGAATTGGTTGACGCGGCGGATGAAGGATTCGAGTCTGTCTTCCGGGACCCGGGCGGCGCAGAGGGTGCTGGCGTATCCCAGGCTGGTGGAGGAAAAGTTGCCGCCGATGCGGCGGATGACGCCGGAGCGGCGGAGCCGGCGGACCTGATCCAGGACCGCTTCCTCGGAGAGGCCCAGGCGTTGTCCCAGGACCCGGTAGGGCCGGGGGTCGATGGGAAAATCCGACTGAATCTGGTTGAGGACGGCCTTCTGGATTTCGTCCAGCCGGATTTCGGAGTGGTCCCCGGTCACGCTTCCGCCCCGGCCCGGGCCGGCTGATAGAGGCAGAGGGGCTCTTCGGCCAGGTAGTCTCCGGTGGCGGCAAAGGCCCGGGCCCGGCATCCGCCGCAGACCTTCCAGAACTCGCACCGGCCGCACTTGCCCGAATATTGGGACTGGTCCCGCAGCTTCAGAAAGACGGGGGATTCCCGGTAGATCGTGCCGAAGTTTTTTTCACGGAGCTGGCCGCAGTCCAGATCGAGGTACCCGCAGGGCTGGACCTGTCCGGTATGGGAGACGAAGACGAAGCCCTGTCCGCCCAGGCAGCCTCGGGACATGGCGTCAAGGCCGAAGGTGGCGAAGTCGACCGGCCGGCCTTCGGCCCGGGCCCGCTGGCGCAGGATGCGGTAGTAGTGGGGCGCGCAGGTGGCCTTGAGCTGGAGGTCGACCTGGTCCCGGCGTTCGTAGAACCAGTTGAGGACCTTTTCGTATTCTTCGGCGGAAATGACTTCGTCGGTCAGTTGGCGGCCTCGTCCGGTGGGCACGAGCAGAAAGATGTGGTGGGCCGCCGCGCCCCGGGAGACGGCCAGTTCCTGGATGGCCTCGACTTGGGGCAGGTTGTGCCGGGTGACCGTGGTGTTGACCTGGAACTCGATCCCGGCCTCCCGGGCGTAATGCAGGCCTCTCATGAGCTGGTCGAAGGCCCCGTCCACGCCCCGGAAGCGGTCGTGGTCCTCGGCCGCAGCCCCGTCGATACTGACGCTGATGCGCTGGATGCCCGATCTTTTCATCAGGGCCGCGGTCTGGGGATTGATCAGGGTGCCGTTGGGGGCCATGACCACGCGCAGGCCCCGCAGGGTCCCGTGGGCGGCCAGTTCGAAGACGTCCGGGCGCAGGAGCGGTTCCCCGCCGGTAAGGATCAAGATGGTCTGTCCGCCCAGGTCGGCGATCTGGTCGATCAGGTCCAGGCCTTCGTCCGGGGACAGTTCCGAGGGGTCGGGCCGGTCCACGGCCGAGGCCCGGCAGTGGGCGCAGGCCAGGTTGCAGGCCCGGGTCACTTCCCAGGCCACCAGTCGCGGGGCCTGGTCGGCGGGCGGCTGGACCGGACCGGGGTGAAGGCCGGTCATTCCTGAATCCATCGGGCCGCGTCCGGGGCGAAGTAGGTCAGGATCATGTCGGCCCCGGCGCGCTTGATGCCGGTCAGGGACTCGATCACCACGGCCTTTTCGTCGATCCAGCCCCGTTCGGCCGCGGCCTTGATCATGGCGTATTCGCCCGAGACGTTGTACGCGGCCAGGGGACGGTCGAACTCCTGGCGAACCCGGGCGATGACGTCCAGAAAGGGCAGGGCCGGTTTGACCATGATGATGTCGGCTCCTTCCTCGATGTCCAGGGAGACTTCGCGCAGGGCCTCGCGGGCGTTGGCCGGGTCCATCTGGTAGCCCTTGCGGTCGCCGAAGGCCGGGGCGGACTGGGCCGCTTCCCGGAAGGGCCCGTAAAAGGCGGAGGCGAACTTGGCCGCGTAGCTCATGATGGGTATGTGGGTGAAGCCCTCGTCGTCCAGGACCTGTCGGATTTCCGCGACCCGTCCGTCCATCATGTCCGACGGCGCGACCATGTCCGCGCCGGCCTGGACGTGGGTCAGGGCCTGGCGGGCCAGGAGTTCCAGGGTGGCGTCGTTGTCCACCTGGCCGTCCGGCTGGAGCAGGCCGCAATGGCCATGGGAGGTGTACTCGCAGAGGCAGACGTCGGTGATGACCACGAGGTCGTCCACTTTTTCCTTGATGGCGGATACGGCCCGCTGGACGATGCCGTCCGGATCGTAGCCCGAGGACCCGGTTTCGTCCTTGGTTTCCGGCAGGCCGAACAGCAGCACCGCGGGCAGTCCCAGGTCCCGGGCCCGGACCGCTTCCTGGACCAGGGTGTCCACCGAGAAATGGTACTGGCCGGGCATGGCGGCGATGGGGGCCTTGAGGCCCTGCCCCGGGGCCACGAAAAGAGGATAGATCAGGTCGTCCACGGACAGGGTGGTTTCGCGCACCATCCGCCGCAGGGTCGGAGTCCGTCTGAGCCGACGGGGCCGATAGTCAGGGAAATACATGATGAACTCCTTGGAACCGCCATGCCTTGTCGGGCACGACGGGCCATGACGGTTCAGAAGTCGCAGGTTGGGTAAGCGAAGCGTAACCCAACCTGGGAAATATTTTACGGCTGGTTCCCAGGCTCCAGCCAGGGAACCCGATCCTGGAAGCTCCCGCTTCCCTGTTTTTCCATCATGGCGTTGGTTTTCGCCATGGCCGCGCCTTACGGAGCAATGAGTTGAAGCAGGGCTTCAAGGCGAAACAACGTTCCCAAGCTGGAGCTTGGGAACGAGCGGAAAAGCCCCTCGCGCATCCGGCGGGAGCGAGAGGGACGGGCCAAGCCCCGGCTCAGGCGATCTCCTCGTCGGTCAGGTAGCAGGCCGGGTCCGGGGCCCAGGGGTCGCCGGCGGCCGCCTCGGCCCGGGCCCGGAAGTTGCCCCCGCAGACGTCGAGCCACCGGCAGGTATGGCAGCGGCCGGTGACATACCGTTTCTTGTCCTTGAGGCGGGCAAGCAGGTCCAGGCCGGGATCGTTCCATATCTCGGAAAACGGCCGCTGGCGCACGTTGCCGAAGCTGATCTGGCGCCAGAACTGGTCGGCATGGACCTGGCCGTCCCAGGACACGCAGCCGATGCCCCGGCCGGACGAGTTGCCTTCGTTCATTTTGAGCAGATCGAGCACGTCGCCGGCCCGGGGGTTGCCCTCCCGGTTCATGCGCAGGTACAGATAGGGGCCGTCGGCGTGGTTGTCCACGGTCAGGACTTCCGTGGGCCGTCCCCGGTCGTGGAGGTCCCGGGTCCGGTCGATGATCAGGTCCACCGCGGCCCGGGTCGCGGCGTGGTCCAGGTCCTCGTGGATCAGGTTCGAGCCCCGGCCGGAGTAGACCAGGTGATAGAAACAGATGCGGGGCACGCCTTCGGCTTCGAGCAGGTCGAAGACGGCCGGGATTTCGGCGGCGTTGCGCTTGTTGATCGTGAAGCGCAGGCCGACCTTGAGCCCGGCGGCCCGGCAGTTCCGAATCCCGGCCAGGGCCAGGTCGAAGGCCCCGGCAACGCCCCGAAACCGGTCGTTGACCTCGGCCAGCCCGTCCAGGCTGATGCCGACGTAGGACAGCCCCAGGTCCCTGAGTTCCTCGGCCTTGGCCGGCGTGATCAGCGTGCCGTTGGTCGATATCACGGCCCGCATGCCCCGGCCGACCGCGTGCCGGATCAGTTGCGTCAGGTCCGGCCGGACCAGGGGTTCGCCCCCGGAAAACAGGAGGACCGGCGCGCCAAAGCCGGCCAGGTCGTCGATCAGGGCCAGCCCGTCCGCCGTGGACAGCTCGTCCGGACCGCCCGCCGCCTTGGCGTGGGCGTAACAATGCACGCACCGCAGATTGCAGGCCTGGGTGACGTTCCAGACCACGACCGGCTTCTTGTCTTCGGAAAACTGAAGCAGGTGCGAAGGCAGGGCCGACGAACGACGGCCGTAACGCAGGGCATCGGACGGTTCGACCGTGCCGCACCAGAGTTTGGAGATGCCGATCACGACGCCGACCGCCCCGGGCGAGAAATGGAAAAAGCCGGCCCGCGGCCGGTCCGGAACCGCTTTCGGCCGGCGGCCGCCCGCGGGACCCGCATCAGTCCAGGTTCTGAAACAGATCGGTAATCAGGTCGTTGAGATATTTTTCCGGCTCCATGATGGCCTCCCGGTCGATCTTGAACCGGGTCTGGCCGGTCTTTTCCTTGATCAGGTTCAATCCGTACTCGAAGTCCCGGGTGAACATCGTGCAGACCCGGTCCGCCGCCTGGCCCTCGATCAGGACCCGGCGAACCATTTCGTCCGCGGCCGCCTCGGTGAACTCGATAGTCAGGCCGAACTTTTCGAAAAAGGTCAGGGCGCAGCCTTCGACGCTCTCATAGATCTGGTCCAACTGGCTGGCGGCCGCGCCCAGGTCCAGGAAATGGTCGGAGATGAAATCAGCCAGCAGGCCGGCCCGGGTCGGGGTCAGGGCCATGCTGTATTTCACCTGGAGAAAATCGCTCTGGGCCTGGATGGCGGCCAGTATGTCGGCCCGCTCCTCGGCGCTGAGCCGCTCGAAATCGTCCCGGACCTCCTGGGCGTCCGGCGCCTCGATCAGGCGTTTGAGTTCCGCCTCGGGCTGCTCGACCGTGGACCCGGTCACCGAAAGCCGCCGAATATTGGTCGACGGCAGCCTGGCCTCGAAGGGGATCAGGGTCCGCTCGATGGCGCTGACCAGGCCGCGGGCCCCGGTCTTTTCCAGGGCCGCCCGGGCGGCCAGGGACCGCAGGGCCGCGTCGTCGAACTTCAGGTCGATGTCGTAGGACTTGAAGTCCTTCTTCTTGCTGGTGACGATGGGGTTGTTGGGATTCTTGAGGATGTCGTACAGGTCCCCTTCGGTCAGATGGTCCAGCACGGCCACCACGGGCAGGCGGCCCACGAACTCGCTCTCGAAACCAAAGGAGACCAGGTCCTCGGCCCGGACGTGATGGAGATACCGGGCGTCATGGCTCGGAGATGACACGTCGGCCGTGAAACCCATCTCGTGGGACTGCATCCGCTTTTTGATGATCCCAGCCAGGTCGGTGAAGGCCCCGCTGACGATGAACAGGATGTTCCGGGTGTTGATGGTCTTGCGTTCGACCTTGCCGCTGCGGCGGTACCGCTCGATGGCCTGAAGCTGGCTGACCGGGTCGTGGGGGGTCTTGATGTCGACCTCGGTCTCCTCCATGGGCTTGAGCAGGGCCCGCTGGACCCCGGCCCGGGATACGTCCGGCCCGATCAGGTGATGGCTGGCCGCGATCTTGTCGATCTCGTCGAGATAGACGATGCCGTGCTCGGCCAGTTCCAGGTCCTCGCCGGCCTCCTGGTAAAGCTGCCGGATCAGGTCCTCGACGTCCCCGCCCACGTAGCCCGTCTCGGAAAACTTGGTCGCGTCCGCCTTGACCATGGGCACGCCCAGTTTCTTGGCCACCAGCTTGATCATGTAGGTCTTGCCCACCCCGGTGGGCCCGATCATGATGATGTTGTTCTTGATCTGGCCCACGCTCCGGCCGCCGTCCTCGGCCGGCAGGTTCCGGTCGAACTGGATGCGGTTGAAATGCGTGCAGACCTTGGTGGCGATGATGGACTTGGCCCGGTCCTGTTGAATGATGTACCGATCCAGGTAATCCTTCAGCTCGAGCGGCTTGAGCGTAAAGTTGACCTGGTCCAGGCTGGATTTCTCCTTGGGGTTCTCCCGGTCCAGGACGGTTTTTCTGCTGCTGGGATAAATCATTATCTTCTACCGACTTGCTCCCTTTTAAGCTGTCTTCATTATAACCGCGGCCCGGACGGATTTCAAGTAAAGCTCGACCCGGCCCGCTGGAACGCCAGGGGCGGTCATCGAGCGCGGCCGGCCGCTGAACCCCTGCCGGGGTGTAAGCGATTAAACCCGGATTTTGCAGTTGCCTTCTACCGCGGCGTCGAAACGCGTGCCGCAACGCTCGTTTCCCGCTTTTTGACCTCGACGTATCGTATAATACGCCCGCGGCCCAAAACCGGTCCAACTTCGCGTTTCGCCATGCATT
>JAHJTB010000309.1 GCA_018830135.1 Pseudomonadota bacterium | reverse complement strand
GCCTGGAACTGCTCAAACAGGCCGACCGCCTGTCCCGGTTCGGCAACAAAATGGCCATCTCGGACGTGGGCGTCGGCGCGTACGTCTGCGAGGCCGCGCTCCGGGCCTGCATGCTTTCCGTGGATATCAATATTCCGAGCATCAAGGACGAGGCCTTTGTGACCGACGTGGTCAATCAGCGCGCCCGCCTTTTTGCCGAGGCCGAGGACCTGAAGATCAAGGCCCTGACCTACGTGAAGGAAAAAATGGGCTGATTGACGGACGCCCGTCCATCCGGCTTGACGAAAGCCCCCGCTTCGCGGGGGCTTTTTTTCTTTGAATCCTGGCCGCTTCGGTCTATGATAACCGGATCGGGCGCCTGCCCTCAAATCCGAAGACCGGGGGACGGACGGGATGAACAAACAGACCAAGTTCTCGATCTGGTACATCATTCTGGCCTTCTGGGCGATCATGCTCATCCAGAACGTCATTACCCAGGCCTACAAAGTCCAGCACCTCCCGTACAGCGACTTTCTGGCCGCCCTGGACTCGGGCCGGATCGTCGAACTGGCGATCACCCAAAACCGCATCCAGGGCAAGATGAAAACCCCGGAGGGGGGGGACAAGCTCCAGGAATTCACCACGGTCCGGGTCGACCCCGAACTGTCCGACAAGCTCGAAAAACACAACATCAAGTTCACCGGGGTCATCGAGAGCACCTTTTTTCGCGACCTGTTAAGCTGGATCGTTCCGATTCTGCTCTTCATGGGCGTCTGGTACTATTTCTTCCGGCGCATGGGCGCCCAGCAGGGTTTCCTGTCCCTGGGCAAGAACAAGGCCAAGGTTTACATGATGGAGGACCTGAACGTCTCCTTCAACGACGTGGCCGGCCTGGACGAGGCCAAAGAAGAACTGATGGAGGTCGTCGAGTTCCTGAAGTATCCGGACAAGTTCACTCGGATCGGCGGCAGGCTGCCCCGGGGCGTTCTACTGGTCGGTCCGCCGGGCACGGGCAAGACCATGCTCTCGAAGGCCACGGCCGGCGAGAGCGGCGTGCCCTTTTTCAGCCTTTCCGGATCGGAGTTCGTGGAAATGTTTGTCGGACTGGGCGCGGCCCGGGTGCGGGACCTGTTCCAGCAGGCCAAGGCCAAGGCGCCGTGCATCATCTTTATCGACGAACTCGATGCCCTGGGCAGGGCCCGGGGGGGCGTGGGTATCGGCGGACACGACGAACGGGAACAGACTTTGAACCAGTTGCTGGTGGAGATGGACGGCTTTGATCCGACCCAGGGCGTCATTCTCATGGCCGCCACCAACCGGCCCGAGATTCTGGACCCGGCCCTGCTGCGGCCCGGACGGTTCGACCGGCACATCCTGGTGGACAAACCGGACAAAAAAGGCCGGGAGGAGATTCTTCGGGTCCATATACGGGACGTCAAGCTGGCCCCGGACGTGAACCTGGCCAACATAGCGGCCATGACGCCGGGTTTCGCCGGCGCGGACCTGGCCAACCTGGTCAACGAAGCCGCCCTGCTGGCCGTTCGGCGCAACAAGGAGACGGTGAGCAACGAAGAGTTCCAGGAGGCCGTGGAACGGGTGATTGCCGGACTCGAGAAGAAGAACCGTCTGATCAACGAGCAGGAGCGCCGCATCGTGGCCTATCACGAGGTGGGTCACGCCCTGGTGGGTCTGTCGCTGCCCGGGGCCGACCCGGTCCAAAAGATCACCATCATTCCCCGAGGCATCTCCGCCCTGGGCTACACCCTGAACGTGCCCACCGAGGAACGGTACCTGATGACCCGGCAGGAGCTTCTGTCCCGGATCGCCATGGCCCTGGGGGGCCGGGCGGCCGAGGACATCGTCATGGGCGACGTGTCCACCGGCGCCCACAACGACCTGGCCAAGGCCACGGACATTGCCCGGGGCATGGTCAAGGAGTATGGCATGGACGAAGGACTGGGCCGCGTTTACCTCGAATCGGAGCGCCGTGCCCAATTCCTGAACGTGCCCGGGCTGGCCCAGGAACGGCAGTACAGCGAACAGACGGCCCGGGAAATCGACGAAGCGGTCCGCAAGATCATGGAAGACCAGTACACCCTGGCCAAGGCCGTGCTCCGGGAACGGAGGGCCGTTCTGGACGAAGGGGCTCAGATGCTTCTGGAAAAGGAAAAAATCGAGGGTCGGGAGCTCGAGGAAATCATGAAGGGGCACGGCTACACGCCGGCCCCGCGCGGCCTGGACCATCTGACGGCCTGACCCGCGGGCCGTTCGGCGGCCAAGCCAAGCCCGGATCAATGCATTCCGAAACGCCGGGTCAGGACGCGCCGAAAGCGCGGCAGGTAGATCAGGTCGAAGGTCTGTTCCTTGCCCGGAAACAGCAGCAGGGCCTTGGCCTTGACCCGGGCGACCAGGTCGGTCGCCTCCTCCGGACCCAGATCGGCGACGCGGATGTAGAAAAGGGCCAGATCGACGGTGCGTTGGAGTTCCCGGATTCGGCGATTTTCCTCGGCTATGGCCAGGGGGTCGTTCATGAACGATAGTATATCCGGTCTGAAAAGGCCGGGCAATGGAGGGCGGCCGAGGCGGGGTAAGCCCTCAGCGATCGGGAGCGATCCCCAACCGCCCTGTCGCGGACGGCCGGGATCCAATATGCCTCTTTTCATGTATGATTACGAAGTGGGAATCTCTTGACTTGAACCTCGGGAATTGTTGTGGTAAATAACTATTTACTAGCCTTTAGGGGTTTCACGGCTGGAAAAACGAAATGAAAGGCCTTTTACTGCGTTGGCTCCTTAGCGGGCTGTCCTTGTTACTGGTCAGCTACCTCGTGCCCGGCATCCGCGTGGACAGTTTTTTCTACGCCTTGCTGGCCGCGGCGTTCCTGGGCATTCTTAACGCCATCGTGCGTCCGTTGCTGATCATTCTGACCCTGCCCCTGACCGTGCTGACCCTGGGCCTGTTTCTGTTCGTGATTAACGCTTTTATGCTCATGATCCTGTCCGCCGTCATCAAAGGCGTCCATGTCGGCGGTTTCTGGCCGGCCCTGGGCGGTGCCCTGATCCTGAGTGTCATCGGATGGCTGACCAGTTCGTTTATCAACGACCGCGGTCGTATCGAGTACCGGGACCTGCGCAAGGGTTCCGACGGCAAATGGTCCTAACTGAACAATATTTGAGGGAGGTTCTCAAATATGGCACAAATTGACGCGTTTTTCAAACTGATGAGCGAGCAAGGTGCTTCGGACCTTCATCTGGCCTCGGGAAGCCAGCCGATCCTGCGCATCCGGGGTGAGTTGGAGCGGGTCAAGTACAAAGTCATGCACGACGACGAGTTGAAAAAGCTGCTCTACGAGATCACTCCCGAAGAGAAGATCAAGGTCTTCGAGGAAACCGGGGACGTGGACTTCGCTTACGAAATCCCCGGCCTGGCCCGGTACCGGGCCAACTTCTTCAACCAGAAGTGGGGCATCGGCGCCGTGTTTCGCGAGATTCCCAGCGAAATCCTGACCGCCGATCAGCTTGGGTTGCCCATGATCGTCAAAAGGCTGGCCTTGTTGCCCAAGGGGCTGATCCTGGTCACCGGTCCGACCGGGTCGGGCAAGTCGACCACCCTGGCCGCCATCGTCGATGAATCCAACAAGCAGCGCAAGGACCACATCCTGACCATCGAAGACCCTCTCGAATTCGTGCACAAGAGCCAGGGCTGTCTGGTCAACCATCGTGAGGTCGGCACGCACACCAAATCATTTCTGGCCGCCCTGCGCGGGGCGCTTCGTGAAGACCCGGACATCATTCTGGTCGGCGAAATGCGCGACCTGGAAACCATCTCCCTGGCCCTGGAGGCGGCCAATACCGGCCACCTGGTCATGGGCACCCTCCACACCACCAGCGCCTCCAAGACCGTGGACCGTGTCATCGAAGTCTTCCCGGCCAATCAACAGGCTCAGATTCGATCATCCCTGGCCGACGGACTCCGGGCCGTGGTGGCCCAGACCTTGTTCAAACGGATCGACAAAAAGGGCCGCGTGGCCGCCCTCGAGATTCTGCTGGCCACCCCGGCCGTCCGCAACCTGATTCGTGAGAGCAAGACCTTCCAGATTCCCTCGGTCATTCAGACCGGAAAAAAGTTCGGAATGCAGTCCCTGGACGACGCGATCATGGAACACCTGATGGCCGGCCGGGTCGATCCGGACGATGCGTACAACAAGTGCATCGACAAGGGCAAATTCAAGCAGTTCCGGACCAAGCCCTCCGACGACATCACCGACGTGTAGGGGGACAGCCATGCAGCAGGCGCAAATCGACTATATCCTGGCCAAGATGCTCGAGTCCCATAACAACGTTTCGGACTTGAACATCACGGCGGGCAAGCCGTTCCAGGTCGAATCGTCCGGGCAGCTCGCCAAGGTGGAGTTCAAGCCCAACATCGAGGAGATCACCCCGTTCCAGGCGGAAATATTCGCCTTGAACCTGGTCCATTCCGACCGCCGTCTGACCGAGATTCTTCTCCGGGAAGGTTCCTGCGACATGTCCTACCAGCTCGGGGGCAAGGCCCGGTTCCGGGTCAACGTCTTCTCGCAGCGCAACCGGTACAGTACGGTCATGCGAAAGCTGGAAACGGTCATCCCCACCATCGAGCAGCTCAAGCTGCCCAAGGCCTTCAACATGATGGCCAAGGAAAAGAACGGGATCATCCTGGTCACCGGATCGACCGGTTCGGGCAAATCCACCTCCCTGGCCGCCGTGCTCAACGAAATCAACGAGGCCATGTCCGTTCACGTGGTCACCCTCGAGGACCCGGTCGAATTCGTCCATCCCCACAAAAAGGCGACCTTCAACCAGCGGGAGATGGGCGCGGACTTCGACGCCTTCGCCAGCGGTC
The DNA here is from genome assembly GCA_018830135.1 of Pseudomonadota bacterium. Taxonomy (GTDB): domain Bacteria; phylum Desulfobacterota; class Desulfarculia; order Adiutricales; family JAGVGV01; genus JAHJTB01. Next base: position 3,410 of record JAHJTB010000309.1, on the reverse strand, counting down.
TCCGGGCGGCCCTGCGCCAGGCGCCCAAGGTCATCCTGGTGGGTGAGATGCGTGACCGGGAGACGGTCGAAATCGGCCTCTCGGCCGCGGAAACCGGCCACCTGGTCCTTTCGACCATCCACACCGTGGACGCCGGCCAGACCATCAACCGCATCGTGGGCATGTTCGAACAGGAGGAGGAGCAGCAGATTCGCATCCGCCTGGCCGACACGGTCCGCTGGATCGTCTGCCAGCGGTTGTTGCCCAAGGTCGGCGGCGGCCGGGTGGCGGCCCACGAAGTCATGGGATCGAACCTTCAGATCAAGGACATGGTCATCAACGGCGAAAACGAGGACAAGACCTATTACGCCACCATCGGCGGCCTGACGGCATTCGGCATGCAGACCTTTGATCAGTGCATACTCCACCTGTATCAGGAAGGCCTGGTCACCGAGGAGACGGCCATGGCCTATGCTTCGAAAAAAGCGATCGTCGGCCGGGGCATCGATACGATCAAGGCGGAACACGGCGAAAAAACGACCGATATCGAAGGCCTGGCCATGGACGAAGGCTACGACAGCTGATGAAGCCGTCCCAAGCCATGTTTGACATCTCTCACGGAGGATTCCATGAAGGTTCAATGTGAAAACTGCCAGACGAAGCTGAATCTGCCTGACGACAGGCTCAAGCCCGGGGCCGAGTTTGCCTTCAACTGCCCCAAGTGTCAGCATAAAAATACCGTGCAGGTCCCCACGGACAACTCGGCCGCCCCGGCCGGGGGCGCCGAAACCGGCGAGGCCGAGGACACCGGAGGCCTGGGCGAGTTTTACGCCGAAGGGACCAAACTGGCCCTGATCTGTTTCGACGCGGGTCCCCTTCGGGACAAGCTGGCCAAAATCATTACCGAACTGGGATACCACTCGGTCTTCCCCAAATCGACCCGGGACGCCATCGAGCGGATTCGGATCACCCTGTTCCACGTCATCCTGCTGGATGAAAACTACGAAGGCCAGAACCGGGAGAACAACTCGATCTTCCAACTCCTCCAGCCGATGGACATGTCCACCCGGCGGCGGATATTCCTGGCCCTGTTCGGAAAGGACTACAAGACCCTGGACGACATGGCCGCGTATGCCATGTCGGTCAACATGGTCGTCAATCTGTCCGACGAGGCCGAGCTCACCAAGGCCCTCCAAAAAGGGCTGGCCACGTACGAACGGTTTTACAAGGTGTTTTTCGAGACCATGCGGGAGTTGGGCAAGCTCGCATGATCGTTCCCTCCCGCAAGCACCTGCGCCTGGCCAACTGCGTGGAAACCATTCTCGAGGTCCAGGGCGCCCTGGACGTCGAGACCCTGGACCCTGGGTTGCACCGCCGGATTCAGGGACTCGAATCCACGCTTCAGGCCATCGAAATCGTCGAGGTCCCGGAAACGGACGTGCGTCGGGTCGAAGAGGCCACGAATCGGTTGCTCCAGGAAATGAGAGAGTTGTTTTCCGGACAGGCCGAGGTCCGGATTTTTCAAGGCGCGATGCACTGATTCCGTCCGGGTGACCGGACCTGTTCGAGGGGCGAGGTTCATCCTCGCCTTTCGCGTTTTTCCCCTTTGGCGACTCCTTGGCTTGTAAGCTTCGACCGCCCTGTGTTATTTTGGCTCCATGATCGTCGGATTCATGAGTTCCTTTCAGGAAGTGTTTGCTCAGGAAGTCCGGATCGGCCGTCAGGTGGCCGACCTGGAGTTTGAAAAGGCCCTGCTTTCCTTTTCCCGGGCCGACGAACTGCATTTTTTCTGCGCCAACGCCGCGACCAGAAACCGCTTCGAGCAGGTTTTCGGCGACCTGATTCGAGCCGGCGGCCGCCGGGTCCGCGCCTTCACCTTTCTCGACCTGCCTGCCTGCCTGCAACATTACGATTACACGGCCATTCATCAGGCCGATCCGGTCAGCTATTTCACGCCGCTGGCCCACGTACGCAACGCCCTGGCCCCGACCGTACCGCTGACCGCCGTAACTCATACCATCAGCTACCGCGAGATCATATCCGAGACCTTCAAAAAGCTCCTGCCCGGTCCCATGCCCTTCGACGCCCTGGTCGCCACCAGCCGGAGCGCGGCCGAAGTCGTCCAGCGCAACCTGGACTTCCTGTCCCGCGGCCTGGCCCGGCTGTTCGGAGAAAACCTGGCCTACTCCGGCCGGATCGAGCGCATCCCCCTGGGGGTGGACACGGACCGCTTCCAGCCTCGGGACCGACTGGCGGCCCGCCGGCGTCTGGGCCTGCCGGACCGCGCCTTCGTCATCCTCTCCCTGGCCCGGTTCAATTATTTCCTGAAGATGGACCTCCTGCCCCTGTTGCACTTCTGGCGGCGGAGTCCGGTCCGCAAGGGCGCCCTGTTGATCCTGGCCGGGGCCGAGGAGATCGGGTACTCGGCCATGCTCCAGGGCCAGGTCCGGGACCTTGGCCTGGAAGCCGGCGTCCTGGTCCGTCCCAACCCCAACGAAACGGTCAAGGCCGATCTGCTGGCCGCGGCCGACGTGTTCATCTCGCCCGTGGACAACGTCCAGGAGACCTTCGGCCTGACGGTCATCGAGGCGGCTGCATCGGGTCTGCCCGCCCTGGTCTCAGACTTCGACGGGTACAAGGACCTGGTCGACCCTGGCCGGACCGGGTACCTGCTCCCCACGGCCTGGGCGCCGGACCATCCCGTCGGCGCCTTGCTCTCGGCGACCCTGCTCAACAATATCGGCCACCTGATCCAGAGCCAGGGCACGTACGTCTCTCTGGCCGAACTGGAACGCCGTCTGGCCGAACTCAGACAACATCCTGAAAAACGGGCCGAAATGGGCAGGCAGGCCCGGCAGGCAGCCATACGCCGCTTCGACTGGCGCGTCGTGATCGGGCTTTATGAAACCTTGTGGGGCGAATTGAAAGCCTCGGCCCTGGCCTATCAAGGCCCTCCCGGGCCCATACGCGATCCCTTTGCCTTCACCTGGTCGGACATCTTCGGCCACTATCCCTCCGGTCCCCTGCCCGACGACGCGCTTCTGACCCTGACCCGGGCCGGCCGGGATTACCTGGCCGATCAGGCCAGACCGGCCATGTATTCGGACGTGGCCCCCCTCCTGGCCACCGACCTGTTAAAGGAACTGACCGCTTCCCTGGCCAAAGGCCCCCGCCCTTTGTCCGACCTGCGAAACCTGGCCCCGGGGCTGGATCGGGCCCTGCTGGACTACCATATCGTCTGGCTGCTCAAGAACTATTACCTCCAGTTTCTGGACCCGGAGACGGCTTGAAGGGCCACTTGCGCCGGCCCGGTTCAATAAAGTATCATTGTCCCCATGAAACTGTTCGATCTGACGGCGGAAGAACGACGGCGCCTCAAGATATTCCTGGCGTGGCATCTGGGCTATGGGGCCTATGTCGGCCTGAGATCG
>JAHJTB010000308.1 GCA_018830135.1 Pseudomonadota bacterium | reverse complement strand
GTCGCGGTCCCCTGGCCGGCCTGTATTTCGCCAATGCCTGGGCTAGAATCGGCGGCGGTTACATGCCCTGCATATTCTCCGGACTGCTGGCCTCGAAAGAGGCCATGGCCGACATGGAAAGCGGCGGCGACCCGGCCCTGATCGTGGATATGGGGGCCCGGATGGCCGATCAGGTCCAAAACGCGAGGGAACCGCAAGACCTCGACGCGCTCCTGGCCGGCGGCATGATTTCAGCCCTCCACCCCGCCCGGCTCGATCTGAAGGTCCGGGAAATCATCCGGGAAACGCCGAGCACCAAGACCCTGCGCCTGATTCCGCTCCAGGGCGATCCGCCCCCCTTCAGGGCCGGGCAGTATCTCAATCTCTCCGTCCGGATCGACGGGTCGAAAACCTCCCGGGCCTACAGCATCTCCTCGCCTCCCGGCGCGCCCTTCCTGGACGTCACCGTGCGCCGGAAGGAAAACGGGTTCGTCTCCCCCTATCTCCTGGACCGGATCGAGCCGGGCCGCGTCCTGGAATCCACCGGCCCCCACGGCGAGTTTTACATCGATCCCCTGACCGGCCCCGCCGACCTGGTCTTTCTGGCCGGCGGCAGCGGCATCACGCCGTTTGCCTCCATGATCAGGGAAACGGCCGCCAGGGACCTGCCCCTGAACATCCACCTTTTGTACGGCAGCCGGACCCCGGAGGACGTGATCTTCGAGGCGGAACTGCGCGCCCTGGCCGAGGCCCACTCCAATATCCGGGTCGATTTCATCATCAGTGAACCGCCCGAGGGATGGTCGGGACGTCGAGGCTTCCTGGACGCGGACACGATCGCCTCCTGCCTGGGCTCGACCCGGGACAGGGCCTTCTTCATCTGCGGTCCGGCGCAAATGCACGTCCTGTGCGAGAAGGCCCTCGAGGCGTTGGGCGTTCCCGGGCGACTTATCCGGAAAGAGGCCTGCGGTCCGCCCGACGACATCTCCCTGGACCCGGATTGGCCGGGCCTGTCTCCGGAAACCGAGTTCGAGATCGTCGAGGAACGTTCGGGGCTCGCCTTCAGGGCCCGGGCCGGCGAACCGCTCATGAACTCCCTGGAACGGGCCGGCCTGGTGGTCCCGGCCGTATGCCGCTCGGGAGAGTGCGCCGCCTGCCGGACCCGGCTGATATCCGGCCGGGTCTTCATTCCCCGGGGCGTTCGCCGGCGCTGGTCGGACCGGAAAGCGGGCTATATCCATCCCTGCATGTGCTACCCGCTCGAGGACCTGCGGCTGCGGCTGTAGCACCGCGGGCCGCCGGGGCCGAACGCGTTTTTCCGCTCTTCAATCAACCCCTTTGGGAAAGGAGTATTTAAAATGACCTCATCAAGTCTTTTGTGCAATCCGTTCTGCAATCCCGAAATGCTCGAAGACCTGGAAAAGACCCGGGTCATGGAGATCGCGCCCGACGTCTGGATGATCGAGGGGTACTGCCGCTACGTCTTCCTGCTCGAACCCCCTTCGGGCAACATCTTCATCATGCGCGACGGCGACATGGTCCTGATGATGGACTCGGGCCACCACCCCTTCTACCGCCCGCTCATCCTGGACGTGCTCAAAAAACTGGCCGCCCAGGGAGCCAAGGACCTGGTGCTCGTCATGAGCCACGGGCATTGGGATCACGGCAAGAACAACGACGTCATCCTGGAGGCCGGGTATGAATCCGCGCGGTTCATCCTGCCCGAACCCGAGTTTCACACCCTGAACATCCCGGACCACATGCTCGGGGATTTCGAAAAGGTCAAACACTATTACGACCCCCTGAGCGTCATGCCCGACGGCTTGAAGCTCTTTGCGGCGTGGGCCAAAAACTTCCCCGAATACAACGAGCCGCAATACCAGGCCACCTGGAAGCTGGTCGAATCCCTGCCCGAGGAGTACGACCAGGCCCGGACCCGGGAGGTCTGGGAATCGGTGCTCAAAAACGTCCTTTGCCCGGACCTGGGTCCGTACATTCGAGACCGGGCCGAACCCCTTTTGCTCAGGGACAAGGAAAAGCGGACCTACGGAGACGTCGAGGTCTGGGGATGGCCGGTGGGCCGCTTTTTCATCATCCACGACGGCTCCCAGAGTCCCGGCCACGTCTGCGTCTACGATCCCCTCCACAAGCTGATGATCACCGGCGACGCCACCCTCGAGATCAACCCGCCGTTTTTTGATTGCAACTTCGGGGCCTGTGTCGACATCTGCGAAAAATGCCTGTCCATGGCCGAACAGGGCCACATCCTTCTGGCCACGGACTCCCATCGCACCGCGCAATGGTGGCCCCGGTCCCAGGCCGTCTGGGGCGTGACCCCGCTGCTGCCCATGGAGATGCAGGACGCGGCCAGAGGCCGGGAGGACTGCGTCGAATTCTACCGCCTCTGGGTCGAATACTTCACCACCATCCGGGACGAAACCCTACTGGCCCATTCCCGCATCGGAGAGGCCACGGTGGCGGAGATCGTCGAGGAACTCAAAAAATCGAAAAACAAACACGTGATCCTCAAACTGGGCCTGACCCTGCCCAACATCCCTTCCATGCCGGGCATGCTGGTGGCCAGGCTCCTGGACGAAACCGGGGCCTCCCGCCGGGTGGATGGAGACCGGATTCTGTTCACGCCCGCGGAGAAATGGAACCGGCTTTCCTGAAAAAAGGAGTCAGAAGCCCTTCTTACCAAGCATTGATCTTGACTTGCAAGTGATTGCATTTGCTCGTTCCCAAGCTCTTGCTTGGGAACGCCCAATGGGCTTGAAGCTCTGCTTCAACAGCTTATTCCACGGTATCCGTTCGTGGCAAAGAATGACCGGATAACCAAAAATGGAAGCTGGAGCTTCCGAAATCGGGTTCCCAAGCTGGATGGAGCTTGGGAACCAGCAAATGGAAAGCCACCCCCCAACCGAACAAGGAGGCCGGAAAATATGAACGAAAACCAGACCGTTCCCAGGGAAGAGTTCAAGCTGACCGGGTTTCAGCGATCCAGCATCCTGATCATCTGTTTTCTGCTGTACATGGTCAATTACATGGACCGGCAGGTCCTGTCCGTGGTCCTCGAACCCATGAAACAGGACCTCGGCTTTTCGGACACCCAGGCCGGAATGCTCCAGACCGGCTTCTTCCTGAGCATGGCCGTTCTGGCCTTTCCGGCCGCCTACCTGGTCGACCGCTGGAGCCGGCGCAAGGTCCTGGGCCTGATGGCCATTATCTGGAGCGTCTTCACCTACGTCACCGGCCTGGGCAGAAGTTTTATGGGCGTCCTCCTGCCCCGGGTCCTGGTCGGGGTCGGCGAGGCCGGCTTTCCGCCGGCGGGCACGGCCATGATCACCGCGGCCTATTCCCAGCAGGCCCGGAGCCGGGTCCTGGGCATATTCAGCGCCTCCATTCCCCTGGGCGCCTCCCTGGGCACGATCCTGGGCGGATACCTGGCCGGACGGTACGGCAGCTGGCGGGCTCCTTTTTTCATCTTCGCCGTGCCCGGCATCATCCTGGGCATCCTGGCCCTGTTCCTCAAGGACTACAAGACCGTCAAGACCGTGGACGCCTCGGGCAAACAGACCCGGTTCCTGACCTCCTTGGGCGCTCTTTTGAGGATTCCGACCCTCAAGTGGGTCTACGTCGGGTACGCCCTGCAAATGGCCATGACCATGGCCTTCATCGTCTGGGGTCCGGCCTTCCTCATGCGGGCCCACAATCTGCCGGTGGCCAAGGCGGGCATGTTCATGGGCCTTATCGGCCTGATGGGCATCGTCGGCGCGCCCGTGGGAGGAATCGTCGCGGACCTGTGGCAGAAAAGGAATCCCAGAGGGCGTCTGAATACGTGTATCGTCGGGACCGTCATGGCCTCCATCCTCATGGCCCTGGCCATTGTCTTCGAACTGGTCGGAATCGGCTTCGTCTTCGGACTGGTCCTGGGTATATTCATCATGATGCCCACGCCCGCGGTCAACGCCATTTCACAGGACGTGGTCACCCCCGGCCTGAAGGGGATTTCCTGGGGCATGGCCGGCTTTATCGCCATGTTGGGCGGTGCGGCCTGGGCTCCGTCCGTGGTGGGCGCGGTCTCGGACAGCCTGGGCGGCGGGGCGCACGGACTCAAGGTCGCCATAGCCTTCATGACCGTGACCGGCCTGCTCGCCGGCGTCTGCTACTGGTTCGGGGCCAAACACTATCCGGCGGACATGGAGCGGGTTAAAGGTTACGTTCTCGAACCGGAAAAGTGAAAGGACAGGGACAGCCCATGAAAATCCTGGCGCTCAACGCCTCTCACCGGGGGAACCAGGGCCACACCCGGTTCCTGGTGGACAAACTGGCCAAGGGGGCGACCGACGGCGGGGCCCAATTCGAGGTGGTCACCCTGGCCGAACTGAAAATCAACCGCTGCCTCTCCTGCGGGAAATGCAATACCCGGGAGCACTACCTCCGATGCGTCTATGACGACAAGGACGACGTCCGGGGGGTCTTCAACCGGATGGCCGAGGCCGACATCATCGTCTTCGCCACCCCGGTCTACGTCTTCTCCATGCCGGGCCTGCTCAAGACCTTCCTGGACCGGCTCTATGCCACGGGCGACGTCTTCGACCTCCGGTTGACCAAAAGCGGAATGTTCTTCCATCATCTGGACCCCGACATCTGCTCCAAACCCATCGTGGCCCTGATCTGCTGCGACAATACCGAAAAGGAGACCCCCCAAAACCTGATCTCGTATTTCCGGACCTATGCCAAGTTCCATGACGCCCCGCTGGCGGGCCTCCTGGTCCGCAACGCCGGCCGCTTCGCCGGACACGGCCGCGACCCGGGCGCCTTCGAACGCGCACCCAGACTCGCGGCCGCCTATCAGGCCTTCGAGCAGGCCGGGTACGAGCTGGCCACCACCGGCCGCGTCAAACCCTCGACCCAGAAGGCGGCTTCCCAAAACATCATCCCCATGCCGCCCCTGATCAGGCTCTTGAAAAACTTCCAGCCGGTCAAACGGAAGATGCTCGAACAGGCCCGGAAAATGACCCGGTTCGCCAACGGCGACGTCTGACAAATGCTGGAGGCAGGCCAATGCTTCGGCCCGGTTGGCTCCTCCACTGAACCACGTGCATCACCCGCCGTCTCCGCGAGAAGCGAAGCGACGAAGCAGTTGCAGGTTGGGTTAGCGAAGCGTAACCCAACATTTTCCCCTCGTTCCCAAGCTCCGGCGTGGGAACCGGCAGGCAGACCAAGGAGAAACGGCCCGATGAAATATCAGACCCAAATCAACAAGACCCGCTATGACGCCGTCGTCATCGGCGCCGGAATCTCCGGCCTGGTCTGCGCCGTCGACCTGGCCCGGGCCGGACTGAGCGTCCTGGTTCTCGAGCAGCACTACCAGCCGGGCGGCATGACCAGCACCTTTAAAAGAAAGGGATTCACCTTCGAGGCCGGAGGGCACCGGGTCACGGGCATCAAACAGGAAAACGCCCCCCTGTTCGAAACGCTTCAGGGGATCGGCCAGCAGCTCCGCCTGGTCCCCGTCAGGCCGTCCTACGCGGCCTTCGTCCGGGACCGCCGTATCGAAGGCGATCTCGATCTGAAAAAATACCGGGAAAACCTGACCAGCCTTTTCCCGGACCGGAAAAGCGGAATCGATGCCTTTCTCACGGACATGCTCGAGATCAAGGAGGCCGGCGATTACATCGAGTCCCTAGGCGGACCGCCCGACCTGGATGTCCTGGCCTCCAAGCATCCGCTGTTCGTCAAATACCTGGGCAAAACCACCGGGGAGTTCATCCGGGACCGCTTCGCCCGCCTGGAGCCCGACCTGATATTTTTCCTGACCTTGGTCGGCACGTACACCACGCTCCCGCTTGAAGAGCAGAATTTTGCGACCTTCGCCAAAATCTGGACCTCTCACCATACCGGCGAGGGCATGAGCCTGATGGTCGGAGGCACCCCGACCCTGATCGATCTGCTGCTCCGATACATCGATGCCCGCGACGGCCAGGTCGTGGTCAACCAGCGGGTCGACCGGGTGATGGTCGAGGACGGACGGGCCGTCGGGGTGGTCGCCCGGGGCGGCAACGAAGTCAGGGCCGGCGTGGTAATCTCGGCCGCCTCGGACGAGCAGACCTATCTGAAGATGCTCGACCCCGGCTCGCTTCCGGACGAATTCGTCCGTCGGATAAAAAACAAACGACCCTCCGGCGCGGTCTTTCAGGTCTACCTCGGAATCGAAGACGGGCCGGGTCTGGAAAACGTCTCGACGTTCGTCTTTCCGGGTACCGAGCCCATTCATGACCGGGTGAAAAACTGGGATATCGAGGCCATTACCTCGAGCGCGCTGATCAGCGTCCAGGGCCGGGAAATGTCGCCGCAAGGATATCGGGCCGTGAACATTTCCTGTCCCTGCCCGTACGAACATCCGGACGGCTGGTTCATACGGGGCGAGGACCGGACCGGATACCGGGCCTTCAAAGACGAAATGGCCCGAAGAATCATCCGGAACATGGCCCGATACATCCCGGACCTGGAAAGCCGGATCACGGTAATGGAAACCGCCACGCCCCTGACCATGGAACGGTACACCCTGGCCACGGCCGGCGGCATCCACGGTCTGGCCAACATTCCCGAGCAGAGCGGTCCGTTTCGAGGCCCCATAACCACCCCGCTCCCGGGGCTGTACCATGTCGGCCAGTACGTCTTTCCCGGCGGCGGGATTTATCCCTGCTCGATCTCCGGCAAACTCGGAGCGAAAACCGTGCTGGCGGATCATTTTTCGTGAACCGCCGAAACATGGGGGCGTTGCCGTTTGCGTTGGGAATGATCTTTATGGTTGGGTTTCGCCCGCGCTCAACCCCACCTGCACTTTCAACAATAAATTAAGGAGGCAAGCCATGTCTTTCGCGAGGGAACAGTTGATCACGCTTTATACCAACCTGGTCCGGACCCGGGCTTTTGACGAGCTTTTCGTCAAGAGGCTTTCCGAAGGCCGGCTCCTGGGTTTCTACCATCCGGCCGAGGGCGGGGAGGCCCCGGGCGTGGGGGCCTGCAGTTTTCTCCGGCCCGACGACTACCTCTTCCCCCACCTGCGTGGCCACGGGCTGCCCCACATGATCAGCAAGGGGGCCGACCCCAAGTACTACCTGGCCGAACACACCGGCAAGGCCACCGGATGCTGCGGCGGGGTGTCCACCTTCCACGGCATTGACACGGAATTCGGCCTCATGGGCGCGGCCGGCACGGTGGGCTCCTGCTTCCCCGTGACCGTGGGCTGGGGCCTGGCGGCCAAGATGAACAAGACCGGCCAGGTGGCGGTCTGCTGCTTCGGCGACGGGACCTCGAACCGGGGCACGTTTCACGAATGCGCCCTCATGGCCAACAACTGGAAGCTGCCCGTGGTCTTCGTCTGCGAGAACAACGGCATCGGCATGTTCGTCCCGGCGGCCAAGGCCCATCCGGTCGAGGACATCGCCAGCCTGGCCCAGGGGTACGGCATGCCCGGCGTGGTGGCCGACGGCCAGGACGTGATCGCCGTGGCCGAAGCGGTCCAGGCGGCGGTCGAGCGGGCCCGGGCCGGCAAGGGGCCGTCCATGGTCGAACTGAAATGCCACCGCTTCTGTTCCCACGCCGTGGGCATTCCCGACTACCGGAACGCCGACCTGAGGACCCCGGAAGAGATCGATGAGCTGAGAAAGCGGGACCCGGTTCGGCTCTGCCGCGAAAAACTGCTCGAACAAGGCATCCTGACTCCGGAGGACGTCGAGCGGATAGACCGGGAGGCCGAGGACGAAGTGGCCGCGGCGGAAAAGTTCGCCGACGAGAGCCCCATTGCCGAGCCTGTCGGCTTGGACGAGTTGCTGTACGCAAAATAGGATCGGAGGTCCTGTCATGAGAGAGCTGATGTACGTCCAGGCCATCAACGAGGCCCTGGCTGAAGAGATGAGGCGTGACGAAAAGGTGTTCGTGGTGGGTGAAAGCATCCAGGGCGGGTCCTTCGGGGCCACCACCGGCCTGGTCCAGGAGTTCGGACCGGACCGGATTCTGGACTCCCCCATCTGCGAGACCGGCGTGGCCGGCGCGGGCCTGGGCGCGGCCATGGCCGGGTACCGGCCCGTGGTGGACTTCATGTTCGCCGACTTCATGTACGTGGCCGGAGACGAGATATTCCTCAAGGCGGCCCAGTGGCGGTTCCTGCACGGGGGCAAGGTGGACCTGCCCCTTGTCTTCATGGGCGCCGTGGGCGGCGGCATGATGCTCTGCAACGAGCATTCCCAGGTCCCTTCCGCCCCGGTTCTCCACAGCCCGGGGCTCAAGCTGGCCCTGCCCAGCACCCCCCATGACGCCAAGGGACTGCTCAAGACGGCCATTCGAGACAACAACCCGGTCTGCTTCTTCTGGCACAAGATGCTCCTGGGCCTGACCGGCGACGTTCCCGAGGAGGACTACACCGTGCCCTTCGGCGTGGCCGAAGTGCGAAAACCCGGCTCGGACGTGACCCTGGTGGCCAACTCGCTGATGGTTCACTACGCGCTTCAGGTCGCCCGGGAACTCGAGGGCCGGATCAGCGTCGAGGTGATCGATCCCCGGACCCTCGAGCCCCTGGACCTCGAAACCATCCTCGAATCCGTGGCCAAGACCGGCCGGGTGGTCATCGCGGACGAGGACACCGAGCGCTGCGGATTCGCCGCCGAACTGGGCTTTCAGATCATGGAACACGCCTTCGACTCCCTGGACGCCCCGGTCAAACGGGTCTGCGCGGCCAATTATCCCATTCCCGGCGGGTACATCGAGCAGCACGTCCTGCCCAACGCGGCAAAGATCAAGGCGGCCGTGGAACAAGTGGTCCGCTGATATTCCGGTCATCCCGAAGGCCCCTTCGCGGTTCGCCGCGGGGGGCCTTTTCTCATCGATCCCGCCAGACGCGGGCCTCGCTCCGGTTTTGATCCCAGCGGCCCGGGGGCGGTTCCGGATTACGTCCTTGACCCCAAGCCCTGGAACACTATAATAAACCGGATGGGGCCTCGGCCCCCCAAGCCACACCAGGAGCGAGCTTCCATGACCAAACAGGTCATTCTCGGCACCGCCGGACATATCGACCACGGCAAGACCAGCCTGGTCCGGGTCCTGACCGGCATCGACACCGACCGGCTCAAGGAGGAAAAGGCCCGGGGCATCACCATCGAGCTGGGCTTCGCCCACATGACCCTGCCCGGCGGCGTCCGCCTGGGCATCGTGGACGTGCCCGGACACGAAAAGTTCGTCAAGCACATGGTCGCCGGCGCCACGGGCATCGACCTCGTGGCCCTGGTCGTGGCCGCCGACGAAGGCATCATGCCCCAGACCCGGGAGCATGTGGAAATCTGCGAACTGCTCGGCGTGCGTTACGGACTCGTGGTCCTGACCAAGGTCGACCTGGTCGACGAGGAGTGGCTGGAACTGGTCGAGGAGGACGTCCGGGACTACACCGCCGGCACCTTTCTCGAAGACGCCGAAATCGTCCGCTTCTCCGCCCAGACCGGCCAGGGGGCCGACGATGTGCTTCGCGCCGCCGCCGACGTCGTGTCCCGGGTGGAATCCCGCCAGTCCGGCAGCATCTTCCGCATGCCCCTGGACCGCGTCTTCACCATGAAAGGCTTCGGCACCGTGGTCACCGGCACGTCCCTGTCTGGGACCCTGTCCGTGGGCGACACGGTCATGGTCTACCCCGGCCGGCTCACGGCCAAGGTCCGCGGCCTCCAGGTCCACAACGAATCCGTCACCGAAGTCGGCCCCGGCCTGCGCACCGCGGTCAACCTCCAGGGGCTCGAACGATACAGCGTCCTGCGCGGCCAGGTCCTGGCCCCGCCCCGTACCCTCCAGCCCAGCCGCCGCATGGACATCTGGGTCAGTCATCTCAAAAGCAACGAAAAGCCCCTCAAGAACCGGGTCCAGGTGCGTTTCCACGTCGGAACGGCCGAAAACATCGGCCGGGTCCTGCTCCTGGACGCCGAAGAGCTTCCGCCCGGAGGCTCCGGGCCGGCCCAGATCATTCTCGACGAGGAAGCCGTCTGCCTGGCCGGCGACCGCTTCGTCCTGCGCTCCTACTCCCCGGTCCGGACCGTGGCCGGCGGCGAAATCCTCAATCCCAGACCGCTGCGCCACAAACGCCGCAACGAACGGGTCCTGGCCGATCTGGCCGTCCTGCGCGAACACGACCCCGTGGCCGGCCTGCGCGTGCTCATCAACAGCGCCGGCACGGACGGCGCCTCGGCCGCCGAACTGGCCGGCATCGTCGACCTGTCCGCCAAACAGATCAAAAAGGCCCTCGACCAGATTCTATCCAACCGGGAGGCCATCACATTCGACAAGGAAAACGGACGCCTCATCGGTGGCCGGACCTTCGACCGCCTCAAGGAAAAGGTCGTCGAGACCCTGACCGAATACCACGAAAAATTCCCGGTCCGGCCCGGCCTGGGCAAGGAAGAATTCAAGACCCGGATTCCCGGACTGGACGACGGCAAGCTCCAGGCCTTCGTCCTCGAACAGCTCGCCGCCCAGGGCGCCGTGGCCGTCGACCGCGACATCGTCCGCCTGGCCTCCCACCAGCCCAGCCTGGCCGGAGACTTCGAGAAAATTCAGCAGGACCTCATCGCCTTGTACAAACAGTCCGGCATCACCCCGCCCTACTTCAAGGAGGCCGCCCCCGGACTCCCCGGCAGCCCCGCCCAGCATAAGGAAATCCTGGACCACCTCGTCAAGAACGGCGACCTGGTCAAGGTCAAGACCGACCTCTACTACCATCGCGACAGCCTGGACCAACTCTGGAATCAGGCCCGCGAATTCCTCCAGCAGAACCGGGAACTGACCACGCCCCAGTTCAAGGACATGACCGGCCTGAGCCGCAAGTACCTCATTCCCGTTCTCGAATACTTCGACACCCGGGGCCTGACCATGCGCATCGGCGAAGCCCGCGTCCTCCGCGCCGACAAAAACCCGTCCGCCTGATCCCTTCGCCCGTGACCCGGACCGGCCGACACCCCATGGCCGGCCCCTGTAACCCGACTCAAAGGCCCCCGCTCCGTCATTGCGAGCCGCGACAGGCGGCGCGGCAATCTCTCTTCCGAACTGCCAGTATCCCTTTCCGTCCGACCCGGTAATCCATAACCCCGCTTCTTTCCGACATTCCCAGCCCCCCCCGGCACCGAATCGTCAAAAACTCTGGCCCAATAGGCATTCCGCCTTGACACGGACCGGAACACGGGTATATATTGCGCCCTGTCGGGACGTGGCGCAGTCTGGAAGCGCACCTGAATGGGGTTCAGGGGGTCGCTGGTTCAAATCCAGTCGTCCCGACCATGAATGTCAATAAAAAGGGTAAGTTAGGAGATACCTAATTTGCCCTTTTTTAGTTAAATCTCCCCGAAATCCCTTTCTGGCTACCATATGG
>JAHJTB010000307.1 GCA_018830135.1 Pseudomonadota bacterium | reverse complement strand
GAGTTCCTCCTCGGCCCGTTTGCGTTCGGTGACGTCCTCCTTGACGGCCAGAAAATGGGTCACCCCGCCTTCGGGCGAGGTGACCGGGGAAATGGACACGTACTCCCAGTACAGGGCCCCGTCCTTTTTCCGGTTCTGGAGTTCGCCGCGCCATTCACGTCCGGTGGTGATGGTTTCCCAAAGCTGCCGGTAAATCTCGGGCGGCTGGAGCCCGGACTTGAGGATGCGAGGGTTCCGGCCGAGGGCCTCATCCAGGGAGTACCCGGTCACCTCGGTGAATTTGGGGTTGACGTATTCGATCAGGCCCGAGGTGTCGGTGATGACCACCGAGGCCGGGCTTTGACGGACGGCCCGGGACAGGAGCCGGATTTCCTCCTCGGCCCGGACGCGCAGCTTTTCCGAACGCTGGAGGTAGAAATACCCGGCCAGGATGACCACCAGGCCCGCGGCCCAGGAGATCAGGCCCAGGGTGACGGAGCCGGTCATGTGGCCGCGCAGTGCGGCCTGGAAGGGGGCCATGGGCACGGCCACGCTCAGCCCTCCGCGAACGTCGCCCACCCGGTAGCCCTGTCTGGCGTGGCACCGCAGGCAGTTCGCCTCGGTTTTCATGGGAATGAGCAGGCGCATGAAGGCCTGGCCGTTGTTTTCGATCAGGGCCGAATACTCCTCCGACCCCAGTTCCAAACTTTCCAGGCCGGTCCGTTCCCAGTCGTCCGCCCGGTTGATCGGGTTGATGGGCTTGAGGCTGGTGATTCTGGCCGATATACCGATCCGTTTGGCCTGAATCTGATAGACCAGCCGGGTCATGTAGGCCGGGTTGATCAGGGTCAGGTCGAGGCCCTCGGTCGTGGTCGCCTCCCGGTTCGGCACATCGAGGTAGGGGTTCGGGGGCGTATGGGGAGTGATCGGCACGTAAACGCCGCCCAGTTCCGAGTTCCACTGGCGATAGAGCAGGTCCTTGGCCAAAAGAGTCCGGGCCTGGGCCAGGGCCATTTCCCTGGCCGCCTGGTCGGTCAGATACTGTCCGGCCCAGAGCCAGCCGACCAGGAGCAGGGTCCAGGCGGCCATGAGGGCCCAGACGAACTGTTTCTGCTGGCGTCCGATGCGGGTCGAGAGGGCCTTCAGGTCCAACCCGTGCCTGCCTTTCGGATCAGACGAGGCGATGTTCAGAGGACTGGTCATGATGCTTTTTTCGGGTGACGCGCCGGCGTCCGCCCGGCCGAAATCGCGGGATGGGAAAAATTATATCGGGCCGGGGTGGATTTGGCAACCGGGGCGGGCCGGTCGAGGTCCGGCCGCGGGGATGTTCCTTCAACCTCCCAGGAAGACATGGGCCAGGATTTTGGCGTCGGCGACCAGATTGGAAATCAGGGCGAATTCATTGGGGGCGTGGGCGTTGTGGGCGATGGTCGACCAGACCGCGGCCGGCAGTCCCCGGCGTCGGAAAAAGGCGGCCACCGTGCCCCCGCCGATACCCATCGGCAGGGCCTCCCGGCCGTGGACCGCGGCCACGGCCCGGGCCAGGGCCCGGGCCACGGGCGCGTCCGCCGGGGTGGGCGGCGGGGCCTGCGCCTCCTGGACGGCCTCCATCTCCACCGAAGCACCCTGTTCGGCGGCAATGGATTCGGCCACGGTCCGGGCCCGGGCCTTGACCTCGGCCAGATCGTAGCCAGGCAGCACCCGCGCGTCGAAAAAGAAGACGTCCTCGCCGGGAATGGTGTTGACGTTGGGTACGTTGGCCTCCTTTTTGGTCGGCTCGAACGTGCTGAATGGAATCGAAAACAGCGGGTCCCGGTTCCCGAAGGTCCGGGGCAGGGCCTCGTCCAGGGCCGTGATCATCCGGGCCGAGGCCCGGAGCGTGTTCACCCCCCGGTCGGGCGTGCTGGCGTGGCACTGGCGCCCCCGGACCGTGAACTTGAGCCAGAGCATGCTCTTCTCGGAAATCTCGATCATGGTCCCGTACTCGTCGCCCGCATCCGGCACGATGATCAAATCATCGGGGGAGAACAGATCGGGCTTCGACTCGATCACATAGTCCAACCCCAGACCCGAACCGGTCTCCTCGTCCGCAACGAACAGCAGCCCCACGTCCAGAGCCGGAAGCAGCCCTTCGTCGCGAAAGGCCCGGGCCGCGAAATACGAGGAGACGATGCCCTGATGATTGTCCTCGGTCCCCCGGCCGTAAAGCCGATCGCCGTCCCGGCGCAGGACAAAGGGGTCCGAATCCCACAGGGAAGGCTCACCGGGCGGGACCACGTCCAGATGAGACAACACCCAGACCCGGCCCCGGCCCCGACCCTTGAACAGGGCCGCCAGGTTCGGCCTCCGCCCCGAAGGGACCCGCTCGTCCGGAGCGTCGATCTCCATGATCTCGTCCGGGGCCAGGCGGTCGAGCCAGTCCCGAACCAGGGCCGCCTTGTCCGACTCGCCCCGGCCGCCGTTGTCCGGCCCCAGGGCCGGGCAGGCCACCAGTTCACTCTGAAAACGGACGATCTCCTCCTCGTATCCCGCTATCCGGGCCGCCAGGCCCCGCCATGCCTCGATCACGTCCGACCACCTCCTCCGGGTTCGACATCTCGTTGATCGAGGGTAAGGTAGGCTGTTTCCCCATGTAAAGTCAAGGGGGAGCTCCCGATTCGATTTATCTTGACATCCGGATTAATATTTGCTAATGGTTAATCTTAGCCAGAGGGCAAGGCGGGTGGACGCCGCCGGCCCTGAACGAGGGCAAACCTGCCATGAACCTGGGAACCCTGCTGAGACGATATCGGAAGGAACGGGGCCTGACCCTGAAGGCGGTGGCCGAAAGGGCCGGCGTTTCGGAGGGGTTCATGAGCCAGGTGGAGAACAACGTCAAGTCTCCCTCCGTGGAAACCCTTTTCAACATCTGCGACGCCATCGAAGTGGACGTGGGCGAGCTGCGCAACGAACTCAAGCACCAGGAGCGGTTGTTTCTGATCCGCAAGGGGGAGTGGGGCGACGCGGACATGCCGCACACGGGATTCGAGACCCGTCGTTTCTGCCCGCCGGAGGAGCGGACGGTGCTGGACAGCGCCTTGTTGTTCCTGTCGGCGGACCGGGCCATTCCGGTGCGCAAGAACATCAAGAACGGCCAGGAGATCCTGTGCGTGCTCAAGGGCGCGCTGGAGCTGGAGCATGGCGACCGGACGATCCGCATGAACGAGGGTGATGCGGTTCACATCTGGTCGGACCTGGAAAACCAGACCATAACCAACATTGGCGGGGGATTGGCCATCGTCATGTGGGTGGGCACGTTGTAGGACATGTCCGCGTTGCCGCCGGCGGTGGGAGAGATCGCGTCTGAGGGGACGGGAGGGCGTCATGGATTTTGAGCTGAGCATGGATCAGGAGATTCTTCGTCGGAGCGTTCGTGATTTCGCGGAGAAGGAGATTCGGCCGGTGGCCAGGGAACTGGACGACCGGGAGGAGTTCTCCTACGAGACGATGCGGGCCATGGGCGAGTTGGGTCTGTTCGGGATGTTCGTGTCCGAGGACTATTCCGGTCAGGGCATGGACTATCTGTCGTACATCATCGCCACCGAAGAGATCGCCCGGGTGGACGGGTCCCATGCCGCGACCGTGGCCGCGGGCAACTCGCTGGGCATCGGGCCGCTGTATTATTTCGGGAGCGAGGAGCAGAAGCGGCTGTATCTGCCCAGGCTCTGCTCCGGCGAGGGGTTGTGGGGCTTCGGGCTGACCGAGCCCGACGCCGGTTCGGACGCGGGCAACGCCCGGACGACCGCGGTGCTGGACGGCGACGAGTGGGTCATCAACGGCTCCAAGATTTTCATCACCAATGCATCGACCGACATCTCCCTCGGGGTGACGGTGATGTGCCAGACCGGGACGCGGGATGACGGCCGCAAGGAACTGTCCTGCATTCTGGTCGAGAACGGGACCCCGGGTTTCGAGGCCCGACCGATGCACGGCAAGATGATGTGGCGGTCTTCGAACACCAGCGAGTTGTATTTCGACGACTGCCGGGTACCCAAGGAGAACCTGCTGGGGCCTCGAGGGAACGGTTTTTATCAGATGATGGAGACCCTGGACGGGGGCCGGCTGTCGATCGGGGCCATGGGTCTGGGCGGGGCTCAGGGGGCTTACGAGCTGGCCTTGAAGTACGGCCGGGAGCGCCGCCAGTTCGGCAAGCCCATCTCGAGCTTCCAGGCCAACGCCTTCAAGCTGGCCGACTGCGCCATGTACATCGAATGCGCCCGTCTTCTGCTCTACAAGGCCTGCTGGCAGAGGGACCAGAAAAAGCCGTTCGGTCTGAATGCGGCCATGGCCAAGCTGTTCTGTTCCGAGGTCATGCACATGGTGGCCAACCATGCCGTCCAGCTTCACGGCGGGTATGGTTTGATGAAGGAGTATGACATCGAGCGCTTCTACCGGGACCAGAAGCTGCTCGAGATCGGCGAGGGCACCTCGGAAATCCAGCGGGTGGTCATCGCCAGGCTGATCGGGGCCCTGTAGCGGGGCCCGCTACAAATACCGCTTAAACCTTATCAAGGGAAAGGAGCAAGCCGAATGATCAAGTTTAGCGACCGGCAGTTGAAGATTCCCAAGTTGGCGCGTCCGGTATACCTGGTTACGGCCGGGCAGTCCAAGTTCGACCGGGCCATCCCGGAAAAACGGACGGAGGAGCTTTGCGTCGACGCCCTGACCATGGCCGCCCGGCTGATCGACAAGACGCCGGCGGAACTCAAGCGCTACATTCACACCTGCTATTACGGCCATTTCGCGGACCACTTCGGGGACCAGCTTCTGGGCGAGGCGGTCATTCATGACCGGCTGGGCCTGGACCCCCTGGGCAACGTCGGCATCAAGACCGGCGGGGCCACCGGCGGTTCGACGCTCTGGGAGGCGGTCAAGACCGTGGCCTCGGGGTATTCGGACTGCGTGCTGGCCATGGGCTGGGAGCGCATGGACGAGGTGCCGACGGACGAGGGCAACAATTTGATCTCCTGCGCGGCGGACAAGGACTGGGAAACGCCGCTGGGCCACATCTACACCGGCTATTACGCGGTCATGGCCCAGAAGTACTGGCAGGTCTTCGGCAAGGAGGAGGAGTCCTTCCGCCGGACCCTGGCCGAGATCGCGGTCAAGCACCGGGGCTACGCCCGCTTCAACCCCTTCGCCCAGGCGCCGTTGAAGATCACGGTGGACGACGTGCTCCAGTCTCCGGTCGTGGCCTACCCCCTCCGGGCCCTGGACTGCTGCCTGATGAGCGTGGGCGCGGCCTGCGCCATCATCTGCGACGAGGACACGGCCATGGAGCTGACCAAGGGCACCAAGAACAAGCCGCTGCGCATCTTTGTGACCGCCGGGTCCCACACGCTCAGGCCGGCCTGCCGGCGGGACATGGAAATCCCGCTGCTGCCCAATGAATCGGCCGACCAGTACAAGGACCTGGGCGAGCGTTTTCCGGGCGGAGAGCGGTATCCGGGGTTCACCGGCTTCCTGGCCGCCCGGATGTGCGCCTACTACGGGTACCGGATGGCCGGCATCACCGACCCCACCGAGGACCTGGACGTCATCGAGCTGCACGACGCCTTCACCATCAGCGACGTGCAGACGTATGAAGACATCGGCCTTCGTCCCTACGGCTACGGCCGGACCTTTGTCGAGTCCGGGGACTGCTACCACACCAACCCCCATACCGGCCAGCCCGGCAAACTGCCCTCGAACCTGTCCGGCGGCCTGATCGGCTGCATGCACGCCGTGGGCGCCACGGGCATCATGCAGACCTTCGAGATCGCCCTGCATATCTGGAACCGCTGGGCGGAACTCCACGGAGACGAAAAACTCTGGAAGGAGTTCAAGCGGCAAAAGCCGGCCGACTGGACCGACCTCCAGGTCAAAGACGCCAAGCGGGCCCTGGCCATCAGCCACGCCGGCGTGGGTTCCCACGTCACGGCCACCATTTTGATGGACCCCGATCACCTGCTCAAGCCGGTCGCCTAAGCCAGGGAGGAGGAAGATCATGAGTGTATTCGGACAAGTCAAAGTCAAGGACGGGAAATACAAGATCAAGGGCGATTTCCACCACATCACGCCCAACGTGCCCATCCGCAACGAGGATGAAGGCTGGCGGTTGATGGGGGTTACAAACCCCAGGGATATGACTTACATCCACATGTACGGGGGAGAGGCGGTCTTCTTCGAGAACCTGGGCCGGGCCAGGCTGCACGGTTCCCGGTGCGACAATCCGGACTGCGAGACCAAGGGATCGGTCTACCTGCCCTTCCGCATCCACTGCCCCGACTGTCTTTCGAGAAACACGGTCGTCGACCTGACCGACGTGGCCCGCAAAACCGCGACCATTCACACCTTCATGGTCTGCGAGCGTTCGGGGGCCTTCAACACCCTCGATACGCCCATCAAGTTCATCAACATCGAGTTCGAGGGCGTGGTGACCATTCTGATGAGCTACCTGTGCATCGGGGAGCCGAAAATCGGCATGCGCGTCACCCCCATCTTCCGGACCGTCAACCCGACCTACACCATCCTGGACCTGTCCTGGGTCCCGGAAGGCACGGATGAAAAAGACCTGCCGCAAGGCTTCACTTTCGCCTGATTCAAGACAGGGGCCGCTTCGGCGGCCCCCGCTTTTTCCCCGACCGGACGCGGCCGTATGATCGAGGCCCGTCCGGGACGTTTTACGGAACTGATCACGCCAGCAGATCAGGGCCATCCTTTCCGGCCCTGACAATCAGGGTGGTGGGCAGGTAGGCGATCAAGCGATCAATGGCCTCGAACACGTCGTTTCCGGGCGTGTCGACCAGGTCCAGACCGCAGATCACCAAGCTGGCTTCGGCCGAATCCGTTGATATTTTCCCGATAATATCCCCGCCATCCACCACGGTTCGCACGTCACACCTCAATCGACCGGCGTCGAGCATGCGGCGGGCCTCGGCGATGGCGGTTTCCCGATCCGACTCATCCTCGATGACCAGGGAAAATCGAATCAGCGCATGTCGCCAGTCCGGGTTTCGGGTTAACAGTTCCGCCAGAATCAGCATCATCGACGCGTTTTCCCGCCCCCGGGACCAAACGTCCACGGCGCTTCTATCGGAAAATCCCCGGTCCCGGTCGAGTTTAAGCAGGAGGAGGTTTTTCTCCGCCTGTTCAATACCCCGGACGATCCCGGGGAAATCGGCGCCGCCATTTTTCGAGCGCTCCTCCCAGTCGACCAAAACCGAATTCGCCGTGAATCCACCATAACCCTGGCTGCTCAGGACCAGGCGCAGGTCGTTCTCGGGGTCGCCGATCACGTCGACCGCCCCGAAGGCTTTGAGGTCGTTTTCCTCTATGAAGGCGTCCAGGTTGTTTTTGGCCATTTTAACGCGCCGGCCGACTTTATCGAAGGGGCCGACAATGATGTGCCTGAGGGTCACCACGCCGTTTCGCTGGCCGAACCAATGGGCGAAGCGGACCAGTTCCATGCGGCCCTGGGGTATCTCGGTCAGAACCATGATATTCGGCCGCCAGTTTTTGGGCTGCTCGGTGTATTGTTCCATCTGGAAAAGCGATCGTCTGATCGCGGCCATCCAGATGCCGCGCCGGAGATCACCCCAGGCGGCGTCCAGGTTTCGTTTTTTCATGACGACATAGATGACGGCCACGATGGCGATGGCGACCAAGGTGGCCGCGGCGTCGATCAGAAACATCACGGTAAAGCAGGAAAGGGCGCCAAGGAGCGAAACCCACCAGGGCACTTTGATGGTGGGACGGTAGCTGGGATTGCCAACCAGGGTTTCCAGTCCGGCCACGAGGTTCAGCATGCCGTAGGTGGCCAGGAAAAACATGCTCAACACGGAGGCGATTATGTTCAGGCTTCCGACCGTGAGAACCAGGGAGGAAAGAACGATGCCCACCATCAACGCGGTGCGGGGCTCGCCCTTGGGCCCGCTTTCCCGGGACAAAAAGCGGGGCAGCACCCCATCCTTGGCTATGGCCTGAGTGGTCCGCGGCGCCGCAAGCAGGAATCCGAGGGCCGACGAAAGGGTAGCCGCCCAGATGCCGGCGTAAATGAGCTGGGGCCAACGGGCCACTTTAAGCACGACGCCGCTATCGCCGGTCAGTTGCGACTCGGAAGCGTAATATCCCAGGAAGACAATGACGACCAGGTAAATAACCATTCCGATTAGAACTGACAACATGGTTCCCAGGGGAATGCTTTTTTTGGGGTCTTTCAGATCGCCGCTCATGCTGACCCCGCTCATGATCCCCGTGACCGCGGGGAAAAACACGGCAAAAACCGACCAGAAGTTCTCCCCCTTGAACGAACCCCAGATGACCGGCATACCGCTTCCCTCGATGGGACGGCCTAAAAACAGCGAGGCCAGAGAAAACACGATCACCAGGAAAACCACAAACTGGGCCTTGATGGCCAGGTCCGCTCCTTTGAGGGATATCAGGGACAGGATGACCAGGGTCGCCAGGCCGATGAAAACGGGCGGCACGCTTGGGATCAAGGGGCTGAGGGATTCGACAAAGCCGACAATGTAGAACGGGATGGAAAGAATCTGGGACACGGCGAGCGGGATACCGATACATCCGCCGATCTCGATGCCCAGGCTGCGAGAGATAATGTAATAGGCCCCGCCTGTCCGGACCGTCATATTGGTGGACAGGGCGGAAATGGCCAGACCGGTGGTGATGGTGACGAAGTGAGCCAGCAGGACGATCAGAACGGCGTATCCGATTCCGGCCTTCCCTACGACCCAGCCGGAGCGCAGGTAGAGGATGACACCCAAAATGGCCAGAATGTTGGGGAGAAATACGCCCCCGAAGACGCCGAAATTGTATCCGCCGGCATTTTCCTTCACCGTTCGGGTCGATTGGTTGGAATTCGCTGCCATGTTTATTTTTCCGCCATGTTTTCCTTGGGATCGTTTTACCAGATGTCCCGTATCAGCCGCTGGAGGGTTTCCGTGGTCACCGGCTTTTCGATAAAGGCGTCCGCCCCGCTGTTCAAGGCGTCATCGCGTTCCTTGACCTGCCCCAAAGTGGACATGACAATGATCGGGAGGTACATGAACTGCTCGCTGCCCCGGATTTTTTGAACGAATTCGACTCCATTCATTCCCGGCATTTCAATATCGGAAACGATCAGTTCGACATCGGGGTTTTTTGACAATACGTCCCAGCCGATGGCGCCGTCCTCGGCCAGGAGCACGGTTGAGGAAAAGGCCTCCTCGAACATGGCCTTCACCTGGGTCCGGGTTAGACCGCT
>JAHJTB010000306.1 GCA_018830135.1 Pseudomonadota bacterium | reverse complement strand
TCTTTGGCTTGGCGGCGGACGAAAACGGCCCGACATCGCTTCGCGACCGGGACCTCGAACCAGAAGGTCAGGAAAGGGCGGAAGGAACATTGGCCTGGCTGAACCAGCTTCCGCTCGAACGGGGATACGGCCTCCATGGCGTTCCCTGGAGCGAGGAGACGCCGACCCGCCTCGGCGCGCCCATGACCGTATTGCGCCTGGCTCGCTGGGACGGCCGGCGGCTGACGCCCTGGTGGGACCATGACGAGGGCATGCGGAACTGGCATCTGAGCGAGGTGTCGGTCCGGCGAAACCGGGTGGTGGGAATCGTGCCTCCCCGGGACTCGGGCCTGGATGAGGCCATGACCGCGGCCCTCGAACAAATGGCCGATGGGGGCAAGTGGCGTCATCTGACTCCATTGCGGGAATCCGGCGATGATTCATTTACGGCGGAGGCGTTAAGCGGCCGCGGGGAGGTGGTCCGGTTGACCTACCATCCCCGCTTCGGCCTGAAGATGGAAACCGGGTCTTGAAAGGAGGAGGTCAAGCATTGTGTCTTACAACCTGATACGCGAACCCTGGATACCGGCGCGAAGACGCAGCGGGCGGGTGGAATGGGTCCCGCCCTGGAAGGTGACCGAAGGGGCCGGCCATGACCCGTTCGTCGCCCTGGCCGCGGTCAGACCGGATTTCAACGGCGCCCTGATCCAGTTCCTTATCGGGCTGGCGCAGACGACCTTCGCACCCGAGGACCCACGCACCTGGCGTCAGAGGCTCAAGGCCCCGCCTCCGCCCGAAGCGCTTCGGCAGGCCTTTGAAACCGTGGCCCGGGCCTTCGACCTGGACGGCGACGGCCCGAGGTTCATGCAGGACCTGGATGAACTGGAGGGCCAGAAGGCCCAGGAGGCGACCCGACTATTGATTGAGGAGCCGGGCGATCATACAATGAAAGAGAATAGGGACCATTTCATCAAGCGGGGCCGAAGTTCCCGGTTTTGCCTCCCCTGCGCGGCGACGGCCGTCTTCACGTTGCAAGTCAATGCGCCGTCCGGCGGGCAGGGACATCGAACTTCGCTTCGCGGGGGCGGCCCTTTGACCACCCTTATCTGCCAGGATACGCTTTGGCGCACCATATGGATGAACGTGCTCGTTGAAGAAGACTGGCATGGGCTGAACCAGTGCAGGGACGCCTCCCGTGAATACCGCCACCCATGGCTCGGGCCGACCCGGACCAGTGAACGGGGCGAATCCACCACGCCCGCGGACGTCCCCCATGAGCACATGTTTTGGGGCATGCCGCGCCGCATTTACCTTGAATTCGAAACCGATGATGAGCCAAGGCCATGCGGTTTATGCGGTCGTCTCGCAACCAGGCATGCCCGGTCATATCGAACCAAACCTCGCGGGTTCAACTATGAGGGGGGCTGGCTGCATCCGCTGACGCCCCATCGCTGGCAGGACAATCAGCCCATTCCGATTCACGGGCAGCCGAACGGCCTAAGCTACAAGGACTGGCTGGGCCTGGCCCTGGCCGCCTCCGACGGCTCCAGAAAGCCGGCCTTGACCGTTCAACGCCTTTATCAGGAACGAATCGAGTGGATACGCGACAGGGGTCTCGGATTATGGGCTTTTGGCTACGACATGGACAATATGAAGGCCCGGGGATGGACCGAGGGGAGACTGCCCCTGGTCCTGGTGGACCCCCTGCATGTCCTTCCGTTTGAAATGGCGGCCAGAAACATGGTCCTGATCGCGGAAAAAGCCGTCCAGGACCTGTTGTACGCGGTTCGGACCGCCCTGTTCGGGCAGCGGGACGACCGGCGGAAAAAAGGCCTGCCCCACCTCGATCACAACTTCTGGATTGAAACCGAAAATGACTTCTATCGCTTGCTTCGCCGTCTGGCCGACGGCCTGGAAAACGGTTGGACCAATGAATCCACTGGCATGATCGACCTGAAACTGGAATGGCTGGCCCTCCTGGGCCGGGCGGCCGAAAACCTTTTCGAGAAACATGTCTGGACCGAACGGATTGAACAGAGCGATGTAAAACGCGTGGCTGCCGCCTGGAACGGGCTCCGGGCGGCCTTGCACCCGAACAATAAGAAGAATCGCAACCTTTTAATGCTGCCCGACCGGCGGGCCGCCTGACCCCGGCCGGGTTCGAGTGAGGTGAAGGATGGCGGATAAAAAACGTTTCTCCGACATTGAAGTAATCGAGGCGCTCCGTGTCTGGTGGAGCGACCTGGACCAGGACCGGGGCGGCCGAGCCCGGCTGCGTCGTTCCCGGTCCCTGCTCGAAGTGGCTTTTTGCCCGGCCTTTCATGGGCTGCGACTGGCCCTGAAACCGTTGGGGGACTTTTCAAACGAGAGTATGGCCGCGGTGGCCGGGGTTCTGGCCCATGTCGAGGGCGATGACCAGGGCGTCCCGACGGCCGCGCGAATGGCCAGGCCCAAGGAAGGTTCGGATACCTCCCGGGTCAGCGGCCTTCGGTTCAGGCGGCTGCTCGCGGCCCCGGACCGGCATGCGCTTTTCCCTCAACTCGTCCGGGTCCTGGGTCTGCTGGACCATCGCGCCGACTTGGGAGACCTTGCCCGCCTGGTCTACTTCTGGGGGCCGAACGTACGCAAGGACATGGCCTTGAAGTATTACGACGCCGCCCCCGATAAGAAAGATTTTTCAAAACCGTAAGGGAAGGAGATGCATCATGGCCAAATTCATCCAACTTCATCTGTTGACCAGCTATCCTCCGGCCAACCTCAACCGGGACGATCTCGGCCGCCCCAAAACCGCGATAATGGGCGGCGTCCAGCGCCTGCGGGTGTCATCGCAAAGCCTCAAGCGGGCCTGGAGGACCTCCGGCTTTTTTAAAACCGGGCCTTTATCCTCGCACGCCGGCGTTCGGACCAAGGAAATGGGTACGCGAATTCAACAAAGATTGATCGAGGGCGGCGTTTCGGAGGACGACGCGGCCGCGTGGGCCGGCCGGATCGCGGGGGTTTTCGGGAAGCTCAAGAAAAACAGCATCGAAATCGAACAGTTGGCCCATTTCAGCCCCGAGGAGCAGAAAGCGGTCCAAGACCTGGCGGACCGGCTCATTCAGGCCGGGCGAGCACCGGCGGAAGACGAACTCAAACTTCTGGAAAAAAATCATACCGCCGTGGACATCGCCCTGTTCGGCCGGATGCTGGCCGCCAACCCGTTTTTTAACACCGAGGCGGCCGCCCAGGTGGCCCATGCCGTATCGGTTCACGAAGCGGCCGTAGAGGACGATTTTTTCACTGCCGTGGATGATCTCAATGAAGGCGTTGAAGACGTGGGCGCGGCTCACATGGGTGAACTCGAATTCGGCGCCGGCCTGTTTTACCTCTACGTCTGCATCGACGGCGATCTGTTGAAAAAAAACCTGGAGCAAAAACCTGAACTCGCTCCGATGGCCGTCCGGGCTTTGACCGAGGCGGCGGCCAAGACCGCGCCCACGGGCAAGCAGAACAGCTTCGCCAGCCGGGCCTACGCCTCTTATATCATGGCCGAAAAAGGCGACCAGCAACCTCGGTCCCTGGTCGTTTCCTTTTTGAAGCCGGTCGGCGGGACGGATTACCTGGCCGAGTCGATCGAGCACCTTGAGGCAACCTGCGGCCGCATGGACGCCGCGTACGGCCCCTGCGCGGATGAGCGCAAGGTGATGAACGTTTTTTCCGGTCAAGGCGCCCTGGAGGGGATATTGAACTTCGTGGAGGGTTTCTGATGCCGGAATTTCTCGTATTCCAAGTCCATGGGCCCATGGCTTCATGGGGCGACATCGCCGTGGGCGAAGAGCGGCCCAGCTTCGGGCGCCCGACCAAATCCGCGGTGATGGGGCTTCTGGCCGGGGCGCTGGGGATACGGCGGGATGAGGAAGAACGCCATATGACCCTGTGTTCATCCTACGGACTGGCCGTGAAGGTTGAAGCCAGGGGCCTATCCCTGATCGACTTCCACACGGCCCAGGTTCCGCCGGATGCCAGGGATTCGTTCTTCGAATCCCGCCGGGAGGAACTGAAGGAATCCAAGGAGCTGAAAACCATTCTTTCCCGGCGCCGATATCATACCGACGTGCTGTATGCCCTGTGTCTGTGGCCAAGGACGGTCGATCCGCCCTGGCCGATGGCGGACCTGGCCGCGGCATTGGTGCATCCGATATTCACACCCTATCTGGGCCGCAAATCCTGCCCGCCGGCCCTGCCTTTCCACCCCCAGGTTCGCGAAGCCGATACCATCAGAGAGGCTTTCGAAGCCGCGGAGTTTCCGGCCGATTGCTTTCTTGATGGGCTGCCTCGTCTGGAAAAGTCCGAATTCTACTGGGAAGAAGGCGCGCCCGCCGGGCTGAATGCCGTCCAGTCCTTTATCCGCCGGGACACGGTTCTCAGCCGACGGCGCTGGCAATTCGAGGATCGCATCGAAACGCAGGGCTCCTGGTCTTGAGGAGGCCGATAGGAGGTTGGCATGTACTTCAGCGTGATTGACATCCGGCCAGGGGTGGAGAAAAGTAAGGACTTCTGGCGCTCTATCGGGGACGGATACCGCATTCACCAGATGATCTGGGACTTGTTCTCGGACGGCCCGGATAGGGAGAGGGACTTTCTGTATCGCCGGAGAAACGAAAGGCCCGCGCCCTCGTTTTATTGCGTTTCTCGCCGCACGCCAAAAAAGAACGGAAACGTGTGGGCCATGCGGACCAAGCCGTACGCGCCCCGCCTGAAAAGCGGCGACCGGTTGGCATTTCAACTAACGGCCAACCCGATTCGCTCGAAAAGGGACGATAACGGACGGCTCCATCGCCACGACGTGGTGATGGATTCGAAACTCAAGATGAAAAAAGAAGGCGTTCGCGAAGAAGACCGGCCCGACCGGGCCGAGGTCGTGCAGCGGGAATCCGTTTTGTGGCTTTCCGAACGGGCGGCCAAAAACGGCTTTTCCGTGCGCGAGGCGGAAATCCGGGCCGATGGATACCGGCAGCACATGTTTCGGAAACGCCCGGGTTCCCGGCCGGTCAGAATTTCGACCGTGGAATTCACCGGAATTCTGGAGGTTGATGACGTAGACAAGTTTTTGAACGCTTTATACCGGGGCATCGGTCCGGGCAAGGCCTTTGGGTGCGGACTGATGCTGGTGATGCGGCCGTGACGATTCCTCCGCCCATGAAACCGCTGGCCATGAAGGAGAGAAGGTCCATCATCTTCGTGGAAAAGGGCAACCTGGACGTCCTGGACGGGGCCTTCGTCCTGGTGGACAAGAACGGCGTGCGCACGCACTTGCCCGTGGGCGGCGTGGCCTGTCTGATGCTGGAACCGGGAATCCGCGTCAGTCATGCCGCCGTGACCCTGGCCGCCCGCGTGGGCTGTTTGCTGATCTGGATCGGCGAAGGCGGCGTGCGCTTGTATGCCGCGGGCCAGCCCGGCGGCGCCC
>JAHJTB010000305.1 GCA_018830135.1 Pseudomonadota bacterium | reverse complement strand
CCCTGATTCAGGACCGGCCCTACCGTCCGGGCCTGTCCCGGGATCACGTCCTGGACATCCTCAACCATATCGCCGCCGGGCAGCCCGTCCTCGAGGACCTGGCCGGCCTGGTCCACGACGACTACGAGCGAATATCCGCCGTGGCGCGCGGAGAAGGAGTCGACTCTTGAAACAGCCTCTGTTCACCCCACCGGACACCCCGGCCAGCAAGTGTTTCGTCTGCGGCCCGGACAACCCCCGCGGCCTGCACCTCCAGTTCCACCAGCAGGACGGCGACCGGATCACGGCGGAGATCGATCCGCCCGAGGAATGGATCGGCTGGGACGGCCTGATGCACGGCGGCTTCCAGTGCCTGCTCCTCGACGAAGTCACGGCCTGGACCGTGACCGGACTCCTGGGCCGTGAATACTGCATGACCACGACCCTCGAAGTCCGCTTCCGCAAGCCCGTGCGCCTCGGCCAAAAACTGACCCTGGTCGGCCAAATCATCAAGACGACCCACTCCGGCAGCCGCGTGCGGGGTGAGCTGCTGAGCCAGGACGGCCAACTGCTGGCCGAAGCCGAAGCCCGGATCGTTCACGCCGGCGAACAGCGCTTCAAACGCATCCTGGAAACCGCGCCCTGACCTCCGGGGCCGGCCCGGGGAGTTCCCGCAGCGCTCCGGGCCGAAGGCCGATATCTTGATAAAAAAGTCGCCCCTTTTTCTCCGCTTGATCTAGGTCAAGGTCTGGCCGCAACCCTTCTGGTATCTTATATTTAAAAACAGGGACCAGGAGGTGTTCCATGGCCGTTAGAAATATCATTCAGATCGACGAGGAAAAATGCGACGGCTGCGGCCTGTGCGTCAGCGGCTGCGCCGAGTCCGCCTTGCGGATCGTTGACGGCAAGGCCCGGCTGGTGGGAGACGTATACTGCGACGGGCTGGGAGCCTGCCTGGGCGAGTGTCCCAACGGGGCATTGCGGATCATCCAGCGGGAGGCCCCCGACTTTGACGAGGCCGCCGTGGAAGAACGCCTGTCCGCCGAAGACCCGGCCGAGGCCCGGGGCCTGAAACCCCTGCCCCAATTGGCTTGCGGATGTCCGGGCGAAACCGTCCGCGAACTGACCCCCGTCGGATCGGAGGCGTCCGGGGACGGGCCGGCCCTGGCTTCGGCCCTGCGCAACTGGCCGGTCCAGCTCCACCTGGTGCCGACCCGGGCGCCCTTTTTCGCCGAAGCCGACCTGCTCGTCGCCGCGGACTGCACCGGTTTCGCCTTGACCGGTCTCCACCGGGACTGGCTCCCGGGCCGGAGCCTGATCATCGCCTGCCCCAAACTCGACGATGCCCGTTCCTACCAGGGCAAGCTGGCCGAAATCTTCCGGGTCAACCGCATCCGGAGCCTGACCGTGACCTACATGACCGTGCCCTGCTGCTTCGGGCTGGTTCATCTGATCCGTGAGGCGATCAAGGAAAGCGGGAGATCGATTCCCCTGCGCCTGGTCAAGGTGGACGTCAACGGCGAGGTGATCGAGGAAACCGTGGAAAAGGCGGCCTGACCCCGCTCATGTTCAGCGGGCGACGGACCGTCCGGAAAGGAGGCCCCCATGACGGCGACCATCTGTCCCGGACAGGACACCGCGTTCTGGAAACCGGGCGATATTTTCGAAATCACCTGCCCCAGCTGTCACGCCCAGGTGGAGTTTTTCAAAAACGACGCCTCCCGGCGCTGCCCGGGCTGCGGGCACGTCTTCCCCAATCCCAAACTGGACCTGGGCTGTGCCCAGTGGTGCGAGTTCGCCGACAAATGCCTGGGCCTGAACCGGGACCCGGAAGGAGAAATCAAGACCGAAGCGGACGAATAAAAGCTGAGACCGGTTTGTTTCCGCTGGTTCCCGGGCATCGGTTCGGGAACCCGTAAAAGAAAGGGCATGGTCGTTTTTATTGAAGAACATCCGACAGTAAAAACGTGGGCCAGTCACCTGTTTCCCCGTTTTCTCCTGGAAAACGGGAAACAGGTGACTGGCCCACGTTTTTATAGTTTTTACTCGGCCCGCCGGGACTCGGCGGGGGCTACTTGTTTTCCAGCCACTCCAGATCGTAGGCCCGGGAACCCAGGCCGATCTGCTGGCCGTAATCCAACTGGATCGTCCAGTCGATATAGTTGTACACCCCTTTGATCTTGTCCTCGCCCGGGCCGGTGCAGGTCTGAAGACAGGTGCCGGGCAGGGCGGACTCCTTGTTGATCAGATCGGCCGAGGCCTGGTCGATGGCCACCGGGTCGGTGGAGGCCAGGATGCCGATGTCGCGCACCAGCGGCGCGTCGGAGTGGCCGTAGCAGTCGCAGGCCGGTGAAATCTGAGTCAAAAAGTTGATGAAAAAGGCCTTGCCCTGCTTGTTCTTGAGGGCCGCGGCCGTGTATTCGACCATTTTTTTCATGAAAACCGGCACGTCGGCCTGATACTGGGGATTGATGGCCGACTGGCGGCAGACCAGGATGCACTCGGCGCAGCCGATGCATTTCTCCGGGTCGATGTACGCTTTTTGCTTGTCTTCCACCTCGATCAGGGTGATGGCCGACTGAGCGCAGTGATCCACGCAGTCGCCGCAGCCGATGCAGGCCTTGTTTTTAACTTTGGGCGAAATGCCGGAATGCTGGTCCATCTTGCCCCGTCTCGAAGCGCCGCCCATGCCCACGTTTTTGATGGCCCCGCCGAAACCGGACAGCTCGTGCAGCTTGAAGTGGGCCACGCTGATCAAGACGTCCGCATCGACCAGGTCCGACCCGATGTGGGCCGTCTTGATGTATTCCATGTCGATGGGCACCGGGGTCGAGGCTCCGCCTTTGAGACCGTCGGCAATGGTCAGCGGCGCGCCCACGACCGCGAAGTCGAAGCCGTTTTCAATGGCCGTCCGCAGGTGCGAAACCGAGTTGCCCCGGGTTCCCACGTAAAGCGTATTGGCGTCGGTCAAAAAGGGATGGGCCTTGAGGGCCTTGACTTTGTCCACGACCTGACGCAGGTACACCGGCCGGATATAGGCCGTATTGCCCCGCTCGCCGAAGTGCAGCTTGATGGCCACCAGGTCCCGGGACCGAATGCCCTGACCCAGGTCCAGGGCGTCGATCAGACGGCCCAGTTTCTGAAGCATGCCTTCCTTGACGGACGTGCGCATGTCGATGGCAAAGACCTTGCTGCTCATACTTCCTCCTCGTTCATGATGTCTTCCTTGCTTGTAAATCGTCGTCGCCTCTTATAAAAAAAAGGCTGAAGTCCGCGCGGGGATTCCTCGGTCCTCCCCAAGAGAAATGGATGCGCCCATCAAAGGAGCGCTGGCCGGCGGCATAAACGTGCTTGATCCTCAATGATCAGACACCACTTCGCCCGGGAAGTCAAGACCCGGACGATTTTTGGCCCAAACCGGCCTTTTGGGGCGGCCGGACCGGTTTTTTAAGGTTTCGAGCCGGCGGCGTAAAGGCAAAAAAATCTTGACAGCATCCGTTTTTCTAGGCATATAAGGCATATAAGTATCAACTGCCGGTTCGGGCTCTCGGCGATACTGAGAAAGGAGACGGTTGCATGGCCGTTACCAAGGAAAAGATCATCACCAGCGTTTACGAGAGAACAGGCTTGAGCAAGAGTCGCTCCCGCGAAGTCGTCGAGAACCTTCTGGAGATCATCAAATCGACACTGGCCAGAGAAGAAAACGTATTGGTCAGCGGTTTCGGCAAGTTCGTCGTCAAACGCAAACGGCCCCGCAGGGGCCGCAACCCGCAAACCAAGCAGGACCTCCAGCTTCGGGCCCGCAAGGTGGTCGTGTTCAAGACCTCGGGCGTTCTGCGCCGCAAGATCAACGGCGGCGAGGACCCGGGCGAGTAGACGATTCCCCCCCACCCCGCTCCTTCCGGGGTTAGCGCGCCACGACGAAGGAATCCGTAAATCCTTGTTTTTCAAGCCGGGCCTCCATCTGGAGGGCCTGGCCGATGGTCCTGGCCTCTGAAACGTGGACCCGATAGAAGACCGCGTCCCCCCGATCAAAGGCCTGGATGGTCACCGGCTGGTACGAGCGCCGCAACCGGCCGGCCAGGGCTTCGGCATTGGATTTTTCCTTGAACGACCCCACCTGGACGGTGAACTGGCCCACTTCGTAGTTGTCCGGCTGGACCAGGACCTGCTGGATTCGGCCTTCGACCTTTTGGGACCCGGCCGTGCCCAGGGCCTCGACACGGACCCGGGCCGTGCCCGGTCCCAGGACGCCCAGGGCGCGGGCCCCGGCCCGACTCAGATCGACGACCCGGCCCTTGACGAACGGCCCCCGGTCGTTGACCCGGACGATGGTTTCCCGGTTGTTCTCCAGGTTGGTCACCTTGACCCAGGTGTTCAACGGCAGGGTCTTGTGGGCCGCGGTCATGGCCTCCATGTCGTACCGCTCTCCATTGGCCGTCTTGCGACCATGGAAGTTCGGCCCGTACCACGAAGCCAGACCGTCCTGGACGAAGCCGTGGGCCGAGGCCAGTACCCAGTAGCGCTGGCCGTTGATGACATACGACTTGCCGGAAAGGCGGGGCGTGGGGGTCGTGGGTTCCACCGGCGGCCGGGACGGGTACCGTTTCTTGAACAGCCCGCATCCGGCGGCCATCGAACCGGCCACGATCAGGATCAGGAAAAGGAAAAGAGTCCGCTTCCGCTTGTTCATCTCGACATCCAGGTCAAATTCCCCAAGTTTACCAAGCAGTTTAACAGGCCGAACCGCATATGTCCAGACCGTTCGGACCGCCGTCCCCTTGACCGGCCCACCGGGTTCGGCGAGGTCAAGAGACCATCAGCGAATCACGAAGCTGGAAACGGTTTTGGCCGCGGGAATATTTGAGGATATGATCTGCGGCAATCTTGAACGCGAGCAGCCGGGATTTCCCGACCGCGGCAGGCGGTGGGTGAGGAATCCGGGCCAGAACCCTGCGGGATCGGCTGCGCCCGTCCGCCTCCCCCACCCTCAGACCGGGATTTTTGGATTCAAATCAAATGGGAGACCCCTTCAGGGGTGAGAATCGGGGCAGGGACCACTCTACTACATCGACCCCGCCTGTTCCAATGGCCTGGCTGCGTCGACCAGAAACAGTTGGCCGGTGATTTCCCGGGTCAATCGCCGGCTGTATTCATGGTAGTCGAAGGCCGCTTCATCGATTTCATACTCCACCATAAGACCATGAATCTGGGCAATGATCTTTGTCGATGCATATTCGACGTCCACTGGGTGGAACAGACCTTTGGCCATTCCTTCATACAAGATGGCGGCGCACTCTCCACGAAAATTCTGATAAAGCTTGCGCTTCAGGTTCCTTATCCTCTCGTTGTGCTTGGCCTGGCTCAAAAAATCGAAAAGGACGTACAGGTGATCCCGCGCGTTTTCCCTCAAGCCAAAGGCATGTTCCAGGAAAACCAGTAGTTTGTCTCTAGGATCGTCCGATTCGGCCAGCGCCTCCGTGAATGCCTTCTGCAATCTTCCTTGGGTTTCCTTGAACAAAGCCAGCAGAAGGTCCTCCTTGTTCTTGAAATAATAATGAATCAGGCCGTTGGAAAAGTTGGCCTCCCTGGCCACGTCCTTGATGGTCAGTTTGGAACTGCCCTTTGTGCTGACCACGCGGTGGGCGGCCTGAAGCAGTTGCGATCGTCGCAGGTCCATCACGTCGCTTTTATGGCTGTCATCCATCTGATTTTCACCGAGTCTGCATTTCCATGATCTGAGGGGTCTTTTTCCTATCCGGGGCTATCGTCATTTTTTCCATTCATATCGCTGGGCATTCCAATCCGCCCTTGACCTAACCACTTATATTAAATCAGAATCCGCCAATTGAGTCAACGACGAAAACCCGATGACGCAACGCGGATTTCTGGCCGGGTTCCATAGCGGAGTCGAGAAATCATCAGTCAGACTCGACGCGGGAGAAGGATTTGGCCGCCGAAGGAGGCGGGTGAGATGAATGGATGGCTCTTGATCGATCAGGCAGGTGGTGCCCGGGCCCGGCGCCGGTCTCGCCCGGTTCACCGGGCCGGGCCATCATTCACTGTTAAGACGGCCTGTTCCGTCTTTCCAGGGCCTCCCGGGCGATCACCCCGCAACGGAGTCCGAGCATTTCCAGGCCGTCAAACTGACGGAAAATCTCCTTGACACCCATTGCCCGAAGATTCTTTTCGTCTTTATCCGGAATGATCCCACCCAGCACCACGGGGATATCTTCAATATCCTTTTTTTTCAGTTCATCAAACAGGATGCCGACGATGACCTCGGGCGCGGCGTTCATCAGCCGAAAGCCGATCATGTCCACGTCCTCGGTCAGAGCGGTTTGGGCGATCTCGGCCGGCGTCTGCACTCCGCCCAGGATCACCTCCATCCCGGCCTGAGACAAGGCGCTGGCCACGACCCAGTATCCACGCTGATGGTACCAATCATCTCGGCTGAGGAGTATGCGAAAACGTCTATCACTCATAATGGCCCCCATTCTCTCAGGCTAAGACCATGGGCGGGCTGCATTCATAAGGCCCGCCCGCCGGCATGTTGAACACTTCCCCTTTGATCCGGGCGAACTCCCCCCGGGTGAGACCGGCTTTGACGGCCTCCATCAGGGAGGGGATCATGTTTTCTCCGGCCTGCATGGCCTGGATCAGGACCGCACGCTTTTCCGCCAACCGGTCCGGATCGCGTTCCTCCCGGAATCGTCTCAGCCGTTGATTCTGCTTTTCCGCGTACTCGGGTGAATACTCGGACAAAGTGGAAAAGTCGGCGTGTTCGTTGAGAATCCTGAAGGCCTTGAGCTGGATGTCGTCTTCCTCCACCAACGTGTTCACCCCGACCAGGGGCCGCTTCCCGCTGTCAAACTCCTGCTGGTTCTTGATGGCCGCGGTTCTTATCTCCTGGCACATCCAGTCCCAGGCCTTGAAGGCGCCTCCCAGATCCTGGATCTTGTCGATTAAAGCCAAGGCATCCTTCTCCAGCGTATTGGTCAGACTCTCGACGTAGTAGGAGCCGCCCATGGGGTCGATCACCTTGGTGACTCCGCTTTCCAGGCCGATGATCTGTTGGGTTCGGACCGAGAGGGCCGCCGAAAATTCGGTGGGAATGGCCAGGGCTTCGTCAAAAGAGTTGACATGCAGGGATTGAACCCCGCCCAGAACCGCGGAAAGCGCATGGAGAGCGCTCCGGATCAGGTTATTGAACGGTTGGGCTTTGGTGGCCGTGGGCGCATAGGTCTGGCAGTGCATGCGGCACTGAAGGGACCCGGGTTTGCGCGCGCCGTACCGCTCATAAAACACGCGCGACCACACCCGCCGCATGGCCCGGAACTTGGCCACTTCCTCGAAGAACTCCGGACCAGCGTTGACAAACCATGTCACCCGGTGCAGGAAGTCGTCGATATGCAGTCCCCGCTTGATCAACTCCTCCGCTCCGGCCATGGCCAGGGCCACGCCGAAAGCGATCTCCTGGACCGCCGTGCATCCGCCTTCCCGAACGTTGCGCATGTCCAGGTAACCATGATTGAATAACGGCACGTTTCGAGCGCAGAACTCCGCGATGTCCAGACTTTCGATCTCCGGCCGGATAAAGTTGGACATGCTTCCCCGAAGATCCAGAAAGTCTATGCCCTTTTCCCCGGCGATGACCAGGTAGCAGGCCAGGGCATAGGCGTTGCTGGTGATCAGATGGACCGTATACTTCCTGATGTCGATGCCGTCAAACAGGGTCCGGAAATCGTCCACTGTATCGAGCGCGACCCCGCAGTTTCCGACCAGGCCCCGAACGCGATCGTCATCACTGTCCGCCCGATGCCCCGAACCATCATCCGGGACCACGGACAAGGCATCGGCACCCCGGGCGATGAGAAACTTCCATCGCTGGTTGGTTTCCACGGCCGTACCCAGTCCGGTCACCTGCCGGATATGCAGGCCACGGCCCAGGTACCCCCCGGCAAAAGTCCCCCGCGTGTAAGGGTATTGTCCGGGAAACCCAACGTCCTCGAGGTAGCCGCTGTCGATCACATCCAGCGGTGTATAGAGCGGCTTGATCGAAAGGCCGGAAAAAGTGGTCATGGCCTCCTCTCCGACGCCGGCCTTTTCCATGATCCGGCTGAGACTGGAATCATAGCTTTGCTGAATCCGCGAAAGTTCTTCTAGCATTTCCTGGTTGAGCATCAAATTCCTCCCTGTGGTATTTAGACGGACCTGAAACGGGCCTCGTCAGGTTTCAAGAGCTGGACCAGACCATCACCTTCAATGACCGTCCGCAACCTCACACCCGTCTCGGTTCCCTGTTCCAGGTTGACCATGGCCTCGCGTGGCGTCAGTTCCACGCCATTTAAATGGAACATCTTCACATCCATCAGTTTGTCGGGCAGGCTGCCGCAATAGGCCTTCAAGACAGCCAGGCCCGCGTCCGGGGCATCCTCCGGCTGTCCCCAATAATCCACCAGCTTCCTTTTAAGCGTTTTCCCCGAAGGATTGGTCGGCAGGGCCGTGGTAAACACCACATACTCCGGGATTTCGTAATGGGTCAGGTGACGCAGGCAATGTTCCCGGACCTCTTCCGCCGTCAGGCTTCGGCCCGGTCTGGGAACGATCACGGCCTTGATCCGCTCGGCAAAAAGATGGTCCGGCACACCCAGCACGGCCGCGCTGAGGACCTTGTCGTTGAGATAGATCTTGTTTTCCACCTCGATGCAGTACACATTCTGGCCCCCACGAACCACCATGTCCTTTTTGCGATCCAAGAGCCAGAGATACCCCTCGTCGTCGATCTTGGCCCAATCTCCGGACAAAACGTAGCCGTCAGAACGGAATGTTTCCGCCGTCTTCTCCGGCTCCTCCCAATAACCGGCATTGGTCTGTTGGCCTTTGTACGCGACCTCACCGATGACCCCGGGGGTTAAAATCTCATGCCCGTTTTCATCGAAGAGCGCGATTTCCGTGTTGGGAGTCGCCAACCCGCAACTGGTGATTTTCCGGATCGCGTCTTCCATGGGCAAAGCGAAACCCAAGGCCGTGTTTTCTGACACGGAACCGCCGTTCAGGGCCATTGTGGGCTGAAAAACCTGGAAAAGCTGGTTGATGAAGGACTCGGACGCCGCATGGCCGCCGAACCCGATCCTCTTCAAGGAAGACAAATCATAATTCTGCCTTTCCGGATGATTCATCATGAATAGCAGCATGACCGGGGCGGCGACGCACATGGTGGCCTTTTCGCGATCGATCAATTGGAGGGCCTCGAGGGGATTGAAGGAAGCCATGACCACGAGCCTGACGCCCATATAGACAGCGGGGAGGAAATTGGCATAAACCGCAGTGTTATGAAACAAAGGCGGCATACAGATGATGGCGTCGTCCCGGGTCATGCCCATGCAGTCCACAAAGGCTTGCACACAGCCCAGGACATTCAGGTTCATGGCCATGGTCCCCTTGGGCGAACCCGTCGTCCCGGAGGTAAAAGATATGGCGCACAAATCCCATGGACCCGTTTCCTCGGTCACCACCTCCGGAACCGGTTCATCGACCAGGCTGGAAAACAAAATGCCCCCGGCCGCGGATTGATCGCCGGTGATAAAAACCAATTCCTCCCCTGATAAACGGTCCGCGACAGGCTGGACTTTTCCCTGCCAGATCGGCGGCGACACCACCAGATGCCGGGCGCGGACCTTGTTGATCTGAATGGCAATCCCGTCCGGAGGCAGGCCCAGGTTGATGGGCACCGCAATCCCCCCCAGGGCGGCGGAGGCCAGGTAGCTGATGACGAATTCCGGCCCGCCCATCATTAACAGCCCCATCCGGTCCCCTTTTCGAAAGCCGTATTGATGACGCAGACGATAGGCCATCCGGTCGACCAGTTCCGACGTCTCCCCCCAGGTCAGACGCTGGCCGCCGGGATGAAAGACAAAAGCCTCTTTGTCAGGATGTTGACGAACATTTTCGCGGAAAACCTGAATGATGCCACGCGGTCTGTTCCGGTAGGCCCAAATTTCCGCGCCTTCCCACGCGATGCCGCGACCGACCGGGGCTTTGATCCGCTCCAATTTGTCTCTCATATCCGGGTACTTGTCACGCCAGGAACCTCCGAGACCCTTGACCGGCCCCTTCACTTGCCACGAACCCATCTTTAATCTCCTCCTCTGAATTCCCGGCGGCCATGGGTGTTTGCCCCATCACCGGGTGATTGTTTCAGAACGGTTCTGCCCCCCGCCATTTCCACGACCATGCCGAACCCTGGGTTGGCCTGGGGGCCGTACCAGGTTCGGGTTGAATTCCAAGGGCTTTGACCTAAAAATTAGTTTTTTGATTATTCGTCCAGTTAATTGGACAAACAGTAATATCTCCTCCCGGTTTTGTCAAGGGAAATCCTCACCAGCCCCTTCAGGTTCCAGGGCCCGGGCGCGGATTCATCTGAAAAAGTTAATAAATCAAATTACTTTGTTGAATCTTGAGGATTATCGAAGGCCGTTTTATGGCGGTCACCTTGAAAACCTGAATACTTTCACGGCCTCTGGAACTTGGGAACAAGCATAAACCGGCCGGCCAATGCGGCGGGTCGGGCAAATATCGGGAAATAAGGATGTTGGGTTTCGCTGTCGCTCAATCCAACCTATCCTACCGTGTATCTATTTTAAATAATAGGATATTTACGGATGGT
>JAHJTB010000304.1 GCA_018830135.1 Pseudomonadota bacterium | reverse complement strand
ATCGGCATGGTCAGCCCTCGATCATCTCGATGAAGGCCTCGACGCGGCCCCTCATCTGGGAGACGCCTTCCGAGGTGTAGTCGCCTTCCAGGAAAAGCACCGGGATGTCCAGTTCGGCCTTAAACCGGTCCCTCAGGTGCGGGAACTCGGACAGCCGGGCGTCGCAGCATTTCAGGGTATAGAAGATCGCCCCTTCCACGCCGTAGTCCCGGGTGGTGTTCAGGATGTGGGCCCAGCGGTTTTCAGGGATGGGGGCGGTGACCGTGGACCGGGGACAGGCCGTGCCGAGGGAGCGGCGGGCGATGGCCTCCATGGGAGGCAGGTCCGGATTGAGGGGGTACCAGAAGCTTCGGGTGCCCACGCAGAGGTCGTCGGAAACCACCTGGCCGCCGCAGTCCTCGATGACCCGGTATATCTCGGCGTTGACCGCGTCCATGGCCGAACCGGACAGATAGATGCGCACGCCCTCCTCGGCCCGCCGGCCCTCGGACTCGATCCCGTCCAGCCAGGTCTCGAGCAGGGCGGCGTGTTGGTCCTTGGGCATGAGCAGGCCGGCGTAGGCGATCTGCCAGGCCTCGTACCCGGACACGGCCGGCGGGTCGCTTTTGCGCAGTTCATAGAGGCGCTTCATCTGGACCTTGTCCTGGTTGTAAACGCTGATGCTCCGGGCCAGATCGTCGTCGGAGATGGTTCGGCCGAGCGTCCGTTCGAGGTCCTGCTTGAATTTTTTCAAGACCTCGAGGTAGTAGGGCACGACCTCCCGGCCGACGATCTTTTCCGGGTAATTGATGTAATGGACATAGGGTTTGATGTCCACGCCGGCGATCAGGGCCGGCGGGGTCGGGCGGGGGACCAGGGTCTTCCAGAAATACTCCATGGCGAAAATGATATCGCAGCTGTTGGGCACGACCACGCCGTCCAGATAGTCGTACAGGCCGCGCATGCCCGCGTCCAGGCAGCTCCGGGCGAAGGGACACGAGTTGGGCGGCACGTGCAGGTCCGCCTTCTGGAGCGGCTCGCCCGTGCCGGTGATCCGGACCGGCAGGACGTCGGCGGCGAAAAGAATCTCTTCCGGACTCAGGCAGCAGAAGTATCCGAAGACCGGCCGGCCGGTTTCCGCTTTCCACTGCCTGACCGCCTCGTGGCGGTGATCGGAATAGCGCTGGAAGGTCTCGTTCATGTTCATGCCACCGCCTTTCTTTTCTGGATGGGTTCACCGGACTCGATCCGTTTGAGTATCTGTTCCCCGAAGGCGTCCAGACGGGTTTTGACCTGGCCCTCGCTGTAGCTCCGTTCGTCGACGAGGTCGCATTCGATGAGCACCGACGGGATGCCGAGGCGCTCTTCCAGGGCTCGGCGGATTTCCAGGCCCGGCAGGTACACGGGCCGGCAGGTGAGCAGGTAGGCCAGCACGCCGCCTGCGATCCGGTACTCCCGGCACTGCTCGACAATCGATTCAACCATGGAGTGCATGGACGTGCCGACCGAGAGGGTGCGCGTGGCGATTTCGGTCAGCGGGTCGTCCGGCCGGCGGGCCGGCCAGGGCGAGGGGTTGTAGGCCGGCTCGTAGGCGAAGACGCCGCCGATGTCCTCGAAATAGTTGAAGATGCTCATGTTGAACCACAAGGGGATGCCGTACCACAACAGGCGGAACTTCTCGTTTTCGATCTGGCCCCGGCCGGCCTGGACCCGGGCCTTGACCTCGTCGCGCAAGGTCTTGTAGAACTCGAAGGCCTTTTCGGTGCCCGAACAGTACATGCCCGGATAGATGGTGGCGAACCCGTCGGGGCAGCCCATGGGCGAAGGCACGGCCTTGCGCAGTTCCAAAAGCTCCAGCCGCAGTTCGTTGGCCTTGTATGCCCAGTCCAAGGCGCTGTCGAGGCGGTCCCGGTCGTAGGCGATGCCGGTGTGTTCGGTGACAAAGGACAGGAAGTCCTCCAACTGGGAGCGGTAGTACCGGACTTCGTGGGGCAGCGGGTGCTGCTGGATGCGGGCGTAGACCCGCTCCGGGCGGTCCAGGGTGAACAAGGGCACGTTGAGCCGCTGGGCCATGTCCTCGAACCACTTCAGCCGCACGTCGCAGATGGCCGA
Organism: Pseudomonadota bacterium; assembly: GCA_018830135.1. GTDB lineage: Bacteria > Desulfobacterota > Desulfarculia > Adiutricales > JAGVGV01 > JAHJTB01. Next base: position 1,662 of record JAHJTB010000304.1, on the reverse strand, counting down.
TGTGGTGACCATCAGGTCCGGAGGGGCCATGCCGCCCAGCGGGGCGTCGGCGAGGTCTCCGTTGATGACGTACCCGGAGACGACCCGTTCGTAACCGCACAGGTCGGCTGAATACCCGGCCTGTTCGGCCAGCCGGGCGAAACGCACGGCCTCCTTTTCACCGCCCTTTTCCTTGCGCCGGACCGCGCACAAGGCCGCGAACTGCTCCGGATAATAGGGGAACAGACCCATGGCGTAAAAAAGCTCTTTTTCGACCGCGGCGCAGGACCAGATCACCGGCCGGCCGGCCTGTTTGTGCGCGTGGCCTTCCTGGTAGTCCTCCAGGATGAACTTCCAGGTGTTGCGGGCCGTTTCCAGGGACTTGCGCGATCCCTTGGTCTCGACCGGTTTCGGTGTGTTCATTAACTGCCTCCCCTCAGCGGTTGGGTTGCGAATCGCCCGTCGGGCCGGACGTCCGGTCGTTTTCCAGAACCTTCTTCATTTGCTCAATCGCGTGGTGGAGGTGCCGGGCCATGGCCTGTCCGGCCTCCGACTCCGACCGGTTTCCAGTAGCCCGCGGGATGCCCGAATACTCCACCCGGACCACGTCCCAAAAGCCGGGCAGGTCCGGCCCGGTCGGCAATTTCCGGGCGGTTTGTCTTCAACAAGCTCGATGTAAAACGAGCGGGCGACCTTCTTGAAGAAGCCGCCTTGACCGGCGTGGATGGCGATAAGAGCGGGTATCAACTCTTAGAAAGGCCTTACGGATTGAAGGGCGTCCGGACCGGAGCGGAAGGAACGGTTCCCCTTCCGGGAGCAGTGCACGCCCGAATTGTTATTGTGTTCGACGATCATGGCGTGGGACATGCGGGGCGGGCATATTCCTCGCGGCCTGCCGCGGGGTTGGTCCGCCAACGAAACAAATGGATTTCTTCCTTGCATGTCGAAGGGTTCCGCGGCCGGCCGCGGGGAGCTTCAACTGTTCGACCACGTCGTCGGAAGCACGTCATTAGTCGATGTCTTGATCGGTTTCGGGTTTTCGTATGCCTTGAGCGCAAGATTAAGGTAGAACCCAAAGACCTGTCAAGGAAAAACAGGCCGGAGGGTCTGAAACCCGTTAAAAGCCAACTATATGAATTTAATTATAAATATAGATTTTATGCGCTTCCGGGCCGGTCCGGGAGCCTTGGGCGCAAGCCTGCGGACCCGGCTATTCCCGTTCCTCGTTGAGCCCTAGGGATTTCATCTTTTTGTGCAGGCTGGTCCGGTCCATGTCGATGGCTTCGGCGGTCTGGGTCACGTTCCAGCCATGTTCTTCCAGGCGGGCTTTGATGAAGGCGCGCTCGAAATCGGCCTTGGCTTCCCGGAAAGGCCGGGGGGCCATGATATCGCCGGGGACTTCGGGGGCCAGACTCCCGAAGGCCGCGCCCATGACCGGGTCAAGGGACTCGATGACCGGGCCCGGACTGAGGATGAGCAGGCGTTCGACCGTGTTTTTCAGTTCTCGAACATTGCCGGGCCAGTTCCAGGCCTCGAGCCGTTCAATGACCCTGGGGGTGACGGCTTTTCGTTCGGTTCCGTTTTCCCGAGCGTAGTCCTCGATGAAGTCCCTGATCAGCAGGGAGATGTCTTCCTTGCGTTCCCGGAGGGGGGGGACGTGGAGGGGGATGACGTTGAGTCGGT
>JAHJTB010000303.1 GCA_018830135.1 Pseudomonadota bacterium | reverse complement strand
CAGGAAGCTTTCAGCATGGAAGTCCGCATGCGGCACAAATCGAACCGGGTGGTCCGGGCCCGGATCATGCTCGCCTTGGTCCGGGACCCTGATGGACAGCCCCTTCACTTAATTGTCGACCACGAGGACATCACCAGCCAAAAGGCTTATGAGGAGATGTTGGGACGGTACGAAAAGATCGTTTCGGCCTCGACGGACCTAGTGGCCTTGGTCGACCGGAATCTGGTCGTTCTGGTCGCCAACCACCGGTACCTCGAAGCCCATGGCCTCCTGGACCGGAAGGTCGTCGGGCGGAACCTGGCCGACGTGTTCGGAGCCGAGCGCTTCAATGAAGACGTCCGTCAGCTTTTCTTCCGCTCTCTGGCCGGTGAAACGGTCCGCTTCAAGACCTGGTACGATTTTGCCGGTTTGGGCCGGCGCTACGTGGACGTCACCTATTACCCCGACCCGGGCCCGGATGGCCGGCCGTCCGGGGTGGTGGCCAACTGGCGGGACATAACCGAGAGCAAGAACCTGGAAGACCAACTCGCCCAGGCCCAGAGAATCGAGTCCATCGGCACACTGGCCGGCGGCATCGCCCACGACTTCAACAACATGCTCCAGGCCATCGCCGGGCATACCGAACTGCTGCTCATGGACAAGGACGAGAGCCACCCGGACCTGAAACAGCTCAAGACCATCGAAAGAGCGACTCAAAAGGCCAGAGGCCTGACCCGCCAGCTTCTGACCTTCAGCCGCAAAATGCAGAGCGACCTCAGACCGACCGACCTGAATGCGGAGATTGAACAGGTCGCCGAACTGCTCGAACGAACCATCCCGCGGATGGTCGAGATCGAACTCAATCTGGCGAGGGACCTCCAACAGGTCAACGCCGACAGGATCCAGCTCGAACAGGTCATCATGAACCTGGGCATTAATTCCAGTCAGGCCATGCCCCAGGGGGGACGGCTCGTGATCCAGACACAAAACATCTATCTGGATGAGACGGCCGGTCTGACCCATCTCGAAGCCTCGCCGGGCGATTACGTGCTGATTACGGTCATCGACACGGGCCAGGGTATGGACGAGGAGACCCGGCAGCGCATTTTCGAGCCTTTTTTTTCAACCAAGGGGCTGGGCCAGGGAACCGGGCTGGGATTGGCCGTGGTCTACGGTATCGTCAGGAACCACGCCGGCCACATCCACTGCTACAGCGAGCCCGGCCGGGGCACGTCCTTCAAAATCTACCTGCCCGCGCTGGAAGCGGGCGTCAAAAAGGTTTCGGGCAGGCGGCCGCTTTCCGCCAAGCTTCCGGTAGGCGACGAAACCATCCTTTTTGTGGACGACGATCCCCTGATCATGTCCGTGGGGCAGGGACTCCTGGAACGTCAAGGCTACCAGGTCATCAAGGCCATGAACGGTGAAGAGGCTATCGAGGCCTACAAGGAACTGGGGCAGGCCATTCAACTGGTTGTTCTCGACCTGAGCATGCCGGGCATGGGCGGGATGAGGTGTCTGAAGGAACTTATCCAAATGGATCCCGGAGTCAAGGTCCTCGTGGCCAGCGGCTACTCCGGCGAGGCCTCGATCCAGGAGACGCTGGACGCCGGGGCCCGCAGCTATATCGCCAAGCCCTTCAGCCTGGCCGAACTGGCCACCACGGTTCGGCGGATAATCGATTCTGATTGAACATGCGGGGCGGGCGCATTCCCCGCGGGTTGTTGGGGGGGGTAGCCCGCCAACCTAATAAATGGATTTCTTCCTTTCATGTCGAAGATTCCCCGCGGCTTGTTGCGGGGAGCCTTCATTTATGCGTTGAATCGTTACTCCGCTTACGGTCTCCGGATTCGGACCGAGGTCCTCGTCTGAACTTTCGTTTGACGAGCCCTGGGTTTCATGCTATTGATCGATTGAGCGATCAGTTTTGGGATCGATCCAGTCCCCAACCGGACGCCGAACGGTTCGGAAAGGACAGGCCGTGAAAAAGCAAACCTCAAAAAACGGCAACCCTGCCGGCAGCCCAAGCACCCGGGAGACCTTGGTCCAGGTCGCCACCGAGCTGTTTTACGAGCAGGGCTATCCTCAGACATCCATCCGACAGATCGGAGAGAGACTGGGCATCACCAGTTCCATCATCTATCACTATTTCAAAAACAAAGAGGAACTCCTGTACGAGATCACCTGGTCGGTCACGAATGAGTTCTATCGGAGGCTCCGCGAAGTCGAACGGGAGATCGAAGACCCCTTGGCCGGGTTGCGGGCCATCCTGAACACGCACATCAAACTCTTCACGGTCCAGCATCGGAAAGCGGCCAAGATATGGGCCTTCGACTATTACTCTCTGAGCCCGGAGCGACAGCAGGGAATCCGGAAAGCCAATCGGCGGATCTATGATTTGTACAGGAAAAGGATAGACCAGCTTTCGAAACAGGGCCTGCTCAACGACATCGATTCCACGATCGTCAACTTTTCGATCTCCGGGGCCATGTATTATATTTTGCAGTGGATGAAGCAGGATGGCCGGCTGTCCCCCGACGAGATCGCCGGCCAGGTGGAGAAACTGTTTATTTACGGCCTGTTGAAACGCTGATGGCGACAAAGATGAGCCCGGGGGGATTCGTCAGCGGTTGCGGGCGTCCGTGCCGCGCATATCGGGAGGCCCTGCGGGGGATGCTCCCGGGCTTCCGGGCGATCCGATGGCGAACGCCTCGGAAAAAGTGAGAGGGGGATTGAATGGGTAAAAAACAGGTGCCGATTCAGGAGGGACTGTTCACCTGGCCTTCGGAAGACCCGAGGTTGATCGGGAGCCGGTGCCGGAACTGCGGCAAGGTCAGTTTTCCCACCCAGAAAAGCTGTCCGGCCTGCTGTTTGCAAGACGTGGAAAACGTCGAACTGGCCAAGCGGGGCACGCTATGGACCTGGACGATCCAGGGCTTTCCGCCCAAGGCGCCGCCTTACGCCAAGCAGGAAACGCCGCGGACCTTTGTGCCGTACGGCGTGGGCTACGTCGAACTGCCCAAGGGGGTCCGGGTCGAGACCCGGCTGACCGAGAACGATCCGGACAAGCTGCGCATCGGGATGGAGATGGAACTGGTCATTGAAAAATTCATGGAAGACGACGCCGGCGACGACGTGATGATTTTCGCCTTCAAGCCGGTTGAAGGGGGGGCTTGAGATGGACGTGGCCATCATCGGCATGGGCATGCATCCGTTCGGCCGGACCGAAGGGGTTTCCGGCCTGGAGCAGGGTGCGTTTGCGGTCCGGGAGGCCTTGAAGGACGCGGGCCTGCAATGGAAGGACATGCAGTTTGCCTTCGGCGGCAGCATGGACGGAGGCGCGGCGGACACGCTGGTCAACAAGTTGGGGCTGACCGGGCTGCAGTTCATCAACGTGGTCAACGGCTGCGCCACGGGCGGGAGCGCCTTGTTTTCGGCTTACACCTCGATCACCTCCGGCGCCTGGGACCTGGGCGTGGCCGTGGGGTTCGACAAGCATCCCCGGGGCGCCTTTGCCGTGGACCCGGAGGGCATGGGGCTGGGCAAATGGTACGGCCAGGTCGGTCTGGCCCTGACGACCCAGTTTTTCGGGATGAAAATCCAGAAATACATGCATGACTTCGGCATCAGCGAAGACACGCTGGTGCGCGTGGCGGAAAAGGCCTTTCGCAACGGGTCCAAAAATCCCAATGCCTGGCGGAAGCGTCCCATGAGTTGCGAGGAGATCGCCAACTCGCTCATGATCAGCCATCCCCTGAGGCAGTACATGTTCTGTTCGCCCGGAGAAGGCGCGGTGGCCCTCATCCTGGCCAGTTCGGACAAGGCCCGCCGGTTCACCACCAAACCGGTCTATCTCAAGGCCGCGGTGGTCAGAACCCGGGTCTACGGGTCCTTCGAGGTGTTCAGCCCCTGCCAGGCCCTGGAGCAGGCGCCCAGCCCCACGGTCCAGGCCTCGAAAGCCGCGTATGAAATGGCCGGCGTCGGGCCGGAAGACGTCGACGTCGCCCAGCTCCAGGACACGGAATCCGGAGCCGAGATCATGCACATGAGCGAAAACGGCCTGTGCCGGGACGGCGAACAGGAAAAGCTGATCCGGGAAGGGGCTACCGAGATCAATGGAAGGCTGCCCGTGAACACGGACGGCGGCTGCCTGGCCAATGGCGAACCCATCGGCGCGTCGGGGCTCCGGCAGGTCTACGAACTCTGTCTCCAACTCCGGGGGGATGCCGGGGCTCGGCAGGCGCCCAAACCGCTCAAGACCGCCTACTCCCATGTATACGGCGCGCCCGGTCTGAGCGGCGTGACGATTTTGCAGAAATAACGGCCGGGGCGGGTCATGCGGCCCGCCCCGCGCCCGATCAGCTCGATTCCGGCAAGGTCCGCCCATGAGGGCCTGAATGGCCTGGAATTTCCGCTCCGATGCCGAAAGGGACTTGACGGAACCGGAGCGCCGGGGCATGATTTCCCCATCATTTCATATTTGGGAGGAAACCATGCCCCTTTTCACGGTGGACGCGGACAAGTGCCGTCACGACGGGATTTGCGCGGCCGTATGCCCCCTGGACCTGATCGAGCCCGCCGACAAGGACCACCTGCCCCGGCCCGTAAAAGACGCGGAAAAGGAATGCCTCAACTGCGGCCACTGCATGGCGGCCTGCCCCTTCGGCGCCCTGGAACTGGAACGGATGCCCCTGTCCGAATGCCGGCCCATCGCGAAGGAGGCAGCCCTGACGCCCGAGCAGGTGGCGCAGTTTCTCCAGTCCCGCCGGTCGTGCCGGGCCTACAAGGACCAGCCCGTGCCCCGCTCCACCCTGGAACGTCTGGTGCGGATTGCCTCGTACGCCCCGTCCGGACACAACACCCAGCCGACTTCCTGGCTTGTCGTGGAAGACACCCGGGAGGTTCGCCGTCTGGCCGAAATAACCGTGGATTTTTTGCGGATCATGATCAAGGACCTGCCGGAACTCGCCCATCTGGTTCACGCCCAACAGATTGTCGACGGCTGGGAGGCCGGCCAGGACCCGGTTTTCCGGGGCGCGCCTCACGTGATCGTGGCCCATGGGCAGAAAGACGCCCGCACCGCGCCCATGGGCTGTGTCATCGCCCAGACCTATCTGGAACTGGCCGCCTTCGGCCTGGGCCTCGGGGCCTGCTGGGCCGGGTATTTCAACGCCGCCACCCTGAACCACCCGCCGATGCAGGAGGCCCTGGGCCTGCCGGAGGGACACCAGAACTTCGGGGCCCTCATGATCGGCTGGCCCCAGTACGCCTATTACCGGATTCCCTTGCGAAACGAGCCTCGGATCGTCTGGCGATAGACGGGCATCTCTTTTCAGAGCAGCAGGACGATTGACAGACTGACCAGGGAAAGCAGGGTCGACAGGACCGTACAGGCCGAGGCCAGGTCCGGATCGCTGCCCAGTTGGGAGGAGAGGATGAAGGCCACGGCCGAGGTGGGCATGGCGAAGTAGAGCAGGGCCACCTGGAAGAGCTGGCCGGTCACGCCAAAGCCGCGCAGCAGCACGTAGCCCAGGACGGGCAGAAAGACCAGTTTCAGTCCGCAGGAGGCCAGGGCCGGTCCCAGGTAGTGTTTCAGCTTGTTCAGGGTCAGCGAGTTGCCCACGGACAGCAGGGCCAGGGGCAGGGCGGCCGTGGAAATCAGGCGGAAGGTGTTGTCCACAAAGGGGGGGAAGGGAACGTTCAGCCGGGCATAGGCCATGCCCAGGAGGCAGGACAGGATCAGCGGGTTGGCGATCATGGCCTTGATGACCAGCCGGACCTTGTCCCGGAGGCCGTAGCTTTTCTGGCCGAACCAGATCAGGGTCGTCACGGCCAGGACGTTGATGAAGGGAATGGCCAGCCCGATGATGATCCCGAAGTCCCGAACGCCGGACTCCCCCAGCACGCTCAGGACCACGGCCAGCCCGATGTAGGAGTTGAAGCGGTAACAGCACTGGGAGAAGGCCCCGATCCGGAAGGCGGACATGCCCGAGACCGCGGCGTAGAACAGGCTGAGGACCCAGGTGGAAAAGACCGCGCCCAGGACGATGAGGACGATCCGGCCGCCCGGGCCGGCCGACGGGTCGGCTCCGCCGATCTTCCAGAAGAGCAGCACCGGGAAGAAAAAGAAATAGACCAGGCGGTCGGAGGTCTGGAAGAAAACAGCCGGGACGATCGAGCGCCGGCCCAGGACCTGGCCGGCCAGGATGACGGCGAAAACCGGCAGGATGTTGTTGACGACCGGGATCATGGCGCCTCCGCCGGGGCGGCCGACAGGACCGGATGGCTGACCCGGAACGCTGGATGTCCCTCGGAACGGACCGCGGATCGGAATCGAGGGGGTTTCAGACTACGGTTCGGGAGGTCTCCTGTCAAGCCGGGACCGGCAGGCGGGGAAATCGCGGGGCCGGGGCCTTACATAATCCGGCGGATGCGGCTTTCCAACTCCTCGTAGGAAAAGAGGCGGTCGAAGTCGATCAGTCCGGCCAGGGCCCGGGACTGGACGCGCAGCCCGGTTTCTTCCAGAATGGCCATGGGATTCAGACCGCCGATGACGATCGCCCCCACGCGTCCTTCGCTGACGGGAATTTCCAGAAGGCGCTGTCCGGGGCCGCCGATCATCATCAGTCCCCCCAGCCCGAACCGGTCCAACTGCTCGCCCAGGGCCTGGACGTCCTCCCGGCTGGCCGCGGGAAACTCCCGGAAACTGGCCCCGATCCGGCCGTTCCCGTCCTCCACGGCCCCCAGATAATTGGTCATGCCGCTGCGGATGAATACCTCGAGGGGGTCCAGGCTGGTCCCGTCGTAGTTGATGATCTCAACGAACCGGGTCGGCTTCTTGTTTTGGATTTCCAGCAGCCCTCCGAAACGGGAGTTGGTGGGGATGCCGTGCTGGAGCAGGACCCCGTTGAGGGTGATGGAGCAGACCGTGCCCACGCCGATATGCCCGGGCGGTATGACCAGTCCTCCGACCCGTTCGCCCGGTTCGAGCAGGGTCAGCAGGCGCCCCATGGCAAAGCCTTTCTCGAAGACGCGACAAATCTTGTCCACGTACTGGGCGATATGGGCCGGCTCGACCACGCTGGTGTTGATGACCACCGTGCCCCGACGGGTGGTCAGATTGAAGTTCATCAGGTAGGTCATCTGGTCGATCTTGGCCGACAGAAAGCCCACCTTTTCGATGATCCGGGCGCTGGCCAGTTCCTCGAGACCGGCTTCGGTCACCCCCCGGCCGCGGCGGCCGAACTTCTGGGTCATGCCTTCCTCGTCCAGGGTCTGCAGGTAGAGGCGGACCGTTCTTTCACTGATTTCGTGCCCTTGAGCCTGAAGGTCGGCGGTGATTTTCGAGCTGGTCACGGGCCGGTTGGCCTCCTTGAGGGTCTGGAGGATGGCCAGCCGCTTTTTTTCCATTTTATCGATCATGAAGGAATTGTACCGACTTGACGGATCAAGTCAAGTTTAAAGGGCAAAATTGCCGGTAATTTCAGGCCAGCCTTGACCGGGCGCCAGTCGGGGGCGGATGAAACCCGGCCCGGATCCCGCTGGTTAATCCAAAGGGCTTGGTCTTACCATATCTGATTTAAGCGGCAAAATTGCCGGTAGAAAAGATCAAAAATTCATTAGAACTAAAAATTCAGAGAAAAATACTTGACTGAATAACTTATATGTGGCACTTAGAGGCAAATGGTTGCCGAATTAAAATATGCATATTGAGTCAAACGGCCGGAGGGGCAGCCGGTTTTCATGGGCCTTCTCCGGTCATATCGGTCAAGTCATCCACGGCGTATGGCAAGCCATCGCCAATTAACTATCTTAATGGAGGAAAAGAAATGAACCTGAACCGCCCCAACTCCAACGACGCGCTCGGGACCAACAACCGTTCCCGTCACGTGGCGCCCCAGTCCGGCATCTGCAGCCGCTGCATCGACGGCTGCAAGGGCAACTGCGATCTGTTCCATTCCAGCTACCGGGGCCGGGAGCTGCTGTATCCCGGACCGTACGGCGAAGTGACCGCCGGGGCCGACAAAGACTATCCCGTGGACTACTCCCACCTCAACATCATGGGCTACGCCCTGGGCGCGGCGGGCATCCAGGCCGATCCCGATCACGCCACCTTCCCCTCGGTCAATACGGAGACCCGTTTCGGCGACAAGAACCAGGTCAAGATGAAGCTCCCGGTCTTCACCGGCGCCCTGGGCAGCACGGAGATCGCCCGGGCCAACTGGGAGCATTTCGCCATTGGCGCGGCCATCAGCGGCATCTCCCTGGTCTGCGGCGAGAACGTCTGCGGAATCGATCCGCAACTGGAACTGGACTCCAACGGCAAGGTCAGGAACGCCCCGGACATGAAGCGGCGGGTCGAGCTGTATCGCCGTTACCATGAGGGCTGGGGGGACATCCTGGTCCAGATGAACGTGGAAGACACCAAGTTCGGCGTGGCCGAATACGTCATCGACCAGTTGGGCGTGGAGACCATCGAGTTGAAGTGGGGCCAGGGCGCCAAGTGCATCGGCGGCGAGATCAAGGTCGATTCCATCGAACGGGCCCAGGAACTCAAGCGCCGCGGCTACATCGTCACCCCCGATCCCGAGAGTCCGGCCAACATCGCCGCGTTCAAGGAAGGGGCGATCAAGCAGTTCGAACGGCACTCCCGCCTGGGCTTCGTGGACCAGGAGGGCTTCATGGCCGAAGTCCAGCGTCTGCGGGCTCTGGGGGCCAAGCGGGTCACCCTGAAGACCGGGGCCTATCCCATGCGCGAACTGGCCATGGCCATCAAATGGTCTTCGGACGCCCGGATCGATTTCCTGACCATCGACGGCGCTCCCGGCGGCACGGGCATGAGCCCCTGGCGGATGATGAACGAATGGGGCGTGCCGGCCATCTACCTGCACTCCATGACCTACGAGCTTTGCAAGCGCCTGGCCGCTCGCGGGAAATGGGTCCCGGACATCGCCTTTGCCGGCGGCTTTTCGGCCGAAGACCACGTCTTCAAGGCCATCGCCCTGGGCGCGCCCTTCACCAAGGCCGTCTGCATGGGCCGGGCCCTGATGATTCCCGGCATGGTCGGCAAGAACATCGAACGCTGGCTTCGGGGCGAGGACGGCGGTCTGCCCAAGAACGTGTCCAAGTACGGCAGCACCAAGGAAGAGATTTTCGTCTGCTACGAGGAAATCAAGGCCCGTTTCGGCGAAGACGCGGAAAAGTTCCCGCTGGGCGCCATCGGCGTTTACAGCACCTGTGAAAAGCTCCGGGTCGGACTGCAGCAGCTCATGGCCGGCGCCCGGAAGTGGAACGTGGACCTGATCGAGCGCAAGGACCTGGCCTCCCTGACCGAGGAGTGCGCCAAGGTCACCGGCATCCCCTACATCATGGACGCCTATCGCGACGAGGCCCTGGCGGTCATCGACGCCTGATTCGGGTTCGTCCCTGAAAAGCACGAGGCGGGGTCCCCTGGGACCCCGCCTCGCCGTTCCGGCGTCCCCGGTTTTTCCTTACGGATTCGCCCAGCCCGTTTCGGCATACCCTGCCTGAATCAAACGTAGCGTCCGCATTGAAATCCTTCCCCCAGCTGGCACCAGATGCAGCCGTCCGGGTTTTCCTCGGCGGCCATGAGTTGGGACTCGCAATTGCCGCAGAGGCGTTCCTCCCCGTTTTTCATGGGGCCTTCGCAGGGAGTGATAGTCATGGGACAGAGTTGGACGCAGTAGTTGCACTGCTTGCAGAAGTCGGGCCGCCGGCCGAAGGGGTAGTCCACCCGGCGTTCCTTGCCCCGGCCGACAAAGCCGATGGCCCGGGCCTGCCAGATTTCCGCGCAGGCCCGCACGCATCGCCCGCACAAGACGCAGTCCTGGTTTCTGAACGGGTAACGGACCTCCCGGACACCGCATCGAAGCGCAACGTCCTGGATGGCCCGGGAGTTGGGGGCCTGGGCCACGAGCAGTTCCGCGATGTTGCGTCGGAGCCTCTTGATCTTGTCCGTATTGGTCCAGACGACCATGCCCTCCTGGACGCTCAGGGTGCATGAAGTGGTGACCCGGGCCCGGCCGGCGACCTCATGCTCGACGATACAGAGCCGGCAGGCCCCGATTTCAGTCAACCCGGAAACGTGGCAGAGATGGGGAATACAGATGCCGTATTCAATGGCCGTATCCAGGACGCTGGTCCCCCGGGGAGCCCGGATAAAGGCTCCGTCAATCTTGATGGTCACGTAGCGCAGCATGTTACACCTCGTCAATGAACCCGGATCGCTTGAAACTTGCATTCACTCCGGCAGATTCCGCATCGCTGGCAGAGCAGGGCGTCGATTTCATGAATCTGCTTCTTGTCGCCCCGTATGGCCCCGTGGGGGCAGGCCCGCAGGCAGACGCCGCAGCCCGTGCATTTTTCGGGATCGACGACATACGTGATCAGGGCCTGACAGACTCCGGCCGGACATCGGTTTTCAGTGATGTGAGCCTCGTATTCCTCCCGAAAGTAGCGCAGGGTCGAAAGAACCGGGTTGGCCGCCGTCTTGCCCAGGCCGCACAGCGCGGTCTGACCGACGGTGTCGGCCAGGTCTTCGAGCAGCTCGACCTGTTCGAGGGTGCCCCGGCCTTCGGTTATGTCCGTGACGATCTCGAGCATGCGGTCGATCCCCAACCGGCAGGGCACGCATTTGCCGCAAGACTCGTCCTGGAGAAAGGCGAGGAAGTACTTGGCCACATCGACCATGCAGGTCTCCTCGTCCATGACGACGATCCCGCCAGAACCGACCATGGAACCGGCCTGGGCCAGGGCGTCGAAGTCGACCGGCAGGTCGAACCGGTCCACGGGCAGGCATCCCCCGGACGGGCCCCCCGTCTGGACCGCCTTGATCGCCTTGCCGTTCAAGGCCCCGCCTCCGATGTCATGGACGACGGTCCTCAGCGGCGTACCCATGGCCACTTCGATCAGCCCCGTGTTTTTTATCCGGCCGGTCAGGGCCAGAATCTTGGTGCCCTTGCTGCCGGGCGAGCCTTTGGCCGAAAACCAGGCCGCCCCTTGCAGGGCGATGGACGGAACGTTGGCCCAGGTCTCCACGTTGTTCAGAACGGTGGGCTTGTGCCACAGGCCGTCCACCACGGTATGGATGTCCTTGGGACGGGGTTCGCCCGCCTTGCCTTCCAGCGAGGCCATCAACGCGGTGGACTCGCCGCAAACAAATGCCCCGCCGCCTCGGGAAATCTGGACATCGAAGGAGAAACCCGATCCCAGTATGTTTGGGCCCAGAAGGCCGAGTTCCCGGGCCTGTCTCACGGCTGTCCGCACGTGATCCACGGCCAGGGGGTATTCGTTGCGGACATAGACATAGCCCTGATGGGCTCCGACCGCGTAGGCCCCGATCATCATGCCCTCGAGGACCAGGTGCGGGTTGCCCTCCAGGAGGCAACGGTCCATGTAAGCGCCCGGATCACCTTCGTCGGCGTTGCAGATGACATACTTTTCATCACCCGGGGCTTCGTGGCATTCGGCCCACTTGCGGCCGGTCGGGAATCCGCCCCCGCCCCGACCCCTCAGTCCGGAGGACTGGATTTCCCGGATGACGTCCTCCCGGCTCATACCGGCCAGGACCCGGGCCAGGGCCGAATATCCGCCAATGGCCAGGTAGTCGTCGATGACGCAGGGGTCAACCAGGCGGTTCTGGGAAAGCAGTTGGCGGTCCTGGGCCATGTAGAAGGGAATCTCCGGCTCGGTCCGGACCTTTCCGCCCGTAACCGGGTCCGTGTACAGGAGCCGCTCGACGACCCGGCCTTGCAGGATGGTTTCGGAAACGATATCGGCGGCGTCTTCGGGCCGGACGTGGCAGTAGAAGGTCCGGCCCGGTTCGACGACGGCGATAGGGCCCTGCTCGCAGAATCCGTGACATCCGGTCACCCGGAGCCGAACGCCGTCCTGCAGGCCCTGGCGGACCAGTTCCTCCCGGACCGCCTCGATAACGGCCCGGGATCGGGAGGCCTGGCAGCCGGTCCCCCCACAGATGATCAGGGTGTTTCGCAACGGTTCCCGCTCCCGGACGATCCGTTCTCGCAGGGCCTCCAGGTCGATGAAGCTTCCGAGTTCAGGCATGAGCGGTCTCCTCGACGCCCTCATGCCGCAGCGACTCGATCAGGCCGCGGAGGCGGCCCGGGGTCATGTGATGATAGTAGGACCCGTTTTCGGTCACGACCGGCCCCAACGCGCAGGCGCCCAGACAGTTGACCCGCTGGACGGTGAAGAGCCCGTCCGGGGTCATTTCACCGGGTTCGACGCCCAGCTGGCCCGTGGCCTGGTTGAGGAGGAGTTTTGCGCCCCGCACGTGGCAGGCGGTTCCCTGGCACATGGTAATGACGTTTTTGCCCCGGGGTTTCAAGGAGAAGGCCTTGTAGAACGACGCCACCCGGTACACCTCCATCAGGGGTACGCCCAGTTCGGTCGAAACGCACCGCATGGCCTCTTCCGGGATGTACCCATAGAGCGACTGGACGTCCTGGAGCACTTCGATGAGTTGATGGGGCTGACTGCGACGGCCTTCAAGGATTGGGTCGAGGGTCGGCGAGGGCATGGCAACCTCCTGCGATGGGTTGATTTTGATTGACAGGCGCTGAGTGTATGGGGCAGGGTGGAATATGTAAATGCAATTAGAATACATACGAATTACCTATTAAATATAGGTATTTATAATACCATTTCGGAACCTATAAAATGCCTATATTAAATAGGTAGTCAGCCGAGGCAGCCCATGGCCCGACAGAGACGCGGAACCGACCCGGAACCGCCCCGAAACATGCCCCGGGATCTCGCCCGCCTGTGGCGAATCCCCTTAAACCAGGAAACCGATCAGACCAAGATCGAGACGGCCCTCCAGGAGCGAATCAAGGAGTTGAACTGTCTTTACGGCGTCGCCAGGCTGGCCGAACTCCATTCCGATTCCGTGGAAGACCTGCTCCATGACCTGGTCAATTTTCTGCCTTTGTCCTGGCAGTATCCCGAGATCGCCTGCGCCCGAATCCAGTTCCAGGGGCGGACCTATAAGGGCCACGGATTCGTGTTGACCAGCTGGCGGCAGGCGTCCAGGGTTTTCATGTTTGAAGAACCGGTGGGCGAGGTGGCCATATTTTACCGGGAGGAACGGCCGGCAGCCGACGAAGGGCCGTTCTTGAAAGAGGAACGGGCCCTGCTTGACGCCTTGGCCGAACGGATCGGAACGATCGCGGGACGAATCGCCGCGGAAAAGGAGTTGCATGAAATCAACCGGCAGCTCACCGTGGAACGCAAGGCCCTCCAGGAGGCCAACCTTGCGCTACGGACCGTCCTGGCCCGGATCGAGGAAGAGAAACACGAAGTCTATCTGAACGTGAAACTCAATGTGGACAAGGTCATTATACCGATTCTGCACGCTCTGACCCTGGAGCTTTCCGAACCGCAACGGGAATATGCGGAAATGATAAGACGCAGCCTCAACGAACTGACCTCACCGTTCGTAGGTCACCTCACGGATGCCTGCGGGGCACTGACCCCCACGGAGATCAGCATCTGCAACATGATCCGGAGCGGACTGCGCAGCAAGGAGATCGCCCGGCTTCGGGGGGTTTCGACGGCGACCGTTCATCGCCAGCGTGAGCATATCCGGAAGAAGCTGAAGATCGCCAACCAGGGGATCAACCTGACGGCCTTTTTGCAGTCGAATATCTGGCATGAGAAGGAGTGAAACGCCCGCAGTTTCGATTTTTTCTCACGGAACTCAGTGTCGGTTTTCCGCTTTTGACCAGGGCGTATCATGTAATACAGCTGTGACTCAAACTCGGTCCAAATTCTCATTTCGAATGCAAGGGGCTTTCAGCCGAACAGCTTTGGCGCACATTTCATCCCCGGTAATGTCATGTCAATGTTTTTTACAATTAATCCTGTGCGAGAGATGAGTCTGTTTCTTCGGTGAGATCAATTAGTAATCTGATAGTACCCTCATCTCCTTCACATTCGATGTATTTATCGAGACCGATCATGACTTTCTCTATTCTCTGGGCACGTTGATGATCCCCCTTATTCTGAGCGTACTTGATCGCTTCGGCCATACGACCCTGAGCATAACGGAACGGCGCCAAGTCACTTGGGGAAGTAGGTTCGAAGGCGCTCGGGTCGCCCCGGCGCACTCTTAGCAGAAATAATAATAGCATGACACATTGAAAAAAGATTTTTTCGTATTTACCTTGTTGATGTTGTTCTTCCAACCGTTCGAAAGCTCCATGAGCAAACAGGCGTGCTTTTTCTCTGTCGAGTGCCAAGCTGGCGTCTCGACGGTACATAAGTAGCTGACAGAGCGAACGTGCAGAGTTAATTGGAAAAGCTATTCCTCCAATTTTTAGCCGATAATAATCGGCTATCTTCTTATAAAACAATGTAAATTGGTCTTCCCTAATAAATGAACGGCTGGCAGCGTCCAAGGCCCATAGCCAAACTTGTCTATTCTCCATATGCTCTAAGACGGTTGAGATACGCTCCACGATTATGTCTGGTGTTTTCCCCCAAAGTCTACTTGCCCGAACAAAGAGTGTATTCAGGAGGTCATCGTCCCTGATCTCTCTAAAATCTGATTGAAATTTTGAGGCTATTCTTCGGATCAATTCCTCTCCTTGTTCTGTACAGGGCGAGCCTGTTTGATCTATGACCTTGGTGAAGACATTTATGCCAAAACTATTATCAATATTATTATTTTTTAAAAGATTTGCAATCCTGTCAACCAAAGACAAGTAATTTTCTGCCTTTGGCCGTGTGTTTTCAAAACGATTGATAAGTCGATTAGTTCTGGGGCTGTGTAGTGTTATGTCATACGGATCGACCACGAATTCCTGAATCTTGGGCCAGCAACGTTTTAATCGAGGAAGAGAATTAGTTGGCCTCATGGTGGAATAGTCTAAAAAGACCTTCCTTTCCTTTAAGAAGGATGCATCTTCTGGAAGGATTTCAATATGAGCTAGTCCGCTGGCGGGCTTCATGCGGACAGAAATATCCAAAGGCATGTTTCGGTCAGGTGATGAAGGGAAGTAAAAAAACGCCTTGCGAAAAGGCCATTCTGAGGATTGTATAAAATTTTGATCTTCATCTGAATCCGGATCGCCTTGTTTATCTTTACTTGTAAAAAGGAATTCGGCAAAGTTTTTAACATAGCGGGTCTCCGGTGAATCATGGGAAACAAAATAAGGTGTCCCCAAAATTCGCTCCAAGGAACCGACTACGCGAACTTTTTCACGCAATAGACGCGCTTGACAGTCCGGTAAGCCAAAAGCTGCTGGTTCCAGGTCGCCTCCATCACCGTCGACATGACAGTCGGGTAATTCTAGTGCCTCTTTTCGAAGGTGAACAACCAG
This sequence comes from Pseudomonadota bacterium, assembly GCA_018830135.1. Classification (GTDB taxonomy): domain Bacteria; phylum Desulfobacterota; class Desulfarculia; order Adiutricales; family JAGVGV01; genus JAHJTB01. Next base: position 8,582 of record JAHJTB010000303.1, on the reverse strand, counting down.
TTGACGTGAGCCCTTGCCAAGTTGGAATTTTTTTATAATCCTATCTTTGAATTCCTCCCCCCCCATCACTACGGGTTCCTTCACCCGATATTCCTCGCCCCCCGTCACCCCTGAGTCCTTCACTTCGGAGTCCTTCAATAGTGGCACCCATTTGTATTGCCTTTGGGCCTGAGCCAGGATTGATATCTGAGGCATGGTATCGAGGTATGTGGGCTGTTTGTCACTAACCTTTTCCCCATAGATTGCCGCGCCTCGGGCCAGAGCTGTTTCACCCGGACATAACCACAGGCCGTCGATCTTCGGTTCCTTTAGGTCGTGGGTTCGGTCGAATTCTTGACAGCCAGCTTCATCGAGTACGTCATACAGCCAAGCTGGCACTTCTATCGGGGCGAGTGGACCGCAGATTATCAGGCCGCGCAATCGTCCCTTCGGGTACGCTCGGAACAGCCTCCGGAATTCTGTTCGGATGGCCATTTCCCAACTCTTCTCATTTTCCTCAGGATCGTTTTTCAGAGGACAGGATGCCTGGTATATCGAGCGAAGAGTCTGGCAAGGCCCCGCCTTTAAGCGCAGACTGGAACTCCGAAGATCGGAAGACGGTTTCCATTGGGACCATTTTTCAGAAAAGCTCCAGGGTCGAGGCTGGGCGGTGGCATCAGGCTGCTTTCCGGTCAACGCCTCCCAGACATCAGGGAAACTGGTGAAGGCCTGCATGAATGCGCCTTCGTCGGGCAGCGGCATTTTTTCTTCGATCAACCGCCCGGCCCAGTCCATTGTGCAGCGGGGGAGCACGCCTTTGGGCCGGTCCCGTAAGGGCAGGACATGTTTCAGCCCATCTGGGGTTTGATGCACCCGTAGTCTCAATGTCGTGAACTCTATGGCATCGGGTCCGAAGTAGAGCACATGGATATGGTCGTCAGGTTGTATGCTATCGGGGTCCTCTTGATGTCCTAACATTTCCAGCCAGGCTAGGGCCGCGGCTACGGGCCGCCAGATCAGAAGCGCGTTTCGGTGTCCGGCTCTGCCCAGTTCCCGGAGCAGCGCGTCTTGTCCATACTCGTCGAGGTGATTGGGGATGACTACTACAGCCTTATTATTCTCGCCAAGACCTTCCTGGCCGAGCACACCGGCTAAATGGGCGGCTAGTATTCGAGGCACCGGAACGGTTACTCCGGAGCCGGCCTTCCAGCGAACGTTTTGATCTTCGGATTCCACCAATGCTCGCCAGGCATAAGGTATGGGGACGCGTCGCACCGGCTTTCCTGGCTCGATCCGGGCCTCTGGAGGCCAGTGCATTCCGCTATGCGTGCGGTCCGCCTTGGCGTCCCCTCCGACCCGGATATGGCCAAATGGATTTTCGGGCAGCAGGGCATCAGCAAGGTAGAAATCTTCCGAATACAGGCTCTCTAACTGAGAGGCAGCCGTATCCGCAAGCCCGAACGCGGAACAACCTGCAATGCGACCGACCTTCACATTATACCCCCCAGTATCTCCTCGATGGCAGCTTCAAGCCATACATTGGCGTCACTCCAGCCAGACTGGTCGGCCGTGATCTGCACTAGAGGCAGTTTGTGTTCATCGCCGGAAAAGGCACACGAGCCCATGGACTCGAGATCGCTGGCGGCGATCAGTCCATAAAGGTCCGGCGAATTGGCGGCACGCCCCCCTAATATAGGGCGATGCCAATCAAGGGCTTCTCTGGCCGACCTGGCGATCTCCTCCCAGGACGGGCAGCACCATGTCCCTGCAGTATGGACGGCCCAAACGGCGATTACCTTGGTCCGGGAGGGGCCAAACGGATGAATAACCAAATAGAGGTGAGCCCCGAGTCTGCCCAAAGACTTGGCTACCGGATGCTTTTCAGCGAGACTGGAATGAACGACTTCCATAACGGCCTGTTTCACCGGATCATCCGGGTAAAGAATGAATGGGCCTGGTTCACAGCCCGGTTGCACCCGGGCGCCCAGCCGTTGCTCCCGAAAAAGATGCAAGGACGACTTGAGAATTTCCTGGAATATTCCAGTCCCTGTCTCCGATCTTTTCTTGGCCATGGTATGGAGCGCCCGGCCGACAAGAAGGCGCACCACGTCCGCCCAGGTCCGGGCCTGCCAGTCCCACAAGATGTCCTCTTCATCCTCCTGCCGAAGCAGTCGCAGATATAATTTCCAAATCTCGCGGTAGCGGTGGTCGTTCTGGAGCACATAGTTGGGGCGTAGGCCCGGTTCGGGCCTGGAGACTGATTCGAAGAAGGGTTGTCGCAACAAGTCAGCACAGAGGTAACGAAAGGCGGTTATTTTTTCGGCGCGTTCACTTTTTTGAAAATTCGGGTTGTTGCCTACCTCGGCTAAAAGGTAGCGGGTCGATTCTTTGCGGCAGAGAGATAAAAAATCTTTTAGTATCCGATTTTCGTGGGTGTCCCAGGATTCCCTGCGGGCCACACCCATCAGGGTCTGCCTGTTGGCCGCCGCTTTCTGGGCCGCGGTAATGCCGGGCTGGCGAAGATACCACTCCAGGCAGGCGACATCGGTTTCCGATACCCGTCCGGCGGGCATCATGCGCCTTTCCCGGAGCAATACCTTGCGGGCCGAACTAACGACGATCGCGAGTCTGGTTTGCAGGGTTTCGGCAATATTAAGAATCAAGGCCTTTCGGGGTTGATTGGCCTGGTCCTTCAGCTTGGTTAGCGTTTCTTCGAATTCATCCCAGGGCAGCCGGGGCTCTCGGTGCCTTTCCAATGCTTGATCCAGTAGGTCGTCGAACAGTTGAGACCATGACAGGACGGTCCGGGCAAGTAGTGTTTCATGTTGTTTACCATCCTTGCCTGGTATCGTTCGTTCACGGCCATTCTCCGGTGAGAGACGCAGGTCTTTGGCGCCTAGCTGAGACCGTTTGCATAGGCAGCCCGCGTTTTTTTGTTGTTCCTTACCGGCTGGAACGGCATGCGGTATTTCATAGAGTTGGTAGTGCTCCACCTCGGATGTAAAGGGCGGGCCGAACGAGTAATATTTTTCATGCCGTCGTGGATGCCAAAACTCCGCCTTCTTCGACAGGGACACGACCGGACTGCCATAAAAGGGGTACTTGCTTTCGCCTTCTACAAGGTCCTTTGTCTGTCCCGGGACCTCGGTGGACCAGGGCCAAAGATGTAGTTGGGCTTCAACATCGGCCGCCATAGCCATTTATTCGTCCGTCTGCCGTGATACCCCGCGCCAGCGAAACATACCGAGGTATTGACTTTCTTCTCTGGAAACACGGAAAGCCTCGATGAGGCTTTTGTCGCCGAGTTCATCGATAATTTTTCCCAGTTCATCCAGACAGTATCTAGATGGCGGCTCACTCAAATCAACTCCCCGCAGTTTGGGAATGATCTTCTGTTCCACTTGATCGGCAAAAGCCAGCTTGTGACGCCCCGCCGTTTCTACATCCGGATAGTTTGCCACATAGGTATAAGCCGCCTTCTCCAACCGATAGGCAAAGGGCCTGCCGACCCGGTTGAGAGCGTCATTGGCTAAGGTGAGCCATTTCGTCACCTGGGCGAACCATGGTGCGTTCGGGTGGTACGGATGGAGCCATTCCTTCCATCGTTCGTGAGACAGGAAGGCGCGAGTGGCCAGGTCATTGCTCACATCGTCCTCGGGCAGCGTAGACAATTTGCCCGTCGGTTTGCCGAACCGAAGGATGTTGGCCCGATCAAGGACTTTGTCCGAAAGGCTCTGTGTGGTTTCGTCCTCATTCATGGTGCCAACAAACAGGACATTGTCAGGAAACCATAGTCGAAACATTAGGCTTTTTTCCGGACCGGTATCAAGTTCCAATTGGGCATTGCCCCGTTTGGATTCATCCTCCGGGTTACGGACATCTCGCTTAAGTTCCAGTTTGGAAAGAAATTCACTGAAATAATATTCGGTACGGGCCAGGTTCATTTCATCCAACAGTACGAGTAGCATCCTGTCATGGGGCCTAGCCCATTTCAATTTATCAAATGGCTCGTCGTTGAAGTTATAGGGGTCCATACGGACAAGAGCTCGTGCCAGTTCCGTAGCCTTGTATTTTTTCTCCAGATAATTGTAGAACCCGAACATATCCTGGGGCGAGTCCCAACGAGGCTGAACGGAAATGACCAGTAGGTGCATACCCATCATCTCTGCGTATTTAACAGGTAGAAGTGTCTTACCCGTTCCAGATACTCCGGCCAGTACTGTCAGAGGGTTGATGCTGTGGCATTTGAGCGAAGCATGAAAGGCATCTATGACCCGGCTGGGAAAAATTAGTTTGTGTTTTTGAAACAACAGTTCCTTCAGCTCTAGTAAATATTCACTTTCCGCCCGATTATCTTTTTGAAAATTTGGAAATTTATTAATATTGAGACATTCAGGTTCCGTCAGCACCAAGTCGGAAAACGGGGCTAAACGTTCGCCTTGATCATCACCCGTTCTGGAACCAGACAGCATAATACCCATCTTTTCATTTTCTCGTTTCAGTCTAGTGTATTCTTCTCGGAATTCTCCAACTTCAACGTGGAGACGGGCAAGCTCATTTCTGTTGATAGCAAGTTCGCGATTTATTTCTTCATTCTCACCAGCGATCTTTTCCTTAAATTTCTTAAGCAGCAATGCTTCCCTTTTCTTTTCGTTCAAATCGCCGATAATATTTTCAAGATCAATCTTCTGTTGTCCAAGGGCATTTATTTCTGTATTCAGTCGCTGAATCCTCTCATGCAGGTCATGTAATTCACGCGCTTTTAACTCCAAATCACGCCCGGTCCGTTCGAGAATTTCTTTGACTCGAGATTCCTCTTCCTTGAGGGACGATGCGTTATCCTTGGATAAATTGGCTTGATCTGCCAAGTCCTCGATGAGTCGATCCAAGTTGTTCTTTTCCGAACGCAAAGAATCTATCCTGATATCGAGGTCGGTTACCGCTTTCAGCCGCTCTTCGGATTGGCGTTCCGCAGCTTTCAATATCTTTTCAACTGCCTCCAATTCGGACCTCATGCCAACAAGCCTTCCCTCTGCCTCCTTTGCCCCGTCTATCCGGTCTTGAAGCAGCTTTTCCTCCTCCCGAAGTTGGCGGACGACTTGGTCGACAAGATGTTTCTGGTTTTCAAGTTCACCAACCTCATTGCGGAGAGATTGGTTCTCCTGGTCCCTGTCGGCGCACTTTTTTTCCAGATCAGACAACTCGCCTCGCAGCTTATCCTGTTCAATTCTTTCGGTCATGATTTTTTCCAACTCCAGCTTCTGGACTTGAATCCATTCCTGAAGAGCATTAACGTCCGCCCGGAGTTGTTGCTTCTTCGCAGCCAAGTCGGCTGCATCACCGCTATCTTCTACTGCCGCCTGGAGTCTCGATCTATAATAGGCATAAAGACCTACAGCCAAGAACAGAGCTATAATCGTCAGAGCCCCGGCCAAGAGCCAAAGGACGGTGGGAAGAAAAGGAATTGCTACTGTATCCATAATATAGTTAATCCTTTCCCGCAGTTGGTTCAGCTTTTTCATCCCCGGAAGGTATCTCTACTGCGGGGCTACGATCAGGTCCTTGACTTTGGCCTATGTTCGCCTTGGACATGGAGGCCCTGAGTTCCTCGATCTCTTTCCCGATGGCCGTCAGTCTGCTATTTGTCTCTGCCAGAGCCTTGGCCAGTACACCGTCTCGAGAGTCGAGTTGATTCTTCGCTTGAGACAGGAGGGTCTTCATTGATTGGACCTCGGCTTCCAGTGCTCCCACCTGCGCCCCGATTTGTTTTGCTGCCTCGGCCAGCGTCTGATCCTTACCTGCCAGATTCCTAACGGCCTGCTGGAGGGCTTGGGCTTGTGCCGTCAGCTTTTCGTTCGTTGCGGTTATGGTTGCCAATGAAGACGAGAAACTCTGGGATTGTGAGTTCAATCCAGAAATTGCATGATTCAACTCGGTCGCTCCGTCTTTCAAAGGCTTTATTTCCTGGTCTAGTCCACTGGCCTTGCCGGACAACGTCTCGATAACTCGGGCCAGGTTTTGGAGGGAAGAGGAAAAAGATTCAGCCTTTTCCCTGATCTTGCCGGTTTGCTCTTCGACGGCGCCGGTAAGTCGGCTGGCTCCGGTTTCTATTCTTCCTGATGAGGTTTCAATCCGTCCGGCTATAGTAGAAACTCGGGTGACCTCGTTTTGCAGGCTTGAGTTAATATTCCTGATTGTAGAGGGTAGTACTTTCAATGCCTCTGCTGAAGCCTTCAGACTTTCGGATGAGGCGTTCATATTCTGGTTGAGCGTTCCCAGACTGACGGCCTGTGTATCAAGGGCTCCTGCGCTATTCTTGAGCCTTTCAGATGGCTCTTTAAGATCATCGATCGCTTTATCGAGGTTGCCTTTTGACCCATTCAAGTCATTGGCGATTTCCTGGAAACGTTGAGTTGCTCCTTGAAGAGCGCTTTTATCACTACTCATTTGGGTGAAATCCTGCTGCAAATTTGCGATAACCTTTCTCAGACCTTCAATAGCTGCATGGCTTTGAACCTTTTGACGCTCGAGTTCATCGACATTCGCCCGCAAGGACTTTCTATGTGTATCGAGTTGACCGATCTGCGCTCCGAGGCTTCTTTTTTCCTCGGATGAAACAGCAACCTGTCCTTGCAAATTTGTCAGTTCCGATCGGGCGGACTGGATATTGCTTTGGACAGAGGCAAACTCTTTACGGATAGAGGCAACCGATTCTTCGGCTTCCTTTTTTTCAGCCTTGGCCTTAGCCATGGCATCCTCTTGTTCCTTGACCCGATTTTTCAATTCATTCAGGCGGGATTCCTTTGAGGTTACCTGGCCTTGAAGCTCAGCCAGAGAGGATTCGAAGGACATCTTTCTGCTTTCCAGGGACGGCAGTTCGGCCAGAAGTTCTTTATGCTTTTCCTTCCGTGCCTCGAGCAACGCGCTATCCTGGTCCAGCTGGGTTTCCTTGATTTTCAGGCGGCTCCTCTCCTCTTCAAGATTTACAATCTTCCAACCCGAAAGCACAATCAAAACGGCTACCGCCAAAACCATGGATACAAGCAGTATAACAGGCGGGAACTTTACATCCAGAGAACTCATGCCATCCTCCAAGCGTCCATGATTTTACCGACGCATTCATCCAGTCCCTCTCGAATCTGATAGGTCCAGAACCGCATCACTTTCCAGCCCAGGGCCTGCAACTGTATATCCCGCCAGATATCGTCCTCTTTACGGGTCCCATCCCGGTTGCGATGGCAGTCTCCGTCCACTTCGACGTCAATCTTGATCGCCGCATCGCCCTCCCGAACCAGGGCCATATCCAGCCGGCGGCTGCTGACGGGGTGCTGGGGCAGGGGGGCCAATCCCGATTCAACCAAGGCATCAAACATAATTTTTTCATAGGGTGATTCATGGGGGTGCCAAGGTCCCTTGATAGTACGTCGTCTTACATGAGAGCGGTCACTGGCCAGCAGCTCGATATGCTTGATGCCGCACTTTTGGGCCCAGGGGCGGTTGCCGACCACTATGACCACGGCCCGCGCACGACTCACGGCCACGTTGAACAGACGGGCTTCCTTTCGAAGAAACCCGAGCGAGCCGACAGGCATGCCTGGTCCGGCGCAGAGGGAAAAGATCATCACGTCGCGTTCGTCGCCCTGAAAGCCATGAGATGTATCCACGTGGAGCCTGGTTTCTTCGATCCGATCCCGTGGGATATTTCCACCGAACAGGGCGTCCTGGATGCGATTGGCCTGGGGGCGGAAGGGCGTAACCACTCCCACGGAACCCTGGAAGTCATCATCGAGCAGCAACTTTCTGACCTGCTCAATCACTTCCTCGGCCTCTTCGGGGCAATGGCAGGACTGCGAGCCGCCGCTTTCGACTTTACCTTCGATTACGGTCCAGTGAATACCGGGCGTTTTCCCCCGTGGAGCTTTAAGTTTGCTCATGTCCGTGGCCACGCGCAGACGACCTTCGTAGAAAGCGATGTTGGAATAGCCGGCTATTTCGTTGGCGCTTCTAAAAGTCTCGCTGAGTAGGATAGGGTTGGCTTTATCCTTGGCCGCGAACAGATCATAGAGGGAATTATCAGAATACGTAAACCGAGAAGTCCGCAATCCCATGAGGCCTGCTTGGGTCCGGAGCAGTGTTTCCTTGGCTGGGGCCAAGTCAGATGTATGCCGCAATTGGAACGGATCACCCACCACTCCGGCTCGCCGAGATCGGAACAAGACGGGGATCGCCGACGGAATATCTGTCTGACTGGCTTCGTCGATGATCGCCAGGTCAAAAATGCCAGGAACCAACGGCAATCGGGACCCCACGGACAGGCTGGTCACCGCCCAACATTGCTACCCCCGGCCAGAGATGGACCCATGTATCGGCGGTAATCGGACCCACCTGTCCGTTTCCGTGGTGATGAAGCTCTCCGGTTATTGAACCCACCCAAACTCTTCGATAAGCGTTCCAGGAAAAAGGACGTGGCTTTTTCCTTTGTTCCTGCCCCATCGATCCGGGTAGTTTCGGGAAAGTCTTTTCCATTCAGACCTCCCGGAGCAAGCGATGAGCAGGAAGAGCGCATTGAAGAAGCGGCCGTGCCGGGTTTGCCGGCGCTGGTT
>JAHJTB010000302.1 GCA_018830135.1 Pseudomonadota bacterium | reverse complement strand
CGCTCAAGGAGAAATACCTGACCCGGATCGCCCGGGAGTTCAAGTTGATGTGTTTCGCCACGTCGGAGCCGACCATGGGTTCGGACGTGGCCGGCATCCACTGTCTGGCCCGCCAGGACGGGGAGGACTACATCCTCAACGGCTCGAAATACTGGATCACCAACGGAGGCCTGGCCGATTACATGACCATTTTTGCCACCGTAAATCCGGAGGCCCAGCACGCGGGCATCGGTGCCTTTCTGGTGGAAAGGAACTGGCCCGGCGTTCGGGCCGGACAGCATATTCCCAAGCTGGGACAGCGGTGCTCGAACACGGTCGGGTTGAACTTCAAGGACGTCCGGGTGCCCAAGGAAAACGTCATCGCCCCCCCGGGACAGGGATTCCTCCTGGCCATGAGGACCTTCAGTCGGACCCGTCCGTCCATCGGGGCTTTTGCCGTGGGCGCGGCCCGGTCGGCCATGGAGTTCGCCATCGATTACGTCAAGCGGCGCCGGACGTTCGGTTCCAAGCTGGCCAACTACCAGGCCGTGCAGTTCAAGATCGCCGAAATGTATCAGAAGGTCGAGACCTCCCGCCTGATGGTGCGGAAGGCGGCCTGGGAGGTGGACAACGGCCGGGACCCGACCATCACCGCGTCGATGGCCAAATTCTACGCCACCGAATCAGCCATGCAGGTGGTCAACGAGGCGGTTCAGCTCTTCGGCGGTTACGGGTATACGAAAAATTTCCCCGTGGAAAAGCTTCTCCGGGATACCCGGCTGTTCACCATTTACGAGGGGACCAGCGAAATCCAGCGCATGATCGTGGCCGGCCACGCCCTGGCCGGATACCAGCCGGCCATGCCGCCCCTGGAAGACATGCCCATGCTTTGGGACCTGGACCTGGGCGGCGAAGATGCCGGCCGGACCGCCTGGCGGTGCCGCATGTGCGGCCACATGCATTACGGTGACGAGGCGCCGGAGGAATGCCCCTCCTGCTTCGTGCCCAAGACGGCCTTCAAAAAGGTCTGGCCCCGGGAGGGTTGAAGACCGGTCCGGAGGTCTCCCCGCCCCGGTTTCGGGAGATCGACCCCGGTGGAGAAAGAAAGGGGGCGGGCCAGGGCCCGCCCCCGAGATCATGCATGTGTCGAGGTTCTACCTTCCGACGGCGGGTAGAAGTTCCTGCGGTTCCCCCAGCAGGAACTCACCCCGTTCGATCCACTCCTTGAGGGTCGAGGCGATCTCCCGGGCCATCTGGATCGATGAGATCGAGACCGTGGGAATCTCCCGGTCCTGGAGGGTCATGGTCCCGGACTTGAGTTCCGCATAGCTGACCTGCCCCAGCGTCTTGCCGGTTCCCTTGGGATAGTCCTTGCCGTAGTCGACGACCTGGGTGAATATCTCTTCGTCGCTGACGCCGACGAACCTCGCGATATCCTCGTTGAGGATGGGAATGGGTATGCCCAGGCCCACGCTCAACGTGCAGCCGTACCCCAGCATGGAGGCGCCGACGAGAAAGCGGGGATTCATCTGCTTGAGGTCACCCAATGTCATCAGGGTCCCGGCCGGCTTGATCGGGACGCCGTTGTCTCCTCGAGGCGGGTCGGGGTTGTGCTGGGTGCCGTTCCAAACGACGAAGCCCTGGGCGCCCCCCAGAAAGATGCGGGTGCCCACGCCGATGGTCATGAAGTAGGGGTCGTTGAACAAGGGGGACAACTGGCCGGCGCTGCAGTAGTTGGCGTTGGCGAACCCGGGCTTGAGCGGCCCCATGTAGGTGTAGATGATTTTCTTGGTCGAATTGACGGCGCAGTTGTAGTTCTGGTACCCGTTGCGCGGGTTGCAAAGTACGGCATTGGGGATGTCGTGAACGGTGAAGGCCTTTTCCGCTTTGGTGTTCGGATAGCAGTCCGTGCCGTGGGCCGTGGCCCTGAGGCGGACCTTTTTACCGGCGACCAGTTCCTGAATGACATGTCCGCCGCCATATTTGAACTGGCCCGGATAGACGCTGTTCAGCGGATCGCCGTCACGCGGTTCGGTCGCGCCGATGTAGACGTCCACGGCCGCGATGCCGGCGTAGGCCGGAACATCGTTGATCCAGACCTTGGAGGCCTTGATGGCCGGTTTGGTGTGGCCGAAGTTGAGGAAGGCCCCGGAGGAGCACATGGGCGCAAAGGTTCCCGTGGTCACGACGTCGACTTCCCGCGCGGTTCGGGCCGGCCCCTTCTTTTTGACCAGATCGATGACCTCCTCGGCGGTCAAAACGACGGCTTTGCCCTTTTTAATGCGTTCGTTGATTTCCCGATAGGTTTTTTCCATTTTTTCCCCCGGCATTCTTACACCTCGCCACTCCAAACCCGCCTCGTCGACGGTCCGGACTCGCCCGCCCTCCATCAGCTCATGCTGGACAGAATTTCGTAGCCTTTGCGGGTCAGATTCTTGATGATGGGCGTCAGGTCGGTCTTCTCCAGGCGGAACAGGTGGGCGGGCTGATCGCCCTGAACCTGGCTCACACTGACCCCGATGACGCGCCCGCCGTTCTGCTCGATGATATGACAGGCCTCTTCCAGCGCGCCCCTGCGGCGGGGCATGACCACGTCCAGACGCGAACTGGATGATAAAAACCCGACGACCTCGATGAAGGCGGCCAGCATGTCCGAGGTGGTGACGATGCCCACCACCACGCTTTCGTCGTCGACGACCGGCAGACAGCCGATCTTGTATTTGTATACCACCCGGGCCGCCTCTTCCAGGGACATGTCCGGTTTCACGGCTTTAGGGTTGGCCACCATCAGGTCCGTCATGCCGATGTCTTCGATCATGGACGGAAAAAGCGCGCCCCGGAGGTCCCGATCGGTGACCAGACCGACCAGACGTCCGTTTTTGACCACGGGGAGGTGGCGGATGTCGTTGATCCGCATCAGGGTCCTGGCATCCTCCAGCCGGGCCGTCACCGGTATCGTCACTACCTTGGACGTCATGATCATTTTAACTTGCATGGAAACACACCGGCCTTGCAGTCACCCGATCAGATTATCACCACCTCCGGCCCGGATTCAAGGAAAAACATGTCCCTCCGGCATCTCGGATCGGCCTGTTTCACGATCCGGATAGGAAGAGCCGACTGGCTGGAACAGCGGGCTTTGCGCCTTGACATTCGGTCGGTCATTGGTTAGTTTTGGCCAAATCGCCTTCAGTTGTCTTTTCCGGAGGTAAGACCGCCCATGAAAAGCAAGTTTATTATTGTGACCGGCGGGGTCCTGTCGTCGTTGGGCAAGGGACTGGCCGCCGCCTCCATCGGTGCGCTGTTGGAAAGCCGCGGTCTGAGTGTCACGCTTCAAAAACTGGACCCATACATCAACGTCGACCCTGGAACCATGAACCCATTCCAGCACGGGGAGGTCTTTGTCACGGACGACGGGGCCGAAACCGACCTGGACCTCGGCCACTATGAGCGATACACCCATGCCAAGCTGGGCCAGAAAAACAACTTCACCTCGGGCAGCATCTACTATTCGGTGATCACCAAGGAACGGAGGGGCGACTATCTGGGGGGCACCGTTCAGGTCATTCCTCACATCACCGACGAGATCAAGCAAAACATTCTGGCCGTGGCCGACGACGTGGACGTGGCCATCATCGAGATCGGCGGGACCGTCGGTGATATCGAGAGTCTGCCTTTTCTCGAAGCCATACGCCAGTTGCGACTGGACGTGGGGCGTCAGAGCGTCATCTACATCCACGTGACCCTGGTGCCGTTCGTCCGAGCCTCGGGCGAGATCAAGACCAAGCCGACCCAACACTCGGTCGCCACCTTGCGCGGCATAGGCATCCAGCCGGACGTCCTGCTCTGCCGAACCGAAAAACCGCTCGATGATGATCTGAAACGAAAGATTTCCCTGTTTTGCAACGTCGAACCCGCTGATGTGATCACGGCCATCGACGTGGATACCATCTACGAGGTGCCCCTGAACTTCCATGGGGAAGGCCTGGACGAGCGGATCGTCGAAAAACTCAACATCTGGACCCGGGCGCCGAGGCTGGACGCCTGGCGGGAACTGATCCAGCGCATCAAAAACCCCAAGGACGAGGTTTCCATCGGCATCATCGGGAAGTACGTGGATTTGCAGGAGTCGTACAAGAGCCTCAACGAGGCCTTGTCTCACGGCGGAATCCCTATAGAATCCAAGGTCAATCTGGTCTTCGTGGACGCCGAAGCCGTCGAACGGGACGGGCCGGAAAAGTACCTCGCCGAACTGGATGGCACCCTGGTTCCCGGTGGTTTCGGCTCCCGGGGCGTGGAAGGCAAGATACTCGCCGTGCGCTATGCCAGAGAAAAAAAGGTCCCCTATTTCGGTATCTGCCTGGGGATGCAAATGGCCGTCATTGAATACGCCCGCAATGTTCTCGGGCTCGAAGGGGCCCATAGCACGGAACACGATCTGGACACCCCACACCCGGTCATCTACCTGATGAAGGAATGGTTCGATTATCGGACGAAACGGGTCGAGGTCCGGGACGAGGGCTCGGACCTGGGCGGGACCATGCGTCTGGGCGCTTATCCCTGCCGCATCCTGAACGGGACCCGGGCCTTCGAGGCCTACCAGCAGGAGGAGATTTTCGAAAGACACCGACATCGGTACGAATTCAACAACCAGTACCGCGAGTCCATGGCCGGCCAGGGCATGATCTTTTCCGGCGTCTCCCCGGACGGGCAGTTGGTGGAAATCGTCGAACTCGAGGACCACCCCTGGTTCCTGGGCTGCCAGTTTCACCCCGAGTTCAAGTCCCGGCCCATGGAACCGCACCCCTTGTTCAAGGCCTTCATCCGGGCCGCCTGGGAGTACAAAAAGGGGAAAGACCGGGGGGCGGCCTCGTCGTGACGCGCCGTTTGACCCTGGGAGACATTCACGTCGGCGGCGACAGCCCCCTCCTGATCGTCGCCGGACCGTGCGTCATTGAAAACGAGGACATGCCCGCCGCGCTGGCCCGCTTTCTCCAGGCCGAGACCCGGGCCCTGGGCCTGGGCTACGTCTTCAAGGCCTCCTACGACAAGGCCAATCGGACCAGTATCCGTTCCTTTCGCGGCCCCGGGCTGAAGGATGGCCTCGCCCTGCTCCGGGCCGTCAAGGACCTGCTTTCCGTGCCGTTGCTCAGCGATGTGCATCAACTCTCCGAAGTCGAATCCGCGGCGGAAGTGCTCGACGTCATTCAGATCCCCGCCTTTCTCTCCCGGCAGACCGACCTGATCCAGGCCGTGGCCCGGACCGGGCGGGTCGTCAACGTCAAGAAGGGTCAGTTCCTCTCACCCTACGACATCGCCCACGTCATCGAAAAAATCACCGCCGCCGGAAACGAGCGGATTCTGATCACCGAACGAGGCGCATCATTCGGGTACAACAACCTGGTCGTGGACATGCGCTCCCTGCCGATCATGCGCGGCTTCGGTTTTCCGGTCATTTTCGACGCCACCCACAGCGTCCAGCTTCCCGGAGGCGGGACCGGCGCCTCGGCCGGAGACCGGCGTTTTATCGGCCCCTTGGCCCGAGCCGCCGTGGCCGCCGGCGTGGACGGCGTCTTCATGGAAGTTCACCCCCAGCCCGAGCAGGCCCGGTGCGACGGGTCCAACTCTCTCCGCCAGGACGACTTCACCGACCTGGTTCAGATGCTCGCCCGGATCGACCAGGTCGTCCGCCCCGTCAAGCAGGAGTCCTGAGCGTGGACCTGGCCCGGTGCCTGCCGATCCGCCTTTTGATTCTCGACGTCGATGGGGTATTGACCGACGGCCGTATCGTCATGGACGATCATGGATTGGAATCCAAGTTTTTTCATGTTCGGGACGGATTCGGAATCAAGCTGATGCAGCGCGTCGGACTGAAGGCCGCTCTGATCACCGGCCGCCAGAGCCGGATCGTCGAGGTCCGGGCCAAGGACCTGGGCATCGAGATCGTCCATCAGGGCATCGAGGACAAGTACCGATGTTATGAAGACCTGATCGCCCAGCTTGGTTTGGCCCACGAGCAAACGGCCTTTGCGGGCGACGACCTGTTGGACCTGCCGGTCATGCG
>JAHJTB010000301.1 GCA_018830135.1 Pseudomonadota bacterium | reverse complement strand
TATCTGGACGAGGCCGACCGTTGCCACCGGATCGCCCTGTTCGACCGGGGCCGGGCCCGGCTGGTCATGGAACCCCTGGCCATGCGCTCCCTGCTCAAGGGCCGCCTCTACCGCCTGACCGTGACTGACCGGCGGGCGGCCCTCAAGGTCCTGCGGAAAACGGCCGGGGTTCATTCGCCGGCCGTCTTCGGACCCGATCTGCATTTTTCTCTGTCCGAAGGAACGGACCCGGAGACGGTGGCCCGGGCCCTGCGGGAGGCGGGCATCGAAGCCGGTTCCCCGGTCCCGGCCCAGGCCCACCTGGAAGACGTCTATCTGTCCCTCATGGAGGAGGCCTCGGCCGAAAGATGATGACTGAAGCCGGCGTTTATCTCAAAGACGTGGTCAAACGATTCGGCGACTTCACCGCCGTGGACCACATCTCGCTGGAGGTGTCCCCGGGCGAAATTTTCGGCTTTCTCGGACCCAACGGCGCCGGCAAGTCCACGACAATCCGTATGCTCTGCGGACTGATCCGGCCCACCTCGGGCCAGGGCCGCGTCCATGGTCTGGACATCGTCAGCCAGTCCGAGGCGATCAAGGCCCGGATCGGTTACATGTCCCAACGCTTCTCCCTGTACAACGATCTGCGCGTGGAGGAGAACCTGAAGCTCTTCGGGTCCATTTACGGCCTGTCCACCCGGACCCTGGCCCGGCGTGTGGATGATGTGCTCGACCTCATTCAACTCCAGGACCGGCGGCGGGCCATGACCTCGGAGCTGCCCGGCGGCATCAAACAGCGCCTGGCCCTGGGCTGCGCCCTGCTCCACGAACCGCCCACCATCTTCCTCGACGAGCCGACCTCCGGCGTGGACCCGGCCACGCGGCGCGCTTTCTGGGACCTGATATACGACCTTTCGGACCGGGATGTCACGGTCTTCGTCACCACTCATTACATGGAAGAGGCCGAATACTGCCACCGGATCGCCCTGATCGACCAGGGCCGGCTCATCGCCCTCGGATCCCCCGAGGAACTGAAAACACGCCTTTCCGGCCACATCTATGAAGTGGACGTTTCCGACGTCCTGGCCGCCGTCGAGGCCCTGACCGGAGCGCCGGAAGTCCTCGAGGCGGCCGTCTTCGGACGAACCATGCACGTCAGGCTCAACGAAGGCCTCCGGGACGAGGAGTACCTGAAGTCGGCCCTGACGGCGGCCGGGCAGGAACCCCGCCTGGTCCAACGGATCGACCCGACTCTCGAGGACGTTTTCGTGGCGCTCGTGGGGCGCCGGGTGGAGGAAAAGACTTGAGCCTCCGTCGCGTCAAGGCGCTGGCCCGCAAGGAATTCATCCAGATGACCCGGGACCCCCTCAGCCTGATCGGGGCCCTGTTCATCCCCCTGATGATGATCTTCCTTTTCGGCTACGCCCTCAGCCTGGACGTGGACCGCATTCCCACCGTGGTCCTCGACCTGGACCGCACACCGGCATCCCGGGACCTCATTCACCGTCTCGCCGATTCCCGGTACTTCCGGGTCTCGCAATACCTGGACGCGCCCTCGGAGATCGATGCGGCCCTGGACAGCGGCCGGGCCCTCATGGGTCTGGTTATCGACAGCGGGTTCGCCGCCCGGGTCAAGGCCGGCCGTAGCGCCCCGATTCAGGCTATCTTCGACGGCTCGGACTCCAATACCGCCTCGATCGCCATCGGCTATCTCAAGGCCGTGGCAGCCGAGTACGACATCGACCTGCAAGGCGCCCGTCTGAGACGGGCCGGCATGAAGATCGCCGACATGCCTATCGAGGCCCGTATCCGGGTCTGGTTCAATCCGGAACTAAAAAGCAAGAACTTCATCATCCCCGGCCTGACCGCGGTGGTCATGATGGTCGTGTCCAGCCTGATGACGGCCCTGAGCATTTCCAAGGAAAAGGAGACGGGCACCCTTGAACAGCTCGTCTCCACACCCCTGACCAGCGGCGAACTGATGGTCGGCAAACTGATCCCCTACCTGTGCGTCGGCTTGATCGACATGGCCATGGTCGTCTGCGCGGGCATCGTCATATTCGGCGTACCCTTTCGAGGCAGCTATCTCGAACTGCTCATCACCGCGCTGATCTTCCAGATCGGGACGTTGTCCTGGGGCCTGCTCCTGTCCGTGGTCTCCAAGAGCCAGACTCAGGCCAGCCAGTTGGCCATGATCACCGTCTTTCTGCCCTCGTTCCTCCTGTCCGGCTTCATCTACCCTATCGAGAACATGCCCTGGGTGCTCCAAGCCATCACCCTGATCGTCCCGGCCCGATACTTTGTCGAAATACTCAAAGGCCTGTTCCTGCGGGGTGTCGGCCTGGACTACCTCTGGCCCCAGACCCTGGCCCTTCTCCTGTACGCCCTGCTGGTCCTGAACCTGGCCCGCAAGCGCTTCAGCAAGAGGATTATCTGATGAACCTTCTGCTGCTCAGAATCCGGGCCATCCTGTTCAAGGAACTGCTCCAGGCCGTCCGGGACCCCAGGCTGCGGTTCCTGATCATATTCCCGCCCCTGCTCCAGCTCATGGCCTTCGGGTACGCGGCCAATCTGGACCTGAAAAACATCCCCCTGGCCCTGTACGACGAGGACCACTCCGCCATCTCCCGCGAACTGGCCTTTGCCTTTTCCGCCTCCGGATACTTTAAAATTACGGCCTTCGCCGACAGCGACCGCCAAATGACCCGCCTGATCGACGCTGGAACCGTCGCCGCCGTGCTGCACATGGGGTCCGACCTGGCCGAACGGGTCGGCGGGGGCCGGACGGCCCTCGTTCAGGTTGTGGTGGCCGGCACCAACTCCAACACGGCCTCCCTGGTTCAGAGCTACGCCCTCCAGATCATCGAGCGCTTCAACCGCGCCCGCCTGCAGCAGCGGATCGATCAGAATCCGGCTATGTCCCGCATCCTGCCGGCCGGTTCGGGCGGCATCGTCATTCCCCAGATCCGAATCTGGTACAACACCGCCCTGTCTTCACGCAACTTTTACGTCCCCGGCATCATCGCCCTGGTCATCATGGTCTCCACGCTCAATCTCACGGCCATGTCCGTGGTCCGAGAAAAGGAGATCGGGACCATGGAACAGATCATGGTCACGCCTATCCGGCCGGTCGAATTCATAATGGGCAAAACCATTCCCTTCGCCCTGATCGGCATCCTTCAGGTGGCCCTGGTGACCACGGCCGGCGTCTTCTGGTTCGGGGTGCCCATGCGCGGCAGCCTGGGCCTTCTTTTCGGCTCGCTCCTGATATACCTCCTGTCCTTTCTCGGCCTGGGCCTGTTCATCTCGACCATCAGCCGGACCCAGCAGCAGGCCCTGATCACCACCTTCTTTATTGTTTTCCCAATCATTCTGCTCTCGGGCTTCATCTTTCCCATCGACAACATGCCCCGGATCGTGCAGTACGTGACCTACGTCAATCCCCTGCGTTACTTCCTGGTCGTCATCCGGGGAATCTTCCTCAAAGGCGTGGGGCTGGATGTCCTGTGGCCGCAGATTCTGGCCCTCCTGGCCATCAGCCTGACCAGCATGTCCCTGGCCGTACGCCGAATGCGCAAGACCATCGATTGATATTAGTCGGATTTCTCACCCGCTTCCTGCTGCGGCCGGGAAATCCTTGCTGCAACGCTCGCTTCGAAGATTTTCGTCCTCAACATATCGTCGATTTTGGGCAATCCGGCGGGGCCGGTCTCGCGCGTTGGATTCAGCTCGATGGCCATGGGCGGACAAGTCTGGTTCGTACAACACCTGACCCATTGGCAAAATCCGTCGCTCTCCAATTACAGGCGGATAAGCCGAAGCACCGGTAATCGCAATGACGATCGCAGGAACATCACCCCATTTACCCGAATTTATCAGTTGGGCTCGCAAGGAGGCGTCGAAATACATAGCGAAACGCGAAGTTGGACCGGTTTCTGGCCGCGGGTATATCACTGGATACGTCGAAGTCGAAAAGCGGGCTAATTCCTGCCGCGAGGCAGAAGAACCGTAAATGTGGAACCCTGGCCAATCTCGCTCTTTACTTGGATGGACCCATGATGCTTTTCTATGATCCCGAAGCTGACGGACAATCCCAGTCCGGTGCCCTTGCCCACTTCCTTGGTGGTGAAAAAGGGGTCGAAAATCCGGACCAGGTTTTCTTCCGGGATGCCGCTCCCGGTGTCGCTGATGTCAATGCGCACGTAATCAGCCTGGAGGCGGCTTCCGACCGTCAATTCACCTCCATCAGGCATCGCTTCCTTGGCGTTCAGGAAGAGGTTGAGAAAGACTTGCTGCAGGTTCTGATAGTGCCCGTTGACCTCCGGCAGGTCTTCCGGTGCGGTCATTTTCAGGGTGATGTTATTAAGCAGCCATTCGTTGCTCAGCAAAGCGGCGGTTGATCTGAGCACATCCTGTATTTTAATGGCAGTGAATGCACTTTGGTCGCGCCGGGTGAAGTCCAGGAGATTGGCGACCGAGGCGCCGGCCCGCTCCACCTGGGCAGAAATGTCCTGGAGCATGTCGATCTTTTCTTCATAGGTCAATTCATTGAATTCCAGGATCAATGCTTCCGTAGTCAGTCCAATGTTGTTCAAGGGATTGTTGATTTCATGGGCGATGCCGGCGGTGAGGGTGCCGATGGCCGCCATTTTACGGGATTCCACCAGCTGGTTGCCCCGATCCTGTATCTCTTTCAACATCCGGTTCATGGTTATGGCCAGGTCCGTGAACTCATCCTGGAATTTTTTGGCCGGGGTGATCGGCGAATAATCGCCGGCGGCGATTCGGCCTACATAACCCTCAATACGTTTGAAGGGCACAAATATCTGCCGTGCGATAAAAGTAACGATATAGGCATTAAAGATAAGGACGAGCGCCAGCGTAACGCCGGCGATGATTTTGGCCGAGTGCAGCCAGCGGTGAAAACTCAAGCGCTCCTTATTCACGGTGTTGGCGGCGTCCGCGACCAACTCCGAACCGAATCGCCGCAATCTGGATTGAAAGGCCTCCCGCAGGTCGACGGTATCGCCGCCCACCATGCGGTCCAGACGGCTCAGGTCTTCCAGCACGCCGTAATACTGGTTCAGATTGTCGGCCATACGGTTGAAAGCCTTCTCTCCGATGATGCTGCAAAAGTCATCCCGCGCGACGGCGAGCACATCCCGGGCGTTACCGGCGTAGGAAAGCGCCTCAGAGAGTCCGGTTCCATAAAGCAGGAAATTCTTTTCGAACCGCCGGGCCTGCTGTATCTCAAAAGTATAATTGTCGGCCTTTTCAATGAACAACTGCTTGACGCCCAGGTTGGAAAGGAGAACCATGGCCGATACGGTTAGGGTGATGATCAGCACAATGATCGCCAATATCAACATGGTCAACCGCAGGCGGATACTTGACCGCGGCCTTTGCGTCAAGGCATGATCGGCGGACTCCAGATCGGCCGGAGAAGAGGGAATGATCAGGTCTTCGGGGCGCATTTTCTTTTTTGACGGATGCCTTTCTTGGCCTTTATCGCAGGATCAGCACCGAGGCATCGCCGCCTTTGATCAGTTTGTCGACCTTACCGCGCGGAAGCGCCTTTTCGATAATAGATTGCTTGCCCATCCATAAGGCCATGAGCCCCCAGCGGGACTCCTCGGCAATATACGAGTTCAGAGAGGCGGCTTCCACCTGTTCGATCCAGGGCTCAATCCCGCGGCTGTGATAGTACCGTAGGATGTTGGCCATCTTGCTTTCAACTTCTTCTTTGAGGCTGGCGCCGCCGGACAGGCCGACAATGGTCAACTGGGCTTCGTGGAGCGTGACAAGTTGGTTGATCATTTCCAAAGAGGCCTGGCTGACCCGGTCGTGATCCAGACAGCACATGATTCGTTTGACATCTTTTCTCTTCTTAACGATCAACACGGAACAGGGCGCGTCACTGGCCACCTTGCGAGGCATCCCTGAATCGTTTTTCCAGCCGCATCCGCTGGAGTTATCACAGCCCAGGACGATCAGATCGCTTTCCTCTTCCTTGGCTTCGGATAGTACCTCCTTTACGGGACTTCCTGAGCGCAGCCGTAGGACCAGCTTCTTCTGGGTGTGACCGGGAGCGGTTGAGGCTTCATAGATTCCCTTCCTGACCTCGGTCAGCGCCTGGCCCGGTTCCGCCGGCGTATAGGGGCTTGTTTCCCGGTTGAAATGAGAGAGGAAAAGATCGCGTAGGGAAAAAAGCGTCTCAGGCCCGAGGCCGTCCGACGCGGCAAGACTCGGGCCGTTGATTGTGTTTCGAGGCTCCACTCCCAAAAGACTGACGTTGGCCCAGGTGTTCGCCGCAAGCTTGGCCACTTCGTCAACCGCATGGGAACTATACGGATTATGATCCACGGCAACAAGTATCTGCATGACAACCTTCCTTTACCACTTACAGGACAGCGTTGCGGATGGAACACGGCTCAGCAAATCCATGATCTGCTGTTTCCTGGATGTGCTGCGGGGCGTATAGGCTCCGACCAGGCCGTACTCGCCCATCATGTCGCCGATCCTTTTGATGCTGTCCTGGATAATCCAGCTCTCTTCCGGCGTCCATCCGTCTTCCGCCAGCAGAACCTTGGCCTCGTCGATGACTCGAACCGCCTTCTCCCAGTCGGGTCCGGCCGAATCGGCCGCCTTTTTTCTGAATTCCGGCTGACCGGTCTTTTTGACGATGTAATAGACCAGATCGACTGTCACTCTGGACTTGCCGAACAGTCTGAGGAAGCATGAGACCAGCGGCTTGACGTCCTTGGGGTCTCCCAGCAACAGGGCCATCCGGTCGGGGTTGACCAGATTCTTGACCAGAATGATCGGGCAAGGCGCCTCTTTGAAAAGTTTGGAGTGGACCTTCTGCTTGAACAACCGCGAATCAAAGGAATTCAAGACTCCTTCCAGAAGAATTTCATAGGCGTGTTCTTCAAGCTCCTTGAGCAGTTCCTCCTCGCGGTCACCGATACGCACAATCGTGGTGTCCAGCGGCGGGCAGCTCGACCTTTCGGCATACAGCAACTGCGATATTTCTTCCGTGGCCGTATGGAGGAGTCCTTTTTCCCAGGTACTGCGCACCCAGCCGCTGCCCGGTGGATAGCCGTTCTTGTCCACTTGTTCCACATGAATGGGTTGAAGACGAATATCGGCAACACCCGTCAGAAGGCAGGAATATCTGAAAGCGATACTCGACGCCAGGTCGGCGTTTAAAGAAACCAGCGCATTGATCATGCCTAATGTCCTCCTTCGTCATGAGTTCTGACGCCGCAGTTGATAGCCTCCCGCTGAATGGCAAAACGGCTTCAGGCTGCACTGTCCTGACGGATTTTTTTTTCCGCCTTTTTCACGGTCTCCAGAATCTCTCCCAGCTTGAAAGGCTTGGCCAGAAAGTTAAATACCCCTTTCTGAAAAGACTCCTTGGCCGTGTCCATGGTGGCAAACCCGGTGATGACAATCACTTCCGTTCCCGGCCAACGTTCTTTGACGTGGGTCAGAAACTGCATGCCGTCGAGGCCCTCCATCTTGAGGTCCGTGATTACGATATCGAAGGTGGCCTCCTCGACCCGCTTGAACGCGTCCGCGCTGCGTGAAAACATCTCAACCGTATACCCCGCCTTTTCAAGCGCAGGCCCCAATCTCTTGAGAACGATCGGCTCATCGTCGAGAATCAGGATGGTCGTCTTGGCTTCATCAATCATGGTTTCTACCTCCCCAAGCCGTTCATGAGTTCATCCGTGGCTATTAATCCCGAAAACTCCTCGGCAAACTTGCCGATCTGATCATCGTTGGTCATCATGACGTCCAACTGGCGAGTGAAGCCGACCAACTGACCAAGTATATACACTTTCTTCTTCATCTTCGTCAGGTCCAGTTTCTTTATCCGCCCGACGACCAGATCGTCGCGCAGGTCGACGCTGAAATCGCACTGGGCCAGGATGTCGTAAATAAACCTGGCCCGGCGGGATCGGCGCGTGGAATCCGTGACTCCGCCCAGAAAACGAAAATAGGCGTAGTTGTCATTGATTTGCTCACTGATATAGGCGTCGATCATATTGAAGTGATAGCCGAGCCGTAAGTTGATATTGGCGTATTCCTTGGAGATGACCGCCAGATTCTGGCCCGTGTACTGCGGGTTGACGTGGTTTGAAGAGAAGGTCCGGGTCAGGCTGGACATGAAGCTTTGAAAATCAACGGACATGGGTTCCCGGCTCCAGATACCCGGTGAACACAGTCCGTTTAAAAAGGCGCCCATGGGTATGGACAGAACTTGATCCCGGGTTAGGGACTTGGAATGATGATTCTCTACTAGGCCATCCTTTATGTCGATGATGGTCAGGTCCAGGGGGATATCCAGTTTTAGTCTTCTGCTGGGCTTCTCATCCCGCAGGCGACGGTGGTAATTGATGTTGGCCAGTTCCTCGACGGCTTTTTCGTGGATAAAACGGGTGATGTCATGAAAGCTCCTGCAGGCCTGTGGTGTAAAGTTTTTTGCGTGCGGGTCCACCAGCGTCAGCGGAGTTATTCTTTTCAGCACCCGCCGAAGAAGGCGGTATTCATAAGACTCTTCAAATCTCTCTTCCATGAATCCGAAATAGCAAAGTTCCTTGACTCGGCCGTCGTATACCACGTTCTCCTGGGCATCCAAAGTGATCTCCCGCCCCGCTTTGAGCAGCCGCGTGGCCACTTCCGTGTTCACCACCGTCGGGATTCTGAATTCCCTCGCAATGGTGGCCATATGCCCGGTCGCGCTTCCTACTTCGGTGATGATACCGCTGGCCTTGCGGGCGACCTTGGCGTACCGGGGAGATGTTTCCTTGGCGACCAGGATCGCTCCATTGGGAAACCGGTTCAGGTCGTCGTCCTTTTCGACGATAAAAACCTTGCCGGTGGCGATGCCGGTTTGGACAATGATTCCCTTGCCGGAAAAGATGACCGGATACTGACTGGTGACTGTAGCCAGATTACAGGTCGCCCGCGCCATTTGGTCGCCGAGCTTCAAAGGCCTGGCCTGGAGGATGTAAAGACGGTCCTGTTGATCGTAGGCCCATTCGATGTCCTGGGGAGCTTTGAAATATCTTTCGATGGCCAGCGCGGTCTCGCACAGTTCGCTTATCTGATTTTCCGACAGGGACATGCGAGTCTGCATCTCTTCATCAACTCGCTGAAATTCACATCCCCCGCCGTCCTTGGCCACGAACCGCCGGTCCTTGCGAACAATGTCCAGGCTTTGAATCCGGTGGGGATATTCGCGGGAAATCATGAAGCGGTCCGCGGCCGTTTTTCCTTCCACGATCGGCGCGCCAATGCCCCAGGCACTCGAGAGGACGATTACTTCCCGGGCCGGGTCCATCGGGTCCAGGGAGTACAGCACTCCGCTGACCTTGGCATCGATCATCGTCTGGCAGGCCACGGCCATGGCCACCTCATGCTCCGTAATGCCCTTCTGGCGCCGGTATTCGAAGGCGAACGGCGAGTAGGCGCTGGCGAGCACTCCTTTGTAACATTGCATGAGGTTTTGTTGCGGCTCATTTAGATAACTCAGATACTGACCGGCAAAAGTATGTTCGCTGTCTTCTCCCATGGCGCTGCTCCGTATGGCCAGGAATAGACGACGCCTGTCCGTTTTCCGTTGGAGTTGCTTTAACGCCTTGTCGATGGCCCGGCTGAATTCAGGCGCCGGTGTCCCGGAAGAGATCATGTCCGTGATCGTCCGGGACGCCTGCTCCGAAGAAATCGTGTTATCTTCCCAGGCCTCCAGCGTTTCTGCCAAACGAAACCGGAAATCATTGTGGTCGAAAAAGAACTGAAAAGCCCTCGTGGTGATGGCAAAACCCTCGGGCACGGTCAGGCCCAGCCGATTGCGTATTTCGGCCAGATGGGCGTTCTTGCCTCCCACCACATCATCGATATCTCCGGTGGCGATGTCATAAGGGACCACGTATTCGGTCCGGGGGATCACCATTCTACCGGCCAGCTCTTCCTCGATCTCATGGTTGATATCGCGGAAGACCTGATCCAGGTCCGGGTACTTTTTGGGGGTCAGGGTCTTGAAGTTGTAAATCAATGAATATACCAGCGTGCCCATTTGCCGGGAGGAAGAATATACGTACTGCCGATCGAATACATAGTCCCCGCCCAGCTTGGAGCCCATGTCTGCGATGAGTTCCAATATTTTGTTGTTCAACTGCAGAATCATCTGGAAAGTTTGAAACAGCTCGGCAAAGGTCACCCCTTCGTGGCGGTTGTCACGCTTAAGGAGAGTCTTGTAAATCCATTTGAATAATTGTTCCAAATTGACCCAGCTTTGCAAGGTTCCGGTCGCGACGGTTCATCGATCAGGCCCGGAGTTCTGAGCCGGCTTCGTCGCCATCCCGCAACCGTTTTAATGCGCTCCTTTTTCTCCGCGAAAAAGCAGCCCGGTCAGCAGACCGGCTATCAGCGCCATCATTACCGACAACACGCCGTACAAAGCGCCGTGATTAAACGCCAGCGCCGAAATCCACGCCGGCATGCCGACTTCCATGGCCTTGATTTGCCGGGCTGCGGATGCGGCAATGTCCCCTTTTCTGATGGCAAAAATCTCGACCCGATAGGTCCCCTGGGGAAGAGTCGCAGGCAGTGCCATCGTTGAGCTGAACCACCTCATTTTACCATCATTTCGGGAATAATGAACACCATTCGCCACAACGGCATATTGCCCGGACTCCTCTTTCAACTTGACGAACTCTTTAAAAAGAATGTCTTTGTCAACATGTTGTCCGACAATATCCGCTTGTTCACGTACTCCGGCCAGACCGACTTTCAGTGCTGACCACATCTCAGGTCCTGACGTGGATTCGCTTTGGTTTGATTCGGGAAGATAGAGGAGAAAAATGCTGGGGACGTTGGATACCTCCACGGAGCCGAGATTCATCCATAACACCCCCAGGGCTCGTCCTTTCTGCTTGAGATTGTATTTTTCTTCTTTGCCCATCACCCGGACCAAAGCATCCGTATCGGCGGGTATTTGGCCGGTGACCGTGATTCGCTCGCCATTATATGTGGCGCCCATCTGAATCCGGTCGGGCTGAACAGTCACGGTTACCTCCGTTGAAGCATAAGCGGTGTAGGAGGGGCTTCCCAGACCGGCCAGGCAGAGTATCAGGATGGCGAAGGTTTTCTTGATCACTTTAATGCCCTCCGACATAGGTCAATAGGACCGAGGGTGTATGCAGGAGCCCGAACAGCATTTTGGCCATAACGAGCAGGACCAGTGACGCCAGGATGATCTTGAGTTGATCGGCCTTGAGGCGCCGGCTGATCTTAACGCCGAACTGTGCGCCGAGCGTCGAACCGGTCAGCAGGATCAACGCAAGAACGAAATCCACGGTATGGTTGGTGTTGGCCTGCATAATGGTAACATTGATGCAGGTAAAAAGAATCTGAAACAGGCTGGTCCCGACCACCACGTGCATGGGCATACGCAGCAGGTAGACCATGATCGGCACCATGATGAATCCGCCGCCGACTCCCATGATTGCAGCCAGGACGCCCACAAAGGTGCCCAGAAACAGTGGTATCAGAATGGTCAGTCTGATGCCTGATTTGTCAAATTCTGTCTCCCAGGGCAGCATCTTGACCAACCGGGAGTAACGGGGCTCCTTGGCGGGGACGGCCGCCGCCGGTTTGACTCCCTTGAGTCCCTGAAGGCTTTCGATGAACATATAGCCGCCCACGAAGCCGAGCATGACGACGTAGGTGATCTGGATCAGGAAATCTGCGTTGCCCATGTGTCGGAGCAGTTTGATGAGGTGGACGCCCAGCGTGCCGCCCAAGACCCCGCCAACCAGCAAAATAATACCCATCTTGAAATCCACGTTACCCAGGCGATAGTGGGCCAGTGTACCTGAAGTGGAGGCGCCGACGATCTGATTCGAGTCCGAGGCAGCGGCCACGGTGGGCGGAATGCCGACCATGATGAGCAGGGGCGTCATCAGGAAGCCGCCGCCGACTCCGAAGATGCCCGACAACAAACCGACAAATCCGCCCATAATGAAAACCAAAATTACATTAACACTATTTCCGGCTATGGGCAGGTATAGATGCCACACGATTTAGTCCTTTCGTTCCTGAGCGTTTGGTTTTTCGTTGACCACTTCGATCCGGCAGTTGATCCTGTGGTGCAGCTTGTCCAGAAGTTCCTTCGACCTTTGTGCATGGTTGCCCTGCCCGGGCTCGTTTTCGACCACCAGCAACGTCACCTTTTTCTCTTGGACAAAACCCACCAACTCGCTCTCGTAATTGCCGTAGGCCGTGTAGTAGTCCACCGTTATGCCGTCCGACCGCGCTTCATCGATCAGCCCCTCGACCCCCCTTTTCAGGGTCGCCTCATCCTGGCCTTCAGTATGCGGCCCCGATTGCCTGGGTGGATATGGAAAGATCAGAAGAAAGAAAACCTTGGCACTGATCCGTTTGGCCAGATTCAGAGCGTGGATACCCGCAAGGAAATTGGTATTTGCCGGTTTCATGACCACGAGGATTCTTTCCATAGCGATATCCTTTCAAAAACGAGGACAGCAAGGCCTATGCCATAATAAAATATTTATAATAACAATATGTTGTGATAGTACTGGGGGACTAGGCGGCTGTTCAGTTCCAATATGAAACAGATAGCGCCTTGATAGGGAAATGTCTAGCAAATGCAGAGCGATGAAAACGCGACCGCACCTAATATAGTTTCAAATTGAAACAAGAAAGGAATCGGGGGGGGGGGCCGGGCTTATTTGTCTTCCCGAATCTGGTGCTGCCTGATTTTCCGCCACAAGGTCGTGCGGGGGAGGTTCAGGATTTTACTGGCCAGGTTTTTATTGCCGCCGGTCTTCTTCAGAACCACTGCGATGTGTTGCCGCTCGACCTCTTCCAGCGTCTGTAGTCCGTTGCCGTCAATCATACTGATCTCCAGCTTCTGCAGATCGTCGGGCAGCATCTCGTCGCCGATGACCTCGCCTTCGGTCAGAGCGATGGCGCGTTGGATAATGTTTTCCAACTCGCGCACGTTGCCGGGGAAGTTATAGTGCATGAGGATATCCAGGGCCGACGGTGAGATACGCTTGACCTTTTTGCCGAATGCCCGGCTGTATTTTTGGATGAAGGCGGCGATAAGCAAGGGGATATCCGATTTCCTCTGACTCAATCGTGGAAGCTGCAGGGTCACGACGTTGAGGCGATAAAACAGGTCCTCGCGAAAGGCGCCTTCCAGGCAAGCTTTCTTGATGTCCTTGTTGCTGGCCGCTATAACACGAATGTCCAGAGTGATCGGACGCGTACCACCTACGCGCAGGATATGCTTTTCCTGAAGGACCCGCAGAAGCTTGACCTGCATCGATAACGGCATTTCGCCGATTTCGTCCAAAAAGACCGTGCCGCCGGCCGCCGACTCAAGCAGTCCGATTTTGGTCAGCGTGGCACCGGTGAAGGCCCCTTTTTCGTGACCGAACAACTCATTGCTGATCAGTTCCTCGGTAAAACCGCCGCAATTGAAGGAGATGAATGGTGAATCCTTGCGTGGGCTCAGCCGATGAATGGATTTAGCCACCAGTTCCTTGCCGGTGCCGCTTTCGCCCTGGAGAAGAACGTTGCAATCCACTGTAGCGACCTTTTTTACGGTGCTGAACAGTTCCTGCATGGCCTCGCTCGTCCCGACAAAACCTTTGGGGAACTCGCGTTCGCCTGCGGACTCCCGCAGGCGGCGGTTTTCCAGGCGCAATAGAATTTTTTCCCTGGCACCTTCTGCCAGAACACGAATTTCCTCCAGCTTGAAGGGCTTGGCCACGTAATGGTAAGCGCCTTTCTTGATGGCGTCTATAGCCGAATCAATGGAGCCGTGGCCGGTGATGATGATCACCTCCGTGTCTTCGTAACGTTCCTTGACCCGGATGAGGATTTCCTTGCCGTCCGCGTCAGGCAGGGCAAGATCGAGAAAAATGATATTAAAGGGAAAGCTATTCATCCGCGCCCAGAACGATTCGCCGGTCTGAAAGGTTTCCGTCATGTATCCTTCGCCGTCCAGCACGTCTTTCAAACGTACGCAGACCGTGCTTTCGTCATCAACCACCGCTATTCTGAACTTCATCTTTATTATCTTCTTTTCCGGTAGTTATGGGAAGATAGATGGAAAACGTCGTGCCTTGGCCCACTGCGCTCTTGGCCTCGATGTATCCACCGTGAGTCCGGATGATGCTGTAAACGATCGAAAGGCCGAGCCCCGTCCCTTGACTGGAGGCCTTGGTGGTGTAGAAAGGGTCAAAAATATGCTCCAGGGCTCCGGCCTTGATACCTGTACCTGTATCCGACATGTCAATCCGGAGATAGCCCTCCGGGCCCTGGTCGGCCCGAATGGTGATGGTTCCACCATCCGGCATGGCCTGGATGGCGTTGAGCAGAATATTGACGAAGGCCTGTTGCAGGTCCTGCTGTTTTCCGCGAATCTCTGGAAGATCCGGGGCGAACGCCTGTTCAATCCGAACGTTGGCGACAACCAGCTGGTTCTTGATAAAGCTCAGTGTGCGGTCAAGAACCGCTCGGATATCCAGATTCTTGAGCGAGGGCCGTTCGGTCCGTGAAAATTCCAGGAGATTCTTTACCACTTGGCTGGCCCGGTCCGCCTGAGTCATGATGTCGTCGATCATTTCAACAATATCTTCGGGCCAATTTTCCCCGTTTCTTAGCATCATGGCTTCAGCGGTTATGGATATATTGTTAAGTGGATTATTCAGCTCGTGAGCAATACCCGAGGTAAAAGTGCCGATGGATGCCAATTTGCGAGACTGCACCAATTGTTCCTGGCGCGAGTCAAGTTCGGCCACCATTTTATTAAATGAAGCGATAAGGCGGGTTATTTCATCCTGTTTGCCCTTTCCGTATGGAATCGGTATGAATGATTCCCGAGCAACTTGCTCCGTGGCGCTTTCCAATACCTGCAGCGGTTTGAGTATTCCGGTGATGATAAAATAGGAGATGACAAAAACCAGTACGATCAGGAATCCGAGGCTGGCAAATGGAATAATCAAAACGCGTTTAAGGGTTTGGTCGATTCTATGGCGTTTCTTCTGGATCAGAAGTATGGAAAAATCCACCAGGCTTTTCCCCTTAGCCCTAAGGTCTTCCTCCTGATCCTGGGTGGCGCCGGTTCCCTTTGCCGCAGTGATTATATCAAATGTCTGTTTGTATTTTTCTAGATTGCGCTTAAATTTCTCGTATTCGACAGTTCCAACAATGGGTACAATTCCCTCTTTCAGATTATCGAAATCGTTATCGATCTTTTGCAGATATACTATTGCTTCCTTAAGGCTGGATGGATCATGATAAAAGATGATATTTTTTTCATAACGTCGTAATTCAAGTACATCATTGAGCAGATCGTCAAAACGCTCAATTGCATATATTTTTTCCCTAAGTGTAGAAGCGCCCTGATAATACATCAGGGCAAGTACGCCGGCAAAAGCCAAGCACAATGCAAAAAATACAATAATTTTTCCTCGAATGGTTTTCATACTCGACCTTTTCATGAAATCAGAGACACTGAAAACACTAACATACTTATTTTATTGAATGATTATATCCCACCACTGTACCAGGTTTAATTTTTCTTTACAGCAAACTTAACCCCATTTATTCTATTTCTTCATACTTTTGCCCTCCCTATACAAAAGATGAAAACGCTCTAAATGGTATCTTAGTATTTTCCAAATACCTCAACTGACATATGTTCGGAAACACACGCCCGAACCAGCGATGGGCTTAAGTCTAAAAAACCGCAACGACCTTGACAATGGATGGTGGCGACCGGTCCTTCTTTATCGGTTTTTCTTGAATAAACGTAAATCGATTTCATCGAGTATCAAAGCTGTTTGCCCAATTCCCGCCAAGTAATATATCCGCTTCCAGGGCCACTCGATCCATAATGTCACGATGGTCCCATTGATGGTCGCTGATGAACTGTACAATGGATTGATATTCCGTTTCAAGAACAGATTCTTCCGTCCGTTCCATATTGCATGACTCGGCTTGAATCAGTCCGCAAAAATACCGGCAAGAGATCAGGGTTTTGTCCCAACGATGGCAATCAAGCATATACCGTGATTCCTTATCGTCAAGTAACATACTCGAATCCGTCAACTTCCATTCAGTTGTCGAATCATGGGTTTTAACACTTATTTAAGGATAATCATCATAGAGCACATCCGGGTGAAAGTCAAGCATCAAGTTTAAAAAGTATTTTTAATACAATAGGTTATATAGATAAACCATCCCAATCCCAGGCGGGGGAGCATCCTCGGTTCTGCGATAATTGAAAAACCTCATGATATGGAAACCAGAAACGGCCCCCAGTTACAGGAACAAAGGCACGAACTCGAAGCGGTTCACGTCCACCAGGCCCTTGTCCGTCAGCTTCAGGCTGGGAATGACCGGCAGCGCCAGGAAGGAAAGCACCATGAACGGGTCGTTCTGGCGGCAGCCGGTCTCCCGGGTGGCATTTTTCACCCGCTGATAGGCCGAGGAGACCTCGGCCGCCGCGCCGGGCGACATCAGCCCGGCCAGGGGCAGCGGCAGTTCGGCCAGGACCCGGCCGCCGGCCGTCACGGCCAGTCCTCCGCCCATGCGGGCCACGGACTCGACGGCCAGACACATGTCCTCCGGTTCAATCCCGGCGCAGATGACGTTATGGGAGTCATGGGCCACGGACGAGGCCAGGGCGCCCTGGCGCAATCCGAAGCCCTTGACCAGCCCGTGCCCGATGTTGCCTTTACCCTGGTGTCGTTCGACCACCACCAGACGGGCCAGATCGCGCTCAGGATCGGCCCGTAGCTTCCCGCCGGCCTGAGGGGCTTCCACCTCGAGGCTGCCGGTCAGAATCTGTCCTTCGATCAATTCGATCACCCGCACCCGGGGACCGGCCGCCGACAGTTCGAACCGGCCCGTATCCAGACCCGCAATCCGCATGGGCGAGGCCCAGTCCGGGATGGATACGGACCGGCAGGGTGCCAGAATCCGCCCCTCGGCCGCCACCTCCCTGCCTCGCTTGAACACACGCAGAATTTCGAAATCCTCCAGTGAACCCAGTACCACCACGTCGGCCTGATAGCCTGGAGCCAGGGCGCCATGCCCGCGAAGCCCGAAGGCTTCGGCCACGTTGAGCGTGCTCATGGTCAGGGCCGAGACCGCTGGCAGCCCCAGGGACACGGCCCGGCGCAGGATATGGTCGAGATGGCCCTTGGCCAGCAGGTCGTCCGGATGCCGATCATCCGTGCAAAAGGCCATCCGGCGCATGTTGTGGCCATTGACCAGCGGCAGGAGTTCTTCCATGTTTTTGGCCTGGCTGCCTTCCCTGATGAAGATGCGCATGCCCCGGGCCAGCTTCTCCCGGGCCTCTTCCAATCGGGTGCATTCGTGTTCGGTCCGTATGCCCGGGGAGACGTAGGCGCACAAATCCCGGCCCGACAACAGCGGGGCGTGGCCGTCCAGCGGCCGTCCGGCAAAACGCGCCAGTTTGTCCAGCACGTCGGGCAGCCCATTGATCACGCCGGGAAAATTCATGACCTCGGCCAGACCCAGGACCCGGGGCTCGTCCAGCAGCGTCGCCAGATCATCCGCGCCCAGTACCGCGCCGGATGTCTCCATGTGGGTGGCCGGCACGCAGGAGGGGGCCATGAAAAAAAAGTCCACCGGCAGTCCGGCGCTGGCTTCGATAAGGTATCGGATGCCGTCCAGGCCGAGCACGTTGGCGATCTCGTGGGGATCGGCGACCACGGTGGTGGTGCCCCGGGCAGCCAGGACTTCCGCCAGTCTGGGCGGGGTGAGCATGGTGCTTTCCAGATGCAGATGCGGGTCCATGAAACCGGGCGCCAGCCAGGCCCCTGACACGTCGATCTCCACCCGTCCCCCGTACCGGCCCAGCCCGGCGATCAGGCCGTCCCTGACGGCCAGATCGGCTCGTTCGATCTCGCCGGTAAATACATTGACGATCCGACCGCCCTTCAGGACGAGATCGGCCGGTTCCTCTCCTCGGGCTGTCTTAAGCAGTCCTGGCCAATTCATTTATATTCCTCGTTGAATCGCGGGGGCGGCACGGCCGGGCCGGTCGGCGGGCTGAATTCAGACCCCTTCTTCCTGATTGATGCCTAGCATGGACTCCTGAACGTCATTGAGCAGCTTGGCCGCCGGCTGGAACCTGGGATTGATGGCCAGGGCCTTCTGAAGCATCTGGCCGGCATTCTTGGGCTTGCCCCAGTCTAGAAAAAGGCGGGCGACGTTGTAATACAGGCCCTCGTCTCTCGGGGAAAGCATGACGGCCTTTTTGTAGATGGACAGGGCTTCCTGGAACTTCTGGTCCTTGCGCAGGGAAATGGCCATGCGATTCATGACGTGCAGGGAATCCGGGTCCTTCTCAATGGCCCGGCGAAAGACGTCCTGGGCGTCCTTCCACAACTGCTTCTTGAGAAATGAATCGCCGATGGCCAGATAATGTCGGATTTCGGCGTCCGGATCGTCGAGCACGTCATTGAAAATTTTTCGGGCCTCCTCGATCCGGTCCGCCTCGAGCAGTTCCTGGCCCTGCTGGATTTTTTCCTGAAAACTTTCGCTTCCGAACTCGATGAGCTGTTTCATGAAATCCATGTTCATTTCATGTTCGCCCTTCCGGAAGCTCACCGGCCCGTACTTGCTTGCAAAGCTGGGATGATTGGATGTCTTTTGGAGAAGATCGAAAAAATCCTCCTCCAGGATTTCACGTTCCTTTTTCAGCATCGGGGTTCCGAGATACAAGGTCAGACCCTTGACCATATTGGCCATGGCCGCGTTCAGGGCGCCCTGCCTGACGTTTTCTCGAACCGATGAAACCAGGGTGAATATGGCCTCGATTCGCTTGGGATCAAACGTTTTTTTCAAACACGGCCCTCCTTGCCCAATTGAACCGGACCAGCAGGCAGCCCCTAACGCTGTTACATAACGAGGACATCGTAACATAATTTTAACGATGACTCAAATAATTTAACCGATATTTCGACCAGTTGCCTATACTTTTCCCGGCCCCGGGCCGGATCGGGCCGGAGCCGGGTTGATCTTTGCCGACCGGTACGGCAACATATCGTCAAAGCAACCTTTTTCATGGGGTCCTTACATGCTCGAACGATTCGTTTGCGTCACCATGGTCCTCCTGGGCCTGGTTTTCGCCGGCTGCGGGCTTTCACCTCCCCAAGCGCCGCCCCCCGGTCAGTTCATGGTCCGGATCGATCCGGACCAATGGCCCGAAATGAACGACGACCTGGACCCGGATTCCCTGCATCGGGCGGTTCAGGAATCCCGAACCTATCTTTCCCGCCTTGCCTCCGACCGCCTTTTCCATTACGGTCCGGACTCTTATTCCGCCGCCCATCTGTCCGCCTCCCTCGAGACCTTTGAATCCCTGTGGCAGGCCCTGGGGCCGGGGCCGGCCCTTGAAAAGGCGCTCAAGGAAAAATTTCTTTTATATCAGAGCGTCGGCCGGGACGGACGCGGCGAAGTTCTGTTGACCGGATATTACGAACCCCTGCTCGATGGTTCCCTCCAGCCCGACTCCCGGTACCGCTGGCCGGTCTACGGCCGACCCGGTGACCTGATCGAAGTCGATCTGGGCGATTTCCAGCCCGACCTGTCCGGCCGCCGGATTGCCGGCCGCATCGATGGCCTTCGGCTCGTCCCGTATCCGACCCGAGCCGAAATCGACCGACAATCGGTTCTGGCCGGGCAAGGTCTCGAGTTGTTGTGGGTGGACGATCCGGCGGCACTGTTTTTCCTGCATATCCAAGGCTCCGGCCGCGTCCGGCTTCCCGGGGGTGACGTCGTCCGACTGGGGTACGCCGCCAATAACGGCCGGCCCTATCAAAGCCTCGGTCGCTACATGATGAAACGGGGTCTCCTGGATCGGGAAAACATGTCCATGCAAGGCATCCGCGGCTGGCTGCGGGACCACCCCGATCAAGCCCCGGACCTGATGGACCACAATGAACGCTACGTCTTCTTCAAGCGCCTCGAGGGCGACCCGGTCGGCAACATCAACGTCCCACTGACCCCGAATCGATCCGTTGCCCTGGACCATCGCAAGTTCCCCAAGGGGGCCCTGGCCTGGATCGAGTCCCGCAAGCCCGAAGTCCGCAACGAGGAAATATCCGGATGGAAACCGTTTTCCCGTTTCGTTCTGGTTCAGGATACTGGCGGGGCCATCCAGGGACCCGGCCGGCTGGACCTTTTTTTCGGCCACGGCCCGGAGGCCGAGACCGCGGCCGGACACATGAAGGAACCCGGCCGCCTCTACTTCCTGGTCCTCCGGCCGGAGACGTAACCAATCGACACAGGCATATTTGGATTCCAACAGCCCCAAATTACTGGTAGCGATTGTTCGAGGACTCGAAAAACATTGACGATCTTTGGACGGGATGACTATATTTATGGCAAGATTTTGAAGTTCCGGGTGCGGCCATGATCAAGGAAGGCGTTTATCTCGAGAGTATTTCGGCCCATATCGGCACGGGCGGTACGGCCAAAAGCCAAACGATCGAAAATTTCTACCAGGCCACGTCCGTTGGCGAGGACATGATCCAGGTCCAGTTGCTGGACATGAACGACCAGCCCCTGGCCCTCAAGGAGACGGTCTCTATCGAGGAGTTCGAGCGCCGCTTCAAATACCAGCCCGATTATTTGAAGAAAAAGCAGACCGCCGGCAATCCGAGAGTCGAGAAGAGCATTGCCCAGGCCGAGGCCCATCTTCGGCGCAAGGAGTATTTCAGCGCCGAATTCGAATACAACAAGGCCCTCAAGCTGGACGAAGAAAACGTCCGGGCCAACTTCGGTGTGGGCAAGGTCTACCTGGCCACCGGCGAACTGGACAAGGCCAAGGCCACCTTTGAAAAGCTGGCCTCGATCGAAGCGGTTTTCGAGGAAGAAAACAAGCACATCTTCAACGAACTGGGCGTCGAGCTCCGCCGGCTGGGGCTGCACGACCAGGCCATCTCCCATTACATGAAGGCCCTCAAGATCGCCCGCGACGACGAACACCTGTATTATAACATCGCCCGAGCCTATCTGGAAAAAGGCGAGCCCAAAACGGCGGCCAAATATCTGGCCCAGGCCCTGAAATTGAACCCCGGCTTCGAGGAGGGACGTCGACTGGCGGCCGTGGTGAAAAAAGCGCTCTGAACGGGGCGGCCGACATATCCTGGTAATCTTCTTGACAGATTCGACGTTAATTTATATAGGAGATCGATTGATCTGGATTTTGCGTCCGATCGCCGGCCAGGACCACTACCGGACCCGATCGAGACGGTCGGCCAGCAGCCGAGGCCAGTTGTCGGGCCGCCGGATTCGGGCGGACGAGCGAGAGTGGCGGAACTGGTAGACGCACTGGCCTTAGGAGCCAGCGGCCATCAGCCGTAGGGGTTCGAGTCCCCTCTCTCGCACCAATTAAATATTCGGAGTTACCCATGAACTGCCATCTTGAAGACCTTGGACCCGCCAGGAAAAAACTGAATGTCGAACTGCCGGCCGAAACCGTTCAGGCCGAGTTGGACCAGGCCCTGCAACTGGCCCGAAAACAGGCCCGAATCAAGGGTTTCCGTCCGGGCAAGGTGCCCCTGGGGATCATCAAGCGGATGTTCGGCGCCCAAATCGAACAAGAGGTCACCCAGAAACTGATTAACGACACCCTGCCCGAAGCCCTGAACGAGGTCAAGGCCAACCCCGTTTCCCAGGCCGAACTCGAGGATTCGAGTTTCAAAGCGGGTGAGCCCTTCAGGTTCAGCCTCTCCTTCGATGTCGTGCCGGATTTCGAAGTCACCGGATACCAGGGTCTGAATCTGACCAGGGAACGCGTCAGCCTCCAGGACGAAGACGTGGATAAAAAGCTCGAGGAACTCCGCCAGGCCTATGCCACCAGCACCACGGTCGAAGAAGACCGCCCCCTGGCCGCCGGCGACCTGGCCGTGATCGAGTACGCCGCTTTCATCGACCAGGAGCCGGTCGAGGGAGGCTCCAATCCCAACTACCAGGTCGAGGTCGGCTCGGGACGCTTCAACCCGGAGTTCGAGGACCAGCTGCAGGGTCTGAAAAAAGACGAACAAAAAGAGATCACGGTCGATTTTCCCGAGGATCACTACAACCCCAAGCTGGCCGGCCATAAGGTCCGTTTCGAGGTCAAGGTCAAGGACATCAAGGAAAAAGTCCTGCCGGAACTCAACGACGAATTCGCCAAGGACCTGGGACAGCAGATGGAAAGCCTCGATCAGCTCAAAGACCAGATGCGCCAGGATTTGACCGAGACCGAAAAACGGCGGGTCGAGGGCAAGGTGAAAAACCAGCTCGTGGACAAACTCCTCGAACTGGTCGATTTCGCCCTGCCGGAAAGCCTGGTCGCCCGGGAGATCGAAGGCATGATCGGCAACTTCCGCTTCAACCTCAAGCGCTCCGGCCTGAACCCCGAATCCATGGGACTGTCCGAAACCAAGATGCGCGACGACTACCGTCCCGAAGCCTCGAAACGGGTCAAGGCCTCTCTGATATTGGAAAAAATCTCTGTAGACCACCAACTGGAGACCACCGAGGAGGACATCCAGGACCGGCTCATGGAAATGGCCCGCGAAACGGGACAGCCGCCCGAGATGATTCGGCAAATATACAATAAAAACAATATGATGGATCAACTTCGAGACAGCATTCTGACCGAAAAGACCTTGAACTTTCTCCTGCAGAGTGCTAATATAGAAGAGGTCGAACCTCAGCCGGACGAAACGCCGGAAGCGGATGAAACAAACGGCTCGTGAGGGGGCGAGGAGCCCGGGGTTCTGGACATTAACAGTGAAGTGAACGAAAAGAGTACCCGATGAGCACACTAGTTCCTATTGTCGTTGAGCAGAGCAGCAGAGGCGAGCGGGCTTTTGACATCTATTCCCGCCTCTTGAAGGACCGCATCATCTTTTTGGGGACGCCCATCGATGACAACGTAGCCAACCTGATCGTGGCCCAGCTCCTGTTTCTGGAGTCCGAGGACCCGGACAAGGACATCAATTTTTATATCAACTCGCCGGGTGGCGTGGTCACGGCCGGGATGGCCATTTACGACACGATGCGATACATCAAACCGGACGTTTCGACGCTGTGCATGGGCCAGGCGGCCAGCATGGGCACGATACTGCTGGCGGCCGGAGCTGAAGGCAAACGCTTCAGTCTGCCCAACTCCCGCATCCACATGCATCAGCCGCTGGGCGGGGTTCAGGGCCAGGCATCGGACATCGACATCCACGCCCGTGAAATCCTGAAGCTCCGGGAGCGGCTCAACGAAATTCTGGTCCGGCACACCGGACAGTCGATGGAAAAGATAGCCCAGGACACGGATCGGGACTATTTTCTGTCGGCCGAAGCAGCGGTAGAGTATGGTCTGATAGATCGCGTCATATCCAAGCGAGAAGTCAAGACCGAGTAAGCGGAGGAAATAATGACCAAAAAAGGCGACGGCAAATCCACTGATCTTCTGTGCTCTTTTTGCGGCAAGAGCCAGGACGAAGTCAAAAAGCTGATTGCCGGCCCCTCGGTGTATATCTGTGACGAATGCATCGAGTTGTGCAACGATATCATCGCCGAGGAATACGAGCGCGAAGAGAGCGAGTCCGCGCTGCACATTCCCAAGCCGGCGGAGATCAAGAGCATTCTCGACGAGTACGTCATCGGGCAGGAACAGGCCAAGAAGATTTTGTCCGTCGCCGTCCACAACCACTACAAGCGAATCGAAGCCCACCTGGACCTGGAAGGGGTCGAGCTGCAAAAGTCGAATATTCTGCTGGTGGGTCCGACGGGTTCGGGCAAGACGCTCCTGGCCCAGACCATGGCCAAGATACTCAACGTGCCCTTCACCATGGCGGACGCCACGACTTTGACCGAGGCCGGCTACGTGGGCGAAGACGTCGAAAACATTATTCTCAACCTGCTCCAGGCCGCGGATTACGACGTCGAGCGTGCCAGCAAGGGCATTGTCTATATCGACGAAATAGACAAGATCGCCCGCAAGTCCGACAACCCGTCCATCACTCGGGACGTATCGGGCGAAGGCGTCCAGCAGGCTCTGTTGAAAATCATCGAAGGGACCATGGCCGCCGTGCCGCCCAAGGGCGGTCGGAAACACCCGCAGCAGGAGTTCGTCAAGGTCGATACGACCAACATCCTCTTCATCTGCGGCGGCGCGTTCGTTGGCCTGGACAACCTGATCAAGGCCCGGGTGGGTGTCAAGACCATGGGTTTCGGAGCGGAAATCCGACGCCGGAGCGAGGAGAAGAACCTGGGCGAGATTCTGTCCCTCTGCCAGCCCGAGGACTTGATCAAGTTCGGTCTGATCCCCGAGTTCGTCGGCCGCCTCCCGGTTGTCGCCACCCTGAACGAACTGGATGAGGAGGCCCTGGTCCGCATCCTGAGAGAGCCGCGCAACGCGCTGGTCAAGCAGTATCAGAAGCTGTTTGAAATGGAAAAGGTCAACCTCAAGTTCACCGAAGGCGCCCTGGTCAGCGTGGCCAAGGAATCCTTGCAGCGCAAGTCCGGCGCCCGCGGTCTCCGGGCCATCCTGGAAAATTCCATGCTCGATATCATGTACGAACTGCCTTCGATGGACAATGTCCGTGAGGTCGTAATCAGCGAAGAAGTCATTCTCAACCACGAGCAGCCGATCCTCCTGTACGAGAAGCAGGCCGAGTCCGCCTGACCGACACATCCCGACCGGCCGGCCCGCGGGCCGGCCGGTTCACCGCAGACCGCGATCAAAGGGCCACCAACCACCGGGGCGGGGACGTGGTTGCCGAGTCGTCAATCTTTAAACATAGGAATTTTTTATGCTTTTTAATCTGAATCGTTCAAAATCAGGTTCCAGGCCGGACGGAGACCGTTTTCACCTGCCCTTGCTTCCGTTGCGGGACATTGTCGTCTTTCCGCACATGGTCGTCCCCCTGTTCGTCGGCCGGGAAAAGTCCATCAATGCCCTCGAACACGCCATGAACCTGGAAAAAAGCATCTTCCTCTGCGCCCAGAAGGACGCCAAGGTCGATGATCCCCGGGAACGGGACATTCAGAGCATCGGCACGGTCGGCACCGTGCTCCAACTCCTCAGGCTCCCTGACGGCACGGTCAAGGCCCTGGTCGAAGGCAAGGCC
>JAHJTB010000300.1 GCA_018830135.1 Pseudomonadota bacterium | reverse complement strand
CCTATTTCCGGTTCATTACCACGCCGGATATCGAACCCACGAACAACCTGGCCGAACAGGCCATCCGATTCGTGGTCATAGATCGTCGTATCACTCAAGGCACTCGAAGCGAAGGGGGCCGACAGTGGTGCGAGCGAATCTGGACGATCATTGCCACCTGCGTGGCCCAAAGCCGGTCCGTATTCAATTTCATTTTCGAAGCTGTTCAAGCCTACTTCCAAGGACTGCAACCACCATCTCTCTTGAACTCACCGTGAACGGTTACTCTTGGGGGGAACGTGGCCTTTCAGTGGTTGGCGGCCTTGCGGGCCCGCCCTGTCGCAGTCTTCGGCCGGGGCTCCGGCTGCCGCCTTCAGCATGCCAGCATGAAAGGAACCGGCGGCGGAGTCGCCCTTCGACCGAAGGCCGCGTGGGCTTCGGGAAGACTGCATGCCCCGATTCACTGAAGCCTTGCGGGGGAGCGGCCGGCTGGACGACATGCGTTGAATTGTGGAGCGAAAAGCCGTATGTTTGTGGTAAATAAGACCAAAGCCCGGGACTCTGGGGCTGGCATGAAATAAACGGATTGCGCAAGGAGACGGTTGGATGGCTAAGAGAAATGAACAGGTTTCTGGAGATGTCGAACCGCGGCGGCTGGACGATCTGATCAAACTGGCTTCGAAGGCCTCGACATCGTCCTCCCCGGAGCCTGAGTTGTTGGAAAAGATCAAGAACGCCTATCAGGACCTGCCCCCGGAGGAGGTCCCGGTCTTTTTCGGCCGGCTGATCGATACGCTGGATTCCCGGCCGGCCGATCTGGTGCCGGAGCTTGAAAAGGTCATGGCCGCCAAGGACGATCCGGCGGCCTGGCGCAAGGCCCTGACCTCCGTGCGGGCAGCGATCGAATCCCCCCGGCGGCGCCTGTTTCAGCGCTATATCGGCCTGCGGGGCGGCCTGAAGTTTCTCCTGGACCTGCGGGCCGACGTGCTGGCCGCCCAGCGGGAGGGCGCGGCCCATTTGGGCCCGCTGGACAACGATCTGGTGGCCCTTTTCGAGTCCTGGTTCCATTTGGGCTTCCTGGTCCTGGAAGAGGTCACCCAGGACTCTCCCTATCGTCAGATCGAACTGATCAAGAACAACGACATGGTCCATCCCATGACCAGCATCGAGGAGATGGGCCAGCGCCTGGGGGTGGACCGGCGGTGCTTCGCGCTATACCATCGGGCCATGCCCGAGGAGCCCGTGGTCTTCATCGAAGTGGCTCTGACCCGGGGCATCGTGCGTTCCATACACGACATCATCGTATCCGACGCCGACGCCGCCGGTGACAGCGGCAAGCGGGATACGGCCATTTTTTATTCCATCAACAACACTCAGAACGGCCTGGCCGGTCTTGGCCTGGGCAAAGTCCTCATCTTCCAGGTCGTGGACTTCCTCAAGAAGGAGGCCCCTTCGATCAAGACCTTTTGCACGCTCAGCCCCTTGCCCGGCTTTTGGAGGCGTTATCTGAAACGGATACTCGAGGGCGACGCCAAGGGATTCAAGACCGATCAGAAGGACCTGGGCAAGTTGTTCGACAAGAACGCCCGGGAACAATTGGAAAAGGAATATGCCTCCAGGGGGCATACGGACCGTCCGGGCCTGGCCCCCATGATACTCGAGATTTTTTCGGACTCGAAATGGTCAGAAAACAAGGCCCTGGTCCGTGCCTTGGCCAAGCCGATCGGCAAGCTGGGCTACATATATTTGGCGGAAGAAAAGGATCGGGCCGGCCGGCCGTTGGACCCGGTGGCGAATTTCCATCTGGCCAATGGCGCCGTCTTGTCTCCGGGTTACGTAAACTTCGGAGCCAACTGGTCGGCCATGGGCATCGAACGGTCCTTGAGCCTCATGGTCAACTACGTGTATTCCCAGAACCTGCTTCGCCAGTTCCAGGATTCCATGTCCCGTCTGGGCGGGCTGGTGCCCGGCTTGAAAAAGCCTTGGAGCGGCCGGGCCAGGTTCGGCGACGGGGACTGACGGGCGGCCGGTTACAGGTTGGGTTCCAGACCCGTGTAGGCCCACCATCCGGCGGCGGTGTGCAGGAAGCTGACGTCCCCGGGGCCGAGTACGTCCCGGGCCGCGGCGGACAGGTGGTCCGGCGTCTTGAGCCGCTGGACTTCCCCTTCCAGTCCGGATCGAACCAGCAGCAGGACCAGATTTCGCAGGTAGGCGGTGTAATTCTGGGTGACCAGGTCGGCCCAGGCGCGAATCAGCCCGGGAGCGGCCGCCGCGGTGGCCTCGCGAATCGAGTTATCGTCCTGTCCGCCCGGCTTCTGAGTCAGGCCGTCGATCCCGGCATCCATGACGTCGATGGCGTCCATGAACAAGGATTTGCGAGTGTAGCCCACGGCCGCCACGGCCGGGTAGTCCCGTCGGGCGGCTTCGAGGTTGTCCAGGCCGTAACGGATGTTCTGGCCCACGGCCCGTGAAACCCCGTAAAATAGCCTGCGCCATGAATCGGCCAGATTGAACAGGCGCTTGAGAAACTCGTTGATCCGGTCGCCCGGGAAGCCGTCCAGGCCGTCGTAAACGTCCGCCAGGGCGGGAAAGGCCGCAACCTGTCCGGCCAGGTCGGCCTGGGACGGAATGCGGGGATCGGCCACGTCGGGGTCCTGACCGTACAAGTCCAGCAGAAACAGGGCCGGATACACATCGCCCAGTTGGCGGCGAACCGCGTCGTAGGTCGAACCCAGGACGAAATCGAGGCCCGGTTCCACGGGGACGACGTGGCGGGCAAAAACATCCAGTTCGAAATCAGAATCGTCTATGAAACAGAAAACAGGTCGCATCATATTGGATACTCTCTCTTTTTGATTCAGGCTCCGGCGGCGGCCTGCGGTCCGGATTTCAGGATGGGCAGTTCGATCTTGAACGTGGTTCCCTGGCCGTATTGGCTTTCGGCAACAATGGAGCCCAGGTGAGCCTCGATAATGCCCTTGACGATGGGCAGTCCCAGTCCGGTCCCGGTGATGCGTCGGGTCTTGTCTGTCTTAACCCGGTAAAACTTGTCGAATATCTTCGGAATATCATCCTTGGGGATGCCGAATCCGTTGTCGGAGACCTGAATGCGGACATAATCGCCGGCTATGTCTGCGGCCACGTGAATTCGAGACCCTTCGGGCGAATACTTGATGGAATTGTTGACCAGGTTGATGAAGACTTCGTCCATGTTGCGCGGGTCGGCCGAAACCCTGGGCAGGGAAGACGGAAGGTCCGTGGTGATGGTCATCCCCTTGGAATCGGCCTGAGGCCGGATGAATTCGATGACCTGGCCGATAAGAGGGACCAGGTCCAATGGTTCCTGATGGGAGATGATCCGGCCGGACTCGATTCGGCTGATGTCCAGTAGTTCGTTGATCAGATCGATCAGGCCCTGGGATCGATGCTGGGCCCGGTCCAGGAAATGCCGCTGGCGGTCGTTCAGGTCGCCGGCCATTCCTTCGAGCAGGACCTCGATCTGCTGCTGGATCGCGGCCAGGGGGGCCTTGAGTTCGTGGGAGACCATGGTCACGAACTCGGACTTCATGCGGTCCATCTCCTTCATGTGGCTGATGTCCTGCAAGACCGTAACCACGCCCAGGATGTGTCCTTCGGGGTTTCTGACCGGAGCGGCCCGGGCTCTAAGCCAGACGTGTTCACTGATTTCGATCTCCTGTTCGAGGGCCGTCAGACCCTGGTCTTCGCAACGGAATAT
Source organism: Pseudomonadota bacterium (assembly GCA_018830135.1). Lineage (GTDB taxonomy): Bacteria > Desulfobacterota > Desulfarculia > Adiutricales > JAGVGV01 > JAHJTB01. The sequence goes on along the minus strand of JAHJTB010000300.1, from coordinate 6,012 downwards.
CTCGTCGACCATTTCGACCAGTTCCGTTTGGGGCAGGACGTCGGCCAGCGGGGAGCCGACGATGTCGGTCGGGTCGATCCCGAGCATGTGGGGGGCCATGGGATTGAAGAGGACAAGGTGCTTCTCGTTGTCCGTGACCAGAATGCCGCAGGCCATGGAATTCATGATGGTCAGGAGGCGACTCTGTTCATTGGCGATGTCCCGCAGGCTCATGGCCTGCTCCCAGCGCAGCCGGTCCATCTCCCAGGCCAGCCGGAGGTGGTCCAGGGCCCGGTTGATCGCGATGCGAAGGGCGTCGGGTGAAAACGGCTTGAGAAGGAAGTCGTAGGCTCCGGCCTTCATGGCTTCCACCGCCGTCTCGATGGAGGCATAGCCCGTAATCACCACGATCAGCAGACCGGACTGCTCCTGCTTCAGTATCTCCATCAAGGCCATACCGTCCAGGGCCGGCATCTTGATGTCCAGGAGCAGAATGTCATACTGGTTCTGCCGGATCAGGTCCAGGGCGATCTGCCCGTTGGCCGCCGTACTGACCTCGTGCCCCTCCTTGCGCAGAATCCGGGCGCAACCCTCCCGAATGATCTTTTCGTCGTCCACGACGAGAATTCGGGCCGATTCCAACGCGTTCAACTTCGAGCCTCCGCTTTCCCCGGATTCCGGATGAAACCACCACCCCGCGACCCCGGCGCGGAGGACTGTTCCTGCCGCCGACGGGCCGATCCCGGGAAGCCGGCTGCTCGATCCGACCCGGCCGAGGGGCCCTGGGCCTGACAAGACGCAGCCGGATTCATATCTCGTCGGAAACCTCCAAGGCTTCCAAGGGCAGGTGTATCGTGAACGAGGCGCCCCGGCCAAGTTCGCTTTCCACCTCGATCCGCCCGTTATGCCGCTTGACGATGGCGTAGCTGTTGGACAGGCCGAGCCCCAGGCCCTGGCCCACCGGTTTGGTGGTGAAGAACGGTTCGAACAACCGGGGCAACACGTCCGGATCGATGCCGTGACCCGTATCGGAAAACTCGATCAGAACCTCTTCCGACTCTTCGTCCACCCGGGTCCGTATGGTCAGTTCGCCCTGACTGTCCATCGCGTCCACCGCATTGGTGATCAGGTTGGTGAAGACCTGGTTGAGCTGGCTGGAATCCCCCAGAATCTGCGGCAGATCGGGGTCCAGAACCCTCTTGACCACGATATTCTGAAATATCACCTGGTTGGCGAATAGGGCGATGCCCTGCTCGACCGTCCGGTTCAGGTCGATGAACGTGAAATGGGTCCCGGTCATGCGGCCGAATTCGAGCAGGCCCTTGACGATTTCCCGGCAGCGCAGGGTCTGTTCCCTGATCTGGAGAAGGTCGGAGCGGTTTTCGTCCTCTTCGGGCAGGTCCTCGAGAATCATCTCGCAAAAAAGCAGAATGCCCCCCAGAGGATTGTTGATTTCATGCGCCACGGACGTGGCCAGCTTGCCCAGGGAAGCCATTTTTTCGGCGTGCATGATCAACAACTGGGCCTCTTCCAACTCGGCCTTTTTCTCCTCGAGTTCGGCCTCGACCCGTTTTTTTTCCGTGATGTCCTTGCTGATGCCCACCGTGCCGATCCGTTCGCCCCATTTGTTGAAAAGGTGGGAAAGCGTCAGGTCGATGTCCACGACCCGTCCGTCCCGGCCCACCAACTGGGTTTCATAATTGACCGACTGCTCCTCCTCGTCCAGGTAGCGGGCCAGCATCTGGCGCTCCCCGGGATCGACGTACAAATCCTCGATAGGCACCCCGATGACCGAGTCGCGCGGGTAACCCAGCATTTTTTCGGCGCCCCGGTTGAAGGAGACGATCCGCTTGTCCAGGTCCGTGGTGATGATCATGTCCGTGGTGTTTTCCATGATCGCGTTCAGGTAGTCCTTGGTGGCCTGGAGTTCGGCTTCCGCCTTCTTGCGGGCGGTGATGTCCTTGCTGATGCCCACCGTGCCCACGACCTTGCCCTGGTTGTCCGTCAGGTAGCTGATGGTCAGGCTGATGTCGACATTGTTGCCGTTTTTGTGCCTCAGCCGGGTCTCGTAATTGGTCACCGCTCCGTCGAAATGCTCCATCCGCCGGAGCAGGCTTCGCCGCTCGTTCGGGTCGACATATAACATTTCCACGCTTCGGCCGATGACCTCGTCCCGGGAATAGCCCAGCATGCGTTCGCCGCCCCGATTGAAGGACACGATATGGGTGTCCAGATCGGTGGTGATGATCATGTCAAAGGCGTTCTCCAGGACATTGTTCAGATAGTCACGGGTCTCCTTGAGGGCCCGGGCCATGGCCGCCCGCAGCCGCAGGTCGGTGAACAGGAGCACGACGGCCGTTTCCCCTCCGGCGGCCTTGACGCTGGACGCTTTCAGGTTGACCGGCAACCGTTCCCCCGACTTGCCCATGATCATGACGTCCAGGGGGTTGAGCAGGCCGGGCGGGCCGTCCCGGGGATCGTCCCAATCCAGACGGGCAAATACGTCGTGAACCACGGTCGGGCCGAGCAGATCGGACAGGATCATCCGGCCGACGACTTCGTCCTCCGGCCAGCCCAATATCTGGAAGGCGCTCTGATTGAACCGGATGATCCGACCGGTCAAATCGGCGACGATGATGCCTTCCGTCGAGTGGGCCAGAATCTCTTCCAGGAACAAGGCGCTGGAAGACAGGGGCGTTTCCCCGGTCCGGCCCGGAGCGGGCGGGCGAAGTTCGGCCAGGACCCGTCCGCCGGTTTCAACCGCCATGAGGGAGACTTCAAGACTGAGACCCGGACCCGTAGCTCCCGACGTTTCAAAGACGTCCGCGACGCGGGCGCCCGGTGCGTTTCGGGCCCGGGAGAGCAGGGCCTTGAACTCCGGCCCATCCGATTCGGCAATCAAGGTTTCGAACGATCGGCCGGGCAGTTCTTCGGCCCGTCGGCCCAGAAACTCCGAGGCCTTGCCGTTGGAAAACTCGATCCGGCCGTTTTCAGCCAGGAGCAGAAGGCCAAAGTTTGACAATTCGGCCGTGATTTCAAACCATTGCCGATAGTCTGCCGGAACGGTCGGTGGAGCGATGTCCGATTGGAAAGCCATATGCCTCGCCAGTCGGGAAAGGATAATTAAGTTAAATCATATCGAAAAACCTTGGCCCGGTCAAACGAAACGATAAAAAAGCTTGGAAAGACTTTTTCCCCGGCTGACCGGGCGGCCGAATCGTCTTTCGGCCCAAGACCGAAAGGTCGGACGGGCCCGAATGGGCCCAGCCGACCGGATGCGGACCCGAATCCGGAAAAAAGACCTTGAAGTGACAGGGGACTTTGCTTTAAAGTTGCTGTATACTGTGGAACTCCGGCTTTAAACCGAGACGGGTCCACCCGGATTCGATCGGGCCAACGAGCGGCGAGTGGCCGGAGCCCGGAGCGCGGGAATCGAGCGGGCTGGCTGGGCCCGGTTTTTCATCAAGGGGTTTAGCGGGAAGTGTGGGTTCGGGTCTTGACATTCGTAAAGGAATGATAGGGCAAAAGGTCTCAATCACTAACCAAATTAGGAAAAGGGAGGTTGGCTTTTCAATCATGAGGATCATGTCTCTTTTTCCCCAGGCGGCCCTTACGGCTGCCGGGCACGGCCAAAGGATGCGGTTGATGGAGCGGCGGCAGGTATGGATCGGTTTGGGCGTTCTGTTCTTGGCCATGGTTCTGGCGGTCGGTCCCGCCTGGGCCGCGGACCCCAACAACAAACCGGCCCGGGGCCTTTCCGCGGCGCTGGTTTATCCCGGTATGACCATTGGTCCGGAGGACGACGTCAAGATCGACCTGAAGCTGAAAAATACGGGCCGTTCCGACGAGACGGTTCTTTTCGAGGTCACTGAAAAGCCGGAAGGATGGAAGGCGGAGATCAAAGACTTCAACAAGTCCGTCAGCGGCATGTTCCTGGCCGAAGACGACTATCGGACCCTCAATCTGACCGCCAGGCCCGAAGGCGATCCCAAGCGGCTGCCGGCGGGGACCTACCGCTTCGTGGTCCAGGTCAAGACCTCGGACGGGTCCATAACCCGAACGACCTCGACCGAGGTGACGGTGCTGGAAGGGAAAAAGGCCGCGGGCGACATCAAGCTGACCACATCCTATCCCATACTCCGAGGCCCTTCGGACTCGAAGTTCGAGTTCACCCTGGACATCAACAACGAGACCGAGGAAGACTCCCTCTTCAATCTTTCGGCCAACGCCTCGGAGGGCTGGGAGATTTCCTTCAAGCCGGCGTACGAGGACAAGCAGATCAGTTCCTTGAAGATCAAAGCCGGTTCGAGCAGTTCCGTGGGCGTGCAGGTCACGCCGCCGGCGAGGTCGGAAGCCGGCGATTACCCCTTCAAGGTCCGTGTTCAGAGCGGCAAGGCCAAGGCCGACGTCGACTTGACGGTGGTCCTGACCGGGACTTACAAGATCAAGACCGGCACGCTGAACGGACTTCTGTCCCTGGCCACCCAGAAAGGCCAGGACGCCAACATATCCCTGTACGTCCGGAACGAAGGCTCGGCCGTCCAGCGGGAGATTTCCTTCGTTTCCTTCAAGCCCGAGAACTGGAAGGTCAAGTTCAATCCCGAAAAGCTGGATAACCTCAAGCCGGACGAACTCAAGCAGATCGAGGTGACGATCATCCCGTCCGAAGAGGCCCTGGTGGGCGACTATTCCGTGGCCATCAGCGCCCAGGGCGAGAAGAGTACGAGCGAAGTCGAACTCCGGGTCACGGTCAAGGCCTCCTCGGCCTGGGGCTGGATCGGGATCGGCATCATCATGTTGGTTATCATCGGCCTGGCCGTGGCCTTCCGGCGACTGGGAAGGCGGTAACATGGCCCCGGTCATTGAAACGGAAGGCCTGACCAAGCGTTACGGGAGGCAGGCCGCGGTGGACCAACTGACCTTCGAGGTCCAGGAAGGCGAGATATTCGGTTTCCTGGGTCCCAACGGGGCGGGCAAGACCACCACCCTGCTCATGCTGCTGGGACTGACCGAACCCTCGGCCGGCCGGGCCCGGGTCCTGGGGTTCGATCCGGTCCGGGAGCCTCTCAAGGTCAAGCGCCAAGTGGGATATCTCCCGGAAAACGTCGGTTTTTATGAGGACCTGACCGCCCGGGAGAACCTGACCTACGTGTCCCGGCTCAACGGCCTGTCCGAGGCCGAAGGCCAGGAACGGATCGATCAGGCCTTGAAAATCGTCGGCCTGGCCGAGGAAGGCGTCAAGCTGGTCGGTGCGTATTCCAGGGGTATGCGACAGCGGCTGGGCATCGCCGAACTGCTGATCAAGGAGCCTCGGCTGGTTTTTCTGGACGAGCCGACCCTGGGCCTGGACCCGGACGGCATCAACCGCATGCTCGACCTGATCGTTTCCCTGAGCCGGGAGCGGGGCATTTCGATCCTGTTGTCCTCACACCTGCTGCACCAGGTCCAGCGTATCTGCGACCGGGTCGGGATCATGATCAAGGGTCATCTCGTGGCCCGAGGCACGATCGAGGAGTTGCGTCAGCTCATGCCGGGTGAAGGGAAGGCGGGGGCCTCCCTCGAGGACATCTACATGCGTTATTTCCAGGAGGCCTGAAACATGCTGACCATATTCCGCAAGGAACTGGCCGACCATTTCGGTTCCACGCGTTTTCTGATCCTGTTCGCCCTGATCTCGATGGTCGCCCTGGTGACGACGTACATGGTCGGGGCCAGTCTGAAACAGGAACTGGAAGGGGTGGCCAAACCGTCCTACGTCTTTCTCATGCTTTTCACGACCACGGGCCAGTTCTTTTCCCTGGCCCAGTTCATCGCCTTTTTCGGGCCGTTGATCGGCCTGATCATGGGCTTTGACGCCATCAACCGGGAACGGAACGACGGGACGCTGTCCAAGCTGGTCTCCCAGCCGATCTACCGGGACGCGATCATCAACGGCAAGTTCCTGGCCGGGGTAACGACCGTTTCCATCATGCTGGCCAGCCTGCTCCTGCTCATTACCGGGCTTGGACTCCTGACCATCGGGGTGGTGCCCGG
>JAHJTB010000299.1 GCA_018830135.1 Pseudomonadota bacterium | reverse complement strand
TGTCCTGGACCGTGGCCTGGTATTTGGAACACCGGGACTGGTGGCAACGCATCAAGAGCGGGGCCTATCAAAGCTACTACGAGGAAGTCTATGGGCGGCGCTAGGCCGATCGTCGTTCTAGGCGCGCGCGGCCTGGTCGGAACGGCCCTGATGAAGGCCCTGGCCCGCAAATCGCCCCTGGCCTTGAACCGGTCCGAGTGCGACCTGACCAACGCGGACCAGATTCTCAAGGTCATGGACCGTCTACGCCCCCGCATGTTTTTCAACGCCGCGGCCTTCACGGACGTCGATGCTTGCGAGACACGGCCCGGAGAGGCCTATCGGATCAATGCCCTGGGTCCCGGCTACCTGGCCCAGGCCGCCCGCGAGATCGGGTGTCTGCTGGTCCACTTGAGCACGGATTTCGTGTTCGACGGCCGGATCGACCGGCCGTACACCGAAGAGGACCGTCCGGCCCCGTTATCCGTTTACGGCCGGACCAAACTGGCCGGTGAAGAAGCGGTGCGAGACGCGGGAGGCGACTGGCTCGTCGTCCGGACGGCCTGGGTGTTCGGCGGGCGCGGGCGCGGATTTCCCTGGCGAATCCTGGACCTGGCCCGGGAAGGCCGTTCGTTGAGCGTGGTGGACGATCAATGGGGCTGCCCGACCAGCGCCTCGGACCTGGCCAAGGGTCTGACGGCCCTGGCCGAGGTCGGAGCCCGGGGTCTCGTACATCTGGCAAACGACGGCCGGACCACATGGTGGGAACTGGCCCGCCGGACCCTGGACCTGGCCGGCCTGGCCGGAACGCCGGTGGAACGAATTTCAAGCCGGGACCTGGGGCGGCCCGCGCCCCGGCCGGTCTTTTCCGTACTGGACACCAGCCGGTACAGCCGACTGACCGGATCGAGGCCGCGGCCCTGGGAAATCGCCCTGGCCGAAGCGATTGCGAACACCGGGCCGTCGTAACGCCGACGAGCCGAAAATCACATCCGTCCTGGCCGGAATGAAAAAATGGGACGGGAGCAGGAGGACGACATGGAAGATCGGGGAATCAGCCAATGGTACAACGAGGCGCACGCCCGAAAACTGATCGGGAACCTGGAAAAGAAGGGCTTCAAGGCCCAGTTTCGAACCACGGCCGACGAGGCCCGGGACGCGGTCATTAACCTGATTCCCGAAGGGGCCTCCGTGGCCCTGGCCGGCAGCCAGACCCTGGAACAGATCGGGGTCAAGCCCTTGCTCCGTTCCAACGGCCGCTTCAATGTTATCGACCCCTACGAACCAGGTATCGACATGGCCGAAAGCGTGGCCCGCCGCAAGCGCGGACTGACCGCCGACGTCATGGTCGCCAGCACCAACGCCCTGACCGAGGACGGCGCCCTGTTGAACCTGGACGGCATGGGCAACCGGGTGGCGGGCATGATCTTCGGGCCGGACAAGGTCATTCTGGCCGTGGGCATGAACAAGGTCGTCAAGGACGTGCATGAGGCCTGGCGCCGCATTCGCGAAAAGGCCTCTCCCATGAACAACAAACGCCTGAACATGCCCAATCCCTGCACCCAGACCGGCTTTTGCGAGGACTGCGCCAGTCCGACCCGCATCTGTAACTACTTCACCCGCATCGAACGTTCATTTATTCCAGGCCGTATCCATATCGTGCTGGTCGGAGAGGAACTGGGCTATTGACATGTCTGACGGCGAACCGTATCGGCCGACCGGCCGGGAATATCCCCAGCGGCCCATCGTGGGCGTGGGGGGACTGATCTTCAAGGACCGGTCGGCCATTCTGGTCCGGCGGGCCAAGGACCCGGGCCGGGGGAACTGGTCCCTGCCCGGCGGCGCGGTCCGGACGGGCGAAAACCTGGCCCGGGCCCTGGCCCGGGAAATGGACGAAGAAGTCGGACTTCAGGTCGAGGTCGGGCCCCTGGTCGAGGTGGTCGAGTTCATCTTTCCGGACAACGATGGACGCGTAGCCTACCATTATGTGGTCCTCGACTACCTGTGCCGGGCCGAAGACGGCCCCCCACGGCCTGGTTCGGATGTCAGTGAAGCCCTTTATGTACCTCCCGAGAATTGGCCGGAGTACAAACTGCCCGCCATCACCCTGCGCGTACTCAACAAGGGCATCGATATGCTTTCCGCCTGGCGGGTCTGACAACTCAGGCCATGGAAACGGCCGGACCGGAAAAGGATAGCGCATGAATCAGGATGAAACACGGCGGCGTCAGGATGTGGTCATTCGGGCCGCCTTGTCCCAGATCGGAAAAAAGTATTTCATCACCAGCGGCAAAGGTGGTGTGGGCAAGTCCTGCCTGACCACCAATCTGGCCGCCGCCCTCGCCGCCACCGGCGCCCGGGTCGGCCTGATGGACGTGGACATTCACGGCCCCAGCATTCCCCGCATGCTGGGCCTGTCCGGCCGAATGAGCGTTGGCGAGGACCGGACCATCCTGCCGCAGCAGGCCGGTCCCAACCTGCTGGTCGTCTCCATAGAGGGCATGCTGGCCGACCGGGACGACGCGGTCATCTGGCGCGGCCCCAAGAAAATCAACGCCATCCGCCAGTTCATCTCGGACGTTTCCTGGGGGCCCCTGGACTACCTGCTGATCGACAGCCCACCCGGGACCGGGGACGAACCCCTGGCCGTGGCCCAGACCGTCCTGGGCGCCCGGGCCATCGTCGTCACCACGCCCCAGGAGGTCTCTCTGGCCGACGTACGCAAGGCCATCCGGTTTCTGTCCCGGGTCGGGGTGGACATTGCCGGCCTGGTCGAAAACATGAGCGGTTTCGTCTGTCCCCACTGCGGCCAGGCCACCGACCTGTTCGGACGGGGCGGCGGGCGCCTCCTGGCCGAAGCCCTGGACCTGCCCTTTCTGGGGGCGGTCCCGCTGGACCCGGATGTGGTTCCGGCCTCTGATCAGGGGCGGCCTTACGTTCTAGAAAAACCGGACTCGGACTTCGCCCGGGCCCTGAACGCCATCGCCGCCCGGATGTGATCTCCCTTCCCCGGAGGCTGTCGATAAATGGCTTATGAAACTAAATTAAGGGTTACCAATAAAAAGATGGATTCATGCTTTTGCGGGAATGACATATAATTATATGTCATTCCCGCGAAGACGGGAATCCGGTTTGCTTGATTTTCAGCCAAAATCGACAGCCTCCCCGAGACGGGGAAATTGCCCACCGGCCCACTTTCGGCCCTTGCCGAGACCGCCCTTGCGGACTATCTTGTTAATAAACAGCCGAAAGGATGGCCGGACATGGAAACCTACTACGACCCCCAAGACCTGTCCAAGTTCGAGGAGATCGGCCAGGAGGCGCCGGACCTGGCGGCCAAATTCTTCGACTACTACAACGCCGTCTTCCAGGACGGCGAACTGACGGCCCGGGAAAAGGCCCTCATCGCCCTGGCCGTGGCCCACGCCGTCCAGTGTCCGTACTGCATCGACGCCTACACCCAGTCCTGCCTGGAACATGGCTCCCATTTGGGAGAAATGACCGAGGCCGTTCATGTGGCCAACGCCATTCGCGGCGGGGCCTCCCTGGTCCACGGCGTCCAGATGCGCAAACTGGCGGCCAAGCTTTCCATGTAAGACTCCGAGGAGTAGAACGGCGAATCATGCCCTCCGGCCAGCCCTCGCCTTCCATCATCCAGGTCGTCGAACCCTTCGCCCAGGCCCTGGCCCGCCACGGCCTGACCCTGACCCGCGGCCTAACGACCACCCTGCAGATCAACGTGGGTCTGCGATGCAATCAGGTCTGCCGGCACTGCCACCTGGAAGCGGGACCGTTCCGGGAAGAAGCCATGGACGAACGCACCGTCCGGCAGGTGCTCGATTACGCCGTCCGGGCCGGCTTCGAAACCGCGGACGTCACCGGCGGCGCTCCGGAACTCAACCCGCACCTGCCCCTTTTACTCGAGGGACTGGCCGCGGCCGCGCCCCGGGTCATGTTCCGGGCCAACCTGACCGCGCTGATGGAAGACCGCTTCAAGGGACTGCTCGACCTGCTGGTTACCCACCGGGTGATCATCGTCGCCTCCTTTCCCGCTCTCAACCCGGCCCAGACGGATGCCCAGCGGGGGCGAGGGGTTTTCGACCGGGCCCTGGCCGCCCTGAAAGAACTCAACGACCGGGGTTACGGTCGGCCGGACACCGGCCTGGAACTGAACCTGGTCTCCAATCCCAGCGGCGCCTTTTTGCCTCCCGACCAGGCCGGGCCGGAAAAACGCTTCCGGCGGATCATGGAACAGAAATGGGGCGCCGTCTTCAACCATCTTTACACCTTTGCCAACGTGCCGCTGGGACGTTTCAAGGACTGGCTGCGCGACTCGGGCAACTACGAGGGGTATATCGAGCGGCTGGCCCGGAGTTTCAATCCCTGCGCGGTCGAGGGTCTGATGTGCCGCAACCTGGTTTCGGTGAACTGGGAGGGCCGTCTGTTCGATTGCGACTTCAACATCGCCGCCGGCCTGCCCCTGCCCGGCGACCGCCCCCATGTTACGGCCATGGCCGGTCCCCCGGAACCGGGTTCCCCCATCGCCGCGGCCGATCACTGCTACACCTGCACCGCCGGCGCGGGCTTCACCTGATGCGGGGCCATCGTGACCCCGGGCTGAGGTCATGGTCAACGTTCCCTGTCATCGGAAAAAAACCCAAGCCGGTCAATGAACCCGGCCCGCCTGGTTGCACGCTTTCCCGTTGGGGGATATGTTTAACCAGGCCGTCAATTGAAGCTCCCCGCAGCCTTGCCGCGGGGAATGCGCCCACCCCGTATGTTCAACCAGAACAAGGAGAACACGATGGAAGAACGACATGGCGCTACGACCATGCATGGCATGCCGCTGACCCTGGTCGGCCGGGAAGTCAAAATCGGCGATCCGGCCCCGGACTTCGAAGTCGTCAACAACGACCTGGCTCCGGTCAAACTTTCCAATTTCAAGGACCAGGTGATCGTTATTTCGGCCGTGCCCTCCCTGGATACGCCGGTCTGCGACCTTGAAACCCGCCGTTTCAACAGCGAAGCGGCCAATCTGGGCAACGACGTCGTGATCCTGACCATCAGCATGGACCTGCCCTTTGCCCAAAAACGCTGGTGTGGGGCCAACGGCGTGGACCGGGTCGTCACCCTGTCCGACCACCGCGAGGCCGCCTTTGGAACGGCCTACGGCGTATTGATCAAAGAGCTGCGGCTTTTGGCCCGCTGCATCTTCGTCCTTGACCGCCAACACCGGGTCCGCTATATCCAGTTGGTCGCCGAAGCGAGCAATGAGCCGGACTACGAGGCCGTACTCCAGGCGGCGCGTGACTGTCTGTAAGCCTTTACCATAAAACGCGGTTCGCCTCCCCGAAAGTCCTTCGTCTTCGGCGGGAAGCGGACCACCTCGTTCCTTGACATGCGGCTGGAATTCCACTATTCTCCGCCCATGGCTGAGGCGTTCCCGTCAATGTGCGGGACAAAGAAAGGAGACCAGCTTATGCGCATCAAACAGGGGGCCTGGTTGGCGTCGCTGACCACGGCCCTGTTTTTATTCGTTCTGCCGGCGACGGTTCCGGCCGCCGACCCCGGCGGCTCCGGTGATCGGATTGCTTCGGTCAATGGTGTGATTATCACCAAGTCATCCCTTGAAACCGAGGTCGCGGCGGTGGTCAAGCAGGCAGCCGCTCGGGGCCAAAAACTCGAAGAACCCCAACTCGCGGAAATCAAAAAACAAATGGTCGACAACATGATCGACCGGGAAGTCCTCTACCAAGCCGGCGAAAAAAAAGGGTTGAAGGCCAGTCCGGAGGACGTGGACAAGCGCTACCAGGCCTTTCGAGGCGGCTTTCCCACCCCCGAGGCGTTCAATGAAAAACTCAAGGAAATGAAACTCGACGAAGCCGGCCTCAAGGAACAGATTCGACGGATGCTGGTCACCAACGAACTCATCCAGAAGGAGCTGTCCGACAAGATCACCATTCCCGAAAACGAGATCAAGGGCTTCTATCAATCGCACCCCGAATACTTCAAACAGCCGGAGTCGGCCCACATCAGCGACATTCTGATCCGCCTGGACCCCAAGGCCGCCAAGGCCCAGGAAGACGAGGCCCGGAAAAAGGTCGAAGACCTGGCCAAACAGCTCAAGGCCGGCGCCAATTTCGGGGAACTGGCCCAGAAGAATTCAGAGGTCCCGGGCCAGGACGGCAAGGGCGACCTGGGTTACATTCGCAAAGGCCAGATTGGCCCGCCTTTTGACGAGGTGGTCTTTGCCCTCAAGCCCGGTGAAGTCAGCGCCCCGATCAAGACCAGCCACGGGTACCACCTGGTCTATCTCCACGACAAGAAACCGGAATCCACCATACCCTTCGAGGACGTCAAGGACCGCATCAATCAGTTCATGAAAAACCAGCAGCTCAAGGAAGCGATCGGCCAGTATCTGGCGGAACTGAAAAAGGCGGCTAAAATCGAGCGGTTTTAACCTTCCCCGGCCGACAACCCTATCGAGGCGGGGCCGGACCGGACCCCGCCTCGAAGGCAACACTCCGGATTCATGGGACTTCCCGCTTACTTGATCCTCATGGGGCTCATCTTCCCTGCCGTCTTGGCCGTATGCCGGCTCCTTCTTCGCCGGCAAGGGAAAAAGGGCGCCGACCGCTTGCGAAGAACTCTCGGACCGGGGCTGAAGCTGCTCTCCGGCTGCGGGTTTGTCACCCGGACCAGCCGGGTTCCCGGTGTAATCGCGCTGTCCCGGGAGGCCTTGGCCTATGAGGCCTTCATTCTCGGCCAGCGGGAAACCATCCCCCTGACCGAAATCGCCGCCTTTTCCCTGGAAGACACCCGCAAGACGCGGCACCGCCGGGCCCGGAAGTATCGCCGGGCCAGCGCCCTCGAGATCGTCACCCGCTCCGGGCAGACCCGACTATTCGTGCTCCCCCGGAGCGAAGCCACGGCCTGGCAGACCACCCTGCCGGAGGTTTTGCCTGACCCATGAGTCCGCGCTTTCAACATATTTTGATCATTGCCGACATCGAGGGAAGTTCGGGCTGCTTCAGCTATCGGGCCTCTTCCTTCCTGACCCCGGAATGGGCCCGGGCCTGCGCCGACATGACGCGGGACGTATCGGCGGTAGTATCGTCTCTTTTCGAGGCCGGCGCGGAAACGGTGGCCGTCAAGGACTTCCACCGGACGGGCTACAACCTTTTGCCCGAGTGGATCGATTCGAGGGCCGAATGGATTCCGGGCTACCGGCAAGGCCCGGTTCCCGGGCTGGGTGAACCGGGTCGGGCCCAAGGCATTGTCTTTCTGGGACTCCACGCCGCATCCGGCACCGACGGCTTTCTGGCCCACACCATGACCTCCCGACTCAAGGACCTGAAGGTCAACGGGCGAATCCTGACCGAAGCCGAACTTTTCTCCGCCTCCCTGGCGCCTTACGGCCTCAGGCCCCTTTTTTTCTCCGGCTGTCCGACGGCCTGCTCACAAGCCGAAGCCGCCCTGCCCGGACTCCAGACCTTGGCCATCGATAAATCCGGCGGCC
>JAHJTB010000298.1 GCA_018830135.1 Pseudomonadota bacterium | reverse complement strand
GTGCGACCGATCATGAAGATCCAGTCGGCCAGATCGCCGTAGCTGGTCCATATCTTCTGACCGTTGATGATGAAATCATCGCCATCGTCCTGGAACACGGTCTGGACGTTGGCCAGATCCGAGCCCGCATTCGGTTCGGAATACCCCTGACACCAACGAATTTCACCGCTGCAGATCCTGGGAAGGAAGTACTGCTTTTGTTCGTCTGTTCCGTATTGAAGGATGGTCGGACCGATCATGGTGATGCCGAACCCGACCAGTGGGCGGGGGAGTTCCAGACGCGCCAACTCCTCGGTCAGCACCTTGTCCTCCTCCTTGGTCAGGCCGCCCCCGCCGAATTCCCTGGGCCACCGGGGAACGGTCCAGCCCTTCTCCGCCATCATTTCCATCCAGGCCCTGGAATCGGGGTAAGGAAGCGGGGTCTTCCGGCCGCCCCAATATGCCGCATAGAGGTCGCTCATTTTGCCCCTTAACGACTCAGGCGCGTTTTCTTCCAGCCAGGTTCGAACGGAAAGTCTGAAATCATCCAATTCACTCATTCAGGTTCACCTCTTTCAGTATTTTCGTCCCTTTTGGGGACGCCCCCTGGTAATCGCTTTTCGGCGAGTACCATCCGGCCCCTGTTCCGTCCGGCAGTGAAGACGAAGCGGGAGGACGGCATATTTCAAGGTTTGGGCGCGGACCTTCAAAGCGGCAAGGACCGCGATTTCCGTGTCTTAAGCCCTATGACTCCGATTTTTTCTCGCTGAACATGCAGGGCGGGCGCATTCCCCGCAGCTTGCTGCGGGGTTAGCCCGCCAACTAATACGGGTTTTTCTTCCTTACATGTCGAAGATTCCCCGCAACTTACTGCGGGGCGCTTCAACAGGCACTTGACCGGGCCGGCGGATCTGTCTCCCATACACATAAGACGTTTTCTCGCAAGCTTCATTTGAAGTCATGCATTCACCCGGATTTCGGACATAGTATTCGACTGTCGTGCTCCAAGTCAAACTCAAATCCTTCCGTCAGCCATGTCCAAACACAGCCTGGTCATGGTGGCGGCGAGGCAAAGCAGTTCAACCTCGCTGGCAGCACCTCGAAACCCACTCCATACACGGTTCGCTGGACATTACAGAACGTCTTACTCAATGTATGTTCAGAGGCTGGTTGGGAGGGGAAATTCAGGAACTCACCTGGGAACCGTAGCGTTGGAACCATGACGATAGCTCATCTTCGTTCAAACTGCCATCAGCCAGAGCCATGAATACCTGGTATCGCTCCTCCATTGGCGCTGACAAATCCATGGCATTGAGCTTCAAGAAGAGCAAAGACACCACCAGGGCCACCCTTTTGTTGCCATCCACGAAGGGATGATTGCGGGCCAGGCCGAAGGCGTAACTGGCCGCAAGCCGCAGTACCGAGGCCTTATCCGGCTCGTAGTTGAAAAGGTTTTTAGGGCGGGCCGAAGCGGATGCCAGAAGTCCTTCATCACGGATGCCGCGGGCTCCGCCGTGCTCGGCCAGTTGCTGTTTATGAATGGCTGACACCACCTCTTTCAACACCCATTGGGGCTGGTTCATGCTACTCGCTCAGATTCCTCAGGACATCGCGGTTTTCATGCATGACTTCCCTGGCCAGATCCATCTGCCGGGCAAAATCCGGGCGGTACGGCGTCAGCTCGATGCCATCCGGAGTTTCCAGCACATAAAGGGTGTCGCCCTTGGTTATCCGCAACCTGGCCAGGATTTCCTTGGGCAACACCACCCCGACCGAATTGCCGACGGTCGTCACTTTGAGAGTGGTCATGTTCCTGCTCTATTCTTATATAACGCCATTATAACATATATTATAACACACATCGAGAGAATAGGCCATCATGCTTGCGACATCACCGATCGATCTGTCTTGGCCCCGTCTTCAGGCGGACACAACTCGTTGTGTC
Organism: Pseudomonadota bacterium; assembly: GCA_018830135.1. Taxonomy (GTDB): domain Bacteria; phylum Desulfobacterota; class Desulfarculia; order Adiutricales; family JAGVGV01; genus JAHJTB01. Next base: position 8,741 of record JAHJTB010000298.1, on the reverse strand, counting down.
CATCCATGCTTCCGGTGTATTCCCGTGTTTTTGCCGGAATTGGACAAGTGTTTGAATAGATCGGGAAACATGCGATTCTGCTGGGGTTTCGGGGATGGCGATTTTGAGCGGCCACAGCCCTCTCGCGCCGAAGACACGGGTTCGATTCCCGCTGGGACTGCCCAATCAAGGAAATGGGGTTTAGCCTCCCCCTTCCAGGCCGTCCAGGCGGATACCCCCGGGCGAACCCATCCGGCTCCCGGAGCTTATGGCTCCGGGAGTTTTTTACACCCGCGCCGCGCCTTCTACTTGCCCCGTGTAGTGACGCGGAGTCTTCTTGCCTGGTGATCAGGAATGTCGGCCATGTATTCCCCAGACGCTATGGCAATTTAACAACCCGCTGCTTCCCCGGACTTACCGGACGTCTCAACTTCTTGCAGATTCACCCTCCTCTGGCGGATTGCGTCGCTGGTTCGGTCATCCCATGGTTGGAACATCACGGAACACGCCTTGCACGGTAAATTTGTTCTATGGCTGTCCTTGCGGTTTCGCCCGTCGGTGCGTCGAGGTTGGCAGAGGCGGAGTGGAGCATCCTTGTGAAAGGACTGTAGCTGCAGGCGCCTGAAACGACGCTATCACCCAGCTAACCGCTTGGACAGCGATTCACTAGAACAATGCTCTTTCGGGTATTCTGACTGGGGGCGTACCCTGGTATATGCCGCCGGCGACAAACTTTTACAACTTGGCGTTCTGGTGAGTGCTTCGGCGTCTCGGTCCGAACCCGACTGCAAAATTCAAGTTTGTCGGGTGCGCATTACGCACCATCTTTTCCATGTGCCCAAGGGTCTTCATTCTGTGCGCAGTGCGCACCCTACATCCGGGGAACTTCGGCGGTTCCGGCTCTTGCCCCGAACTCTCCCCGGGCTGCCGCCACTCACCAAATCCTTACGAATCGGGTTGAAAAGGGCTTGACAATCATCGATATATGAATTAAAATATATTTGGTTCATATGTTCACTGAATATCGAGGCGGCCCATGACCCGAAAATTTCAGACCAGCGAAAAACAGTCCATCCAACAAGCACTTATGGACAAAGGCCGTCAGCTCTTCGCCCGAAACGGCCTCAAGCGCACCAGCATTGCCGAACTCACACACGCCGCCGGAATCGGACAGGGCTCCTTCTACCTGTTTTACGACTCCAAAGAGGAACTCTACTTCGACGTCCTGGAACGGGAAGAACGAGTCATCGGGCAGGCCATTCAAGACCTTTTACTAACCAGAAACCTGACCCGGCAGCGACTCAAGCAGGTCCTGGCCGAGGGCCTGGCCCTGCTCCTCAAAAACGATCTGATACGAAATATGCTGGAAAACAACGAGTACCAGCAGATCATCCGGAAGCTTCCCGAAGACCGGTTCCAGGGGCATCTTACGGCTGAAAACCGGCTCATTGCCGAGGCCGTCAAGCAGTTTCAAAAGACCGGCCGTCTGAAAAATATCAAACCGGCCGTGCTTCGCGGACTGCTTCACGCCCTGTTCCTCATGCACCTCCACCGTAACGAAATCGGTCCGGTCGTGTTTCCGGACCTGCTGCAGTTCCTGCTCGACGCAGCAGCCGACGAGTTGGGTACCACGGGGCCAAGAAACGGCTCGGTGGCGGGCGCAGCCTATCTGGAGTGAAGACCATGGACCAGGCGGTCATCGAGACTACGGACTTGACCAAGACATACGGTTCCTCTCGTGGCATTTCAGAGGTCAACCTGACGGTTCGGCCGGGAGAGGTGTATGGCTTTCTCGGGCCCAACGGCGCCGGCAAGACCACCACCATCCGCTTGCTGCTGGGCCTGATCCGCCCGACCAGCGGAAGCATCTTGCTGTTCGGCCAGCCGGCCCGAACCCATCGGCGCGAGGCTGCCAAGCTGACCGGGTACGTCCCCGGAGACGTCGCCTTGTACCGCGACCTTTCCGGTGAGGCCTATCTGTCCCATCTGCTGGCCCTGCGAACCGGCTTGCGCGATAAGGCCGCAACACAGCGGCTGCAACGCCTCCAGTCCCGGTTCCAAATCGATCTTTCACGCAAAATCAAGACGTATTCCAAGGGAATGAAACAGGCCGTGGCCATCATCCAGGCCTTTATGCACGGCCCGAAACTGGTCATCATGGACGAACCGACCTCCGGACTGGACCCGATAATGCAGGAAACGGTTTACGATCTGTTGCTGGAAGAGCGGGACAAAGGCCACGCCATATTTTTTTCCACGCATGTATTGAGTGAAGTGGAACGGGTCTGCGACCGCGTGGGCATCATCAAGGACGGTCGTTTGATCCGGGTTGAAGAACTCAGCAGCCGACGATCCTTCATGGGGAAAAAAATCATCCTCGATCTCGAAACAGACCCTGCCCTTCTGCTGGATCACATCCGGGCCCTCCCCGGCGTGGCCGACCCTCGGCAGGCGGGACCGAACCGGATTCAGTTGTTTTTCAAAGGCCGGATCAAAGATTTTTTATCCCTGATTGCGGCTGAAGACATCCGGGATCTGACCTGTCTCCCCCCGACGCTGGAGGACTTTTTTTTCAGCCTTTATGAAGGATAGGCCCATGTTCAGGCGACCGTTGATCGATCTGTTTCTCCGCCGAAATTTGACGCTGACCCTCGTTATTGCCGCGAGCGCCGGTGCACTGTCCCTGTTTCTGGCCCTCCTGTTCCCGGAAACAGACCCGGCGCAGTCCGCCGCGGCCTATGCCAACTGGCCGCCCGTGATGAAAGACCTTTTCGGGGACCCGGCCGGGGCCTTGAGCGATGTTTACGGGTGGCTGAACCTGCAAGTCTTCCATATCACCTTCTGGGTGATGTACGGCGTACTCGGTTCGATTCTGGCCACCCGGATCGTGGCCAAGGAGATGGAGGAAAAGTCGGTGGACATTTTGCTGTCGCTGCCGGTGTCCCGAACGGAGATCATCGCCAGCCGCATGGTCGCCGCCTCGATCCTGATCGCCCTATCCATCCCCCCGGTCATTCTCGGCTGTGGCCTGGGGGTGGCGGTCTTGGGCCAGCCCCTGCATGCCGGCCTTATCACGGCCGCGGCGGTAAACGGCCTGGCCCTGGTGCTGGTCATGACGTCCCTGACCCTGCTGGTCTCCGTGTTCCTTCCCGGTCAGACCACTTCGCTTTTCACGTCCCTGGGACTTTTCGCCGTCATGTTTCTGTTCAGCCGTGTGGTGATCAAGCTGGTCCCGCTTCTCGGTCCTTTCGCCGTTCTAAGCCCGTTTCACTATTACGCGCCTGACGGCATTCTGGTACAGCGGGCCATCAACGCCCTGGACCCTCTCGTCCTCCTGACCATAGCCGCGTCCCTGTTCTTCACCGCCCTCTTAGTATTCAAGCGAAAAGACATTCTCACGTAAACCTACCCGCCCTGGGGATACATTTTTACGAAGAAACCGCCGGCAAATTCTCGTAACGATTTGCAATATGAGGGAAGTAACTTGGGTATGACATAAGACAGGACATTCTGAGCCTCCCCAAGCTCTTGATAGCGTGACCGAAAAATAATTGTCTTTTCGGACACAATACCTGTCATATAAATTTTCCAGATAATAACGTATTATGGACTAGGGGCTGTTTCTAAAAAACTCATTGCAGCCACACCAAGCAGGCGGCGATGAGAACGACAGCCCTGTAGGTGACGGCCAATTTTTCATAACGCGTTGAAACGCGCCTGTAAGCTTTGATTTTGGCAAAGAAGCATTCAACCAAATGCCGTTCCTTGTAAATGTGACGATCAAATTCTCTCTGGATCACGCGGTTTGATTTTGGAGGCACAACCACCTCTGATCCCTGGCTATTAGCCAACTCTATGAAATTATTAGCATCGTAAGCCTTATCCGCTATTGTATAGTCGGCCTCAAGCCCGGTGATCATATCATTGGCCGGGGTAATATCAGGGATATTGCCGCCGGTCAGACCGATTCGAAGCGGATTACCCAGGCCATCGACGACAGCATGGATTTTGGTCGTCAAACCACCTTTGCTTCGTCCGATTACCTGTTCGAAGTGCCCCCTTTTGCTCCCGTGCCGTGTTGGTGGAGCTTGATAAAGGAGGCATCAATCATAATTGCTTCCATGTCGGCATCTTGGGCGAGTTCTTGTAGAATTTCATCCCAGATGCCATACTTGGCCCACTGCCAAAAGCGTTTGTAAACCGTTTGCCAAGGCCCGAACTCCATGGGTAAGTCGCGCCAAGGAGAACCCGTTTTCATGATCCAAAGGACCCCGTTGAACATGAGGCGATCGTCCTTAGCCTTACGGCCGCGAGGGTCTTTTCGCCGTTTTTCCAGTAACGGAGCGATGACCTGCCACTTTTCATCTGATATGTCGTGTCTGCTCATCCTCCAGTATGATGCATATTTTTCACAAAAGTACAAGCTCTTTTTTATTTTTTTAGAAACAGCCCCTAATATGATTTTAATTCACATATAGACTCCAGAGCGGATATTCCTGATTCATATATACATCTTCAATCTTGAGCAATTTGTTAACAACATCATTTACATCATCGCATGGTTCCGGAGGACAGCCTTCTACTTGGAGTTTATAACCAATATGACTTACGAGAATAGTAATCGGTTTTAAATTCATATCTCTAGGTACAGGAATCTGAACATCCTTACCAGCTTTATAAATTGCCTCAATTTTCTCTATACACTTTTGTTTCATTAAGTTACGATCACTAGTAAATTCTTGGTCTTCCATTTCAATAATACCTTTTTTCCTTTTTACAATCATAATTGTATCAATGACTCCGACAATAAATCAACACAAATAATAAGATAATAATTACAGATTTAATAATTTAAGGCCAAAAGGCAAATGGCCTCTTTTCTCATCATGACAAGTAATATCCATGTCTATATGTTATTTTAGAACAATTTTTTCAATGGGATTACTAAAGCCAGATAATAAGCTTTCGTCCCCCTTACAATCCCTTCGGGGCCATCTTTAAGGTACTCAATTTATCCACTGGAGCCTAAGACTCCCAGAGTTTTTTATCCCGATCCCAAATATAGGGCCTGTACCGCTCTATACGAGGTTAAAAAACGGGGCGGGCTGTTGCCCGCCCCATTTAGCGCGGTTTGTGAATTTGATTCGTCCGGGATATTTCAACCGCAAGGTCAGAGCCTATTGAAACTTGCTGAAATCCACGCCCCGGTTTTCGCCACGGCGGAGGAACCATTCGTCTTCGTTCGCCGGCGGCGGGGCGCAATCCGCTTCGTCCCTGCGGACCAGGGTGATCGATCCGGTCGGACAGGTGGTTACGCATAGCCCGCAGCCGATGCATTTGTTTTCCAGAATCCGGTAGGCGTCGTCTTCCTCGACAATGGCTGAAATCTGGCAGCGCTCGTTGGCGCACAGCCCGCAGGCGGCGCAGGTTTCCGCTTCGATCCGAGCGAAGAAATGCGAATTGATCGAGCCGGTCACACCCAGTTCGGTGATGGACCTCAGAACACCGCAGCAGCAGCCGCAGCAATTGCAGATGTAGTACTGGTCGTTGACCACGTTGCCGGTCAGGTGGACCAGACCGGCTTTTTCGAATTCGTCCAGCAGCCGGAGGGCTTCTTCCCTGGAAATGGCCCGACCGCCCCAGGGATTGTCCTGTTCGAATACGCCGGGCACGGGGGCGATGGCCATGCAACACTCCAGCGGCTTGCCGCAGCCGTGGTCCAGCAATCGCTTTTCCTTCTTGCAGATGCACTCGTTGATGGCAAAGGACTGACCGTTCTCAATGATGCCCGATACCCGCTGGTACGGCAGGGCCTCCTGATGAGCCGGCAGCTCCCGCTCAATGGGCAGCACCTGCATCAACTGAGGTTTCGGGGTGAAAAACTGACGGCCGTATACCGGGTAATATTGCTCGCACATGGCCGCCAGCTCCTTGTCCATTCGTTTGAGCTGGAATTCATAGATACCGAACATCCAGGGCAGCATTTTGTAAACCTTGACTTCCCCGAAGTCGATGCCGAATATCTGGCCCCGCCACCGCATCTGTTCCAGCCGCTCGGCCGTTTCCTCGAGCGGTCTTCCGGTGCGTTGGGCGATGTCCTCCGGAGTTTCGAAGGCCAGCCGGAGGTCGCGGAACAGGTCGGCTTCCTCGGGCGTGAAAATTTTCTTAAGGATTTTGATTTCCAGTCCGCTTTCGGTTTGGGGGAAACCGTTGGGCAGGGTGTCGAGCACTCGGGCCAGTTGGCAATACACATCCTCGGTCATCATCTTTCTCCCTGGTGTTTTTTTGCCCGGCTCATCGGCCGGGCGGTTGAAGCTCCCCGCAGCAAGCTGCGGGGAATCTTCGACATGTAAGGAAAAGCACCGATATTAGTTGGCGGGCTGACCCCGCAGCAAGCCGCGGGGAATGCGCCCGCCCTGCATGTTCAATCAGATTCCCCAACGTCGGGGCGCTCGGCGTCGGAAGCGGCCTCTGGCGCCGCTTATTTGATCGCCAGCCCCGCCGGTGGGGAAAATTCATGCAGGCCCAAATACAGATGTTCGGTCACCTGCATCATCATTTCGGCTTGGCCCATGGCGTCGAGCCCGGCCCGGCCGACGTGGCCGTCGATGATCAGCATCACCAGGCCGTGGACCATGGACCAGGTCGACAGGGCCATGCTCTTCAGATCGCCCGCCCGGATAAAACCGGCTTCCTGGCAATTTTTCAGACAATCGAGCAGCTGTTTGAACGAAGCGGACTTGGCCTGGTCCAATTCCGGCGACGGCTGCATTTCGGACAGACCGGAACCGAACATGACCCGGTAGTGGGCCGAATGATTGGCGGCGAATTCGATATAGGCCAGGCCGCAGGCCCGGAACTGCTGCAGCGGCTGGCCTGGGTATTCCTGGACCCGCTCGGCCATCCGTTGGACGACCAGCTCGAACCCTTCGACGGCGGCGGCGTCGAGCAGGGCGTTTTTGTTTTTGAAATGCCGATAGGGGGCGGTATGGCTGACGCCGGTCCGCCGGGCCGCTTCGCGGATGGTCAGGGCCTGGACGCCTTCCCGCTCGATGATTTCCAGGGCGTTTTTGAGGAGGGCGGCTTTGAGGTCGCCGTGGTGGTAGGTTCGGTTGGTTTTGGGTTTGCGTTGCATATCCGGCCTTTGGTCGCGAAATGTTTCCATCGTCAACATTATCTCCGTCGATGTTGACGATGTCAACATTTTTTTGGGTCAAGCCAAAAAAAGGACCGGGTGTAGGCCTTGCCGATCCACAATCAGCAAGGTCTATGCTGACAAAAAATGGGGCGGGCTGACGCCCGCCCCATGAAACGCGGTTCGCTCAGGCCTTTCGGCTGAAGCCTCTCAGGCGTCGGGCCGGCTGACGATGGCGATGCTGGAGACGTTGCTCGAGGGCCGGCCGCCCAGGTTGTGGGTCAGGCCGAACCGGGGGTTCTTGACCGCCCGTTCCTCGGGCGCCCGTCCCAGGAGCTGTTCGTACATGGCGTAGAGCATGCGCAGGCCCGAGGCGCCGATGGGATGGCCGTAGCACTTCAGACCGCCGTCCACCTGGCAGGGCACGCCGCCGCCCTTCAGGTCGTAGAAACCGCCCATGACGTCGTCATAGGCCTTGCCCGGCGCGGAGATTTGGAGGTCTTCCATGGTCACGAACTCGGTGATCGAGAAGCAGTCGTGGACTTCCATCATGCTGATCTCTTCCCGGGGGTTTTTGATCCCGGCCTCGGCATAGGCCTTCCAGGAAGCCCGGGACGTGGTCTCGAAACCGGCCCCGTCCCATTTGGTGTACATGGCCTCTTCGCCCGAGCTGACCGAAATCTGGAGAGCCCGGACCGAAACGTAGTCGCTGCCCTTCAGGCTCCTGGCGATCTCGGGCGTGGTGACGATGGCGCAGGCCGAGCCGTCGGACACCCCGCAGCAGTCGAACAGGCCCAGGGGATAGGCGATCATGGGCGCGGCCTTGATCTGCTCCTCGCTCACGGCCTTGCGCAGGTGGGCCTTGGGATTCAGGGCGCCGTTGGCGTGGCTCTTGGCCGAGACGTGGGCGATGGCGTCCTTGATCTTTTCCATGGGAATGCCGTATTTGGCCGCATAGGCCGTGGCCAGCAGGGCGAAGTTGCCCGGCGCCGTGCCGTTGGGGCCGATCGAAGAGGCCAAAACGCCCATGGCGTTCCCGCCCGGCAGGCCGCCGTAGCCGGTGTCCTTGAGCTTCTCGACCCCCATGGCCAGACACACGTCGTATGCCCCGGACGCCACGCCGTAGACCGCGCCGCGAAAACTCTCCGTGCCCGAGGCGCAGAAATTTTCCACCCTGGTCCAGGGGATGTATCCCAGGCGCAGGCCCATGGCCGCGCCCAGGGCGGACTTGCCCATGTTTATCTCGTCGAAGCAGGTGCCCACCCAGGCGGCCTCGATGGCCGAGGCGTCGATTTTGGCGTCGGCCAGGCACTCGGCAAAGGCCTCGGCCATGAGGTCTTCCGGGCCCTTGTCCCAGCGCTCGCCGAAACGGGTGCAACCCATGCCGATGATGGCCACCTTGTCTTTTATTCCGCTCGCCATTTTGACTCTCCTAAAATTTGAAGAGTTTCTGGATAAGCATGGACTTCATGAGATCGCCGCCGATCTTGAGCTTGCCGCCGCCGAAGGCGGCCATGGGGTCCAGCTTGCCGGCCATCATGTCCAAAAAGTCCTGGCTGGCCATTTTGATGGTGGTGGTGGGGGCGGGATGCTCGCCCGCTTCCACCCGGCACTGGCCGGCGGCGAT
>JAHJTB010000297.1 GCA_018830135.1 Pseudomonadota bacterium | reverse complement strand
CGGCTGGGCGATATACAGATACCCGTTTTCTATGATGTCCGGCATCTGCCGGCAGAAAAAGGTCAGGATCAGAGTCCGGATATGGGCGCCGTCCACGTCGGCGTCGGTCATGATGACGACCTTATGATACCGCAGCCGGCCGATGTCGTAATCGTCCTTGCCCAGACCCGTGCCCAGGGCCATGACCAGGGTCCGAATCTCCTGGTTGTTGATGACCTTGTCGAAACGGGCCTTTTCCACGTTCAGTATCTTGCCCTTGAGCGGCAAAATGGCCTGGTACTTCCGGTCCCGGCCCTGCTTGGCCGAACCGCCGGCCGAATCGCCCTCGACGATGAACAACTCGGAGAATTGAGGGTCCTTCTCCTGGCAGTCGGCCAGCTTTCCGGACAGGGAGTGGTCGTTGAGACCGCCTTTTTTTCGGACCATTTCCCGGGCCTTGCGGGCCGCCTCCCGAGCCCGGGCCGCGTCGACGACCTTGCTGATGATCTTCTTGGTCGTGGGCGGATTCTCCTCGAAAAACGAGGTCAGTCTTTCGTAGACCAGGGTCTCGACCAGACCCTTGACTTCCGAGTTGCCCAGTTTGGTCTTGGTCTGCCCTTCGAACTGGGGCTCGGGTATCTTGATCGAGATGACCCCGGCCAGACCTTCCCGAACGTCGTCCCCGTCCAGTTTGAGCTTCAGGTTCTTGGGCACGTTGGCCGAAAGCAGGTAGTTGTTCACCGTCCGGGTCAGAGCGGCCTTGAACCCGGAGAGATGGGTCCCGCCCTCGGTGGTGCTGATATTGTTGGCAAAGGACAGAATCTGCTCGTTGTACGATTCGCTGTACTGGAAGGCGATCTCGACGATGATGTCGTCCTTGGTGCCCTCGAGAAAGATGGGGTTCTTGTGGATCGGATTGCGGTGGCGGTTGAGATATTCGACGAATTCGACGATGCCGCCCTTGTACAAATAGTCCTTGACCTGTCCGTCCCGCTCGTCGGTGATGGTGATGCGGATGCCCCGGTTGAGAAAGGACAGCTCCCGCATCCGCTTGGCCAGAATGTCGAAACTGAAGTCCGTGCTCTCGAAGATCGTGCCGTCGGGCTTGAAAAAGATCGTCGTGCCCCGGCGCTTGGTCGTGCCGGTGACCTTGAGTTCGGAGGCCTTGACGCCCCGCTCGAACAGCTGGTGATAGACCTTGCCGTCACGCCGGATTTCCACCTCGAGAAACTCGGACAGCGCGTTGACCACGGACACGCCCACGCCGTGCAGACCGCCGGAAACCTTGTAGGTGTCCTTGTCGAACTTGCCTCCCGCGTGCAGCTTGGTCATGACCACTTCCACGGCCGGCACGCCCTCGGTCTTGTGCATATCCACCGGAATGCCCCGGCCGTTGTCCACGACCCGAATGGTTCCGGACGCGCCGATGGTCACTTCGATCAGGTCGCAGTGGCCGACCATGGCCTCGTCAATGGCGTTGTCGACGACCTCGTATACCAGATGGTGCAACCCCTCGGGTCCCTGGCTGCCGATGTACATGGCCGGACGCTTGCGAACCGCGGTCAATCCCTCGAGAACGCGAATCTTGTCCGCCGAGTAATCCTCCGACAGGCTCCCTGGAGAAGGTTTGTTGGTTTCGATGTTGCTCTCTTCTTTCATTTCAGCTTTTTAGCTCCCTGACCCCGCCTTGGCGGCGGGGCTTCATATCTTCATGGGCATGACGACGCCCTGGTAGCCGCCGTCTCCCGTGGAAGTCAGCAGACAGGGGTGTTCGGTTTCCCGAAGGGCCACGGTTACGGTCTCACCCTTCAGGGCGGACAGCGCCTCGATGAAATAGCGAGGATTGAAACCGATGTCCAGAGGCTCCCCTTCATATTCGACCGGCATGCTCTCCCGGGCCTCGCCCAGGTCCGGATTGACGGCGATCAGGCTGAGGTCCTTGGGCGTGAGGGAAAACTTGACCCCCTTGTAGTCATCGCTCGACATCACGGAGACCCGCCGGAGCATTTCCAGGAACTCCTTGCGTCCCACATGCATAATTTTATCGTTTTTCTTTGGAATTACAAGTGAATAATCCGGAAACCGTCCATCGAGAAGCCTCATGACCAGCACGGTCCGCTCCGACTTGACCACGGCGCTGTTGGCCGTGAACCCCAACTGGAGGCCCTGGCCTTCCTCGACCAGTTTGCGGACTTCGGTCACCCCTTTCTTGGAAATGATGACCCCTTTTTCCAGACCGAGCTTCCCGATGCCGGCCACTTTCTTCTCGACCAGACTGAGCCGGTGTCCGTCCGTGGAAACCATGCGCAACAGACCCTGGTCGTTCTGGTCCGCCTTCTCGACATACACGCCGGCCAGGTTGTAGCGGGTCTCCTCGGTAGCGATCGAATAGATGGTCTTCTCGATCATATCCAGCAGCAGATCGCTTTCGATCTCCATGAAGTTGACTTCACTGTAGTCCGGCATGGGCGGAAAGTCTTCGGCGGACAGCCCATGCAGGGTGTAGGTCGAACGGCTGCCGGTGATGACCAGGGAATTGTTTTCCGATTCCGTCAGGGTCAACGCCTCGTCGCCCAGGACCCGCACGATCTCGTAGAACTTGCGGGCCGGCACGGTCAGCAGGCCCTGCTCGACCACTTCGGCCTCATAGGTCCCCTTGAAGCTGATCTCCAGATCCGTGGCGGTTATGGCCAGGCTTCCGTCCTGAGCCTCGAGAAGCACGTTGGACAGGATGGGCATGGAGCTTCTGCGCTCCGCAATGGACTGCGTCTGCGAAACTCCCTTGAGAAGTTCGTCTTTCTTCAGCCTCAAATTGAGCATCGCCAAAACCCCCTTGGTTTTTTCATCGGATTGGTCTTGATATATTTCATAAACTAACAGTGTTAATAGATATTGTGAATTTGTTAATATCCATATTTTATCTTGTAATTATAGAAACCTGCTTTGAACAATCCACCGGATGCCTTTCGGAGGAATCAAGAAAATTCGGGTGGAAAAGGGCCTTGGGCGCGTTATGGACATGAATTGAAAAGGTTATCATCTACGGACCGTCCGAAAAGTCCTTGCGGGTCGCCGCGGATCGAATGGTCCGGTCCAGTTCGGATATGGTCCGGGCGAAGCCGTGATCGCTCTCGATGCGGTTTTCGATCTTCTTGGCCGCGTGTATGACGGTGGAATGGTCCCGGCCTCCGAAGCGCTGTCCGATTTCGATGGTGGACATCTGGGTCATCTGCCGGGCCAGGTACATGGCCACCTGGCGGGGCATGGCCACGACCTGCTGCTTCTTGGCGGACTTCAGGTCGCTGACCTTGATGTTGTAGAACGACGCGGTCACCTTGCAGATCAGGTCCAGGGAGATGATCTTCTGGTCCGCTTCGATGAACATGCCCAGAAGGTTCTGGGCCGCTTCCAGGTTGATGGGCTTGTTGGTCAGCGAGGCATAAGCGCCCAGGCGGGCCAGGTAGCCTTCCAGGACCCGGATGTTGGTTTCGTCCTGGGAAGCCAGGTAGAAGGCCACGTCCGTAGGCAGGTCGATCTTTTCCTCCTCGGCCTTTTTCGCCAGAATGGCCACCTTGGTCTCGTGATCCGGCGGGCCGATGTCCGCGAAGAGGCCGCCTTCGAAACGGGAACGAAGCCGGTCTTCCAGGTCCCGGATGTCCTTGGGCATCCGGTCGGAGGAAAGGACGATCTGCCGGTCCGCTTCGTACAAGGCGTTGAAGGTGTAGAAAAACTCCTCCTGGGTCCGTTCCTTGCCGCCAATGAAGTGGATGTCGTCGATGAGCAACGCGTCGATATTACGATATTTTTTTCTAAATGAACTCATTCGTTCCGTGCGAAGCGCTTCGATCAGTTCATTGGTGAACTGCTCGGAACTCATGTAAACCACCTTGAGTTTCGGATTCTGGCTCATGAGGTGGTTGCCGACGGCGTTCATGAGATGGGTCTTGCCCAGACCCGAGTCGCCATAGATGAACAGGGGGTTGTATGCCGCGCTCATGTTGGCTACAGCCATGGAGGCGGCGTGAGCCAGCTGATTCGAACTGCCGACCACGAAGTTGCTGAAGGTGTACTTGTCGTTGAGGCCGGATTCGATGCTCTCGAAGTCCTTGGACTCGGATGAAGCGAAGGTCGCCTGATTGGGGCTGAGCGCCGGCGTGTCCTCGGAATGCGCCTCGTTGGGAACGGTGATGAACCGAAGGTCCATGTCCCGGCCCCCCAACTCGAACAGAATCTTCTTCATTTTGGCCGAGTAGTGTTCCGAAATCCAAATTTTAAAAAAGATATTCGGAACTTGAATTGAAAGTCCCTCGACGGATTCCCCATAGAACTTCAAAGGGGCCAGCCACCGCCGATACTCTTCGGCCTCGATCTGATCCTCCAGACGCTTCAACATCCGGGCGAATATGTCACTCACGAAAAACCATCCAATAAATTCCAATGAATACACATAGTTAAACTAAAGCAGTTTAACAGAAAAACCTTTGATTGGCAACAAAAAAGTGCGATCGACACCGGGTCCGTCCAGGCGCCGCCTCAAACGGATCGAAAAACCGGCCGGAGGGAAACAAGGTCCGGGGCGCTCCCGAAAGGCCGATTCGAGATGGTATCGAGCGTCGCGTTTTCAACTTCGGACGCATGATATCCCTTGCCTTCGGATTGGTCAAGGGTACCATTTCAATCCGGATATTGCGGCGGGCTCGTAGCGAGGCATGGAATCCGGACCCGATATCCGGGTCCCAGGGTGAATTGATTCCTATGAAAAGTAATAAAATCAACAAATAGTTGAATACAAATCTGGACACCAACGGCCGTCTGGGGTATATTGGTCATGTCATCACCTTTTGACGGGCGGCAGGT
>JAHJTB010000296.1 GCA_018830135.1 Pseudomonadota bacterium | reverse complement strand
TAACCGGCCCGGCCGGAACCCTCGGTCCGACACGCGCCGACGCGGCCGGGCCTTTCCCTGGCGCCTGTAGCTCAGTTGGATAGAGCGCCGGACTTCGAATCCGTAGGCCGTCCGTTCGAGTCGGACCAGGCGCGCCAGAAAAATCAACGGGTCATGGCCGGTTGGCCATGACCCGTTTTTGCCTGCAGGACGGTGTGTTTGAAATCAAAAAAAGGCGTAAAATACAATAATACGATCAATTCCAGTATGTTATATGGAACAGCCCTGTTCGCCCCCCAAGTAGGCTTCCTTTGAAAAAAAATAAAAATAAACCTTGCATTTCTCCGGCATGTAGTATATTCTTAAAAAGTTCAGGTAAATTAGAAATGGCCTGACAATTGACAGAATGTCAAAGCGCCTTCCGTGCCTTGCCGAACTTGAGTGGTTCGGCAACGAACCACGCATCTCGCCAACCCTTTTGTCAAAAAATTTTTTAGGAGAATTTCTTTATGTCTTCCATGAAACTGTATGTGGGCAATCTGTCCTATCATACCACCGAATCCGAACTGCGGGACCTGTTTGCCACTTACGGTGAAGTTGAGAGTGTCCGTATTATCACCGATCGTGACACCGGCCGCTCCAAGGGCTTCGGGTTTATCGAACTGTCCGGCCGCACCGGCGGGGAACAGGCCATTGCCGAACTCAACGGCAAAGAGGTCGACAGCCGTCAGCTCAAAGTGAACGAAGCCAGGCCCAAGACCAACGACCGGGGGGGTTCCGGCGGCGGCGGGTACGGCGGCGGCGACCGCGGCGGCTACAACAGGTACTAAGATCAATCTGCATTTCAAGGAATCGAATCAGTCATTGACCGTAGCGATCCGGCGAAGCAATCTCTTGTAATTTCAACCAGATTGCTTCGCGTCGCTCGCGATGACCGGTTTGATTGCTTCATTTTTTCAAAGCGGATCGGCGCGATACCGGCTGACCAGACCGGAAGAAGGGGAGAGGACCGCTCAGCGGGCGGTCCTTCGCCCCGTTTACCGGACCATGGCGGCTATTTCAACCTATCGGGGTTTTAAAAATGGCCAAAAAAGGCAATCGATCGAAAGACCGGGTCGCCACGAAAAAGCGGATTGAACGGATGCAGCGGGAAAGAGAAAAGGCCCAGAAAAAAGCGGAAAAACTGCTGAAAAAGGCTGAAAAAAAGGCCGAGGCCACGGGACTGGAACCAGGACTGGAATCGGGACTCGAACCGGAGCCGGGACCGGACTCCGAATAGCGTCTGCCTGAACCATGCGGCTTCAGCCGGCATTTCCCGCTTTCAAGCCTCCCCACAGGGCTTTTTCCTTTGGAACGGACATCGCGTCGGCCCGAAGGACCCGCGGCTTCTGGTCAAAATACGTTTCCGACGATTCTTGTCGGCCCCGGGCTGCCAACAGGTCGATCTTCCGGGTAGACGGACGAGTGCGTCCGGCCTGAGTCAAAGCACCCGGATATTCCTTTCACTCCTTCGAACCGCTCAGAAATCCCTCTGCTTTATAGATCCCGCTGATACTCTCTTGGACCCGCCCAAGAGCGGAAGCTGTTTATAAACCCCATAACCTCCGGGCTTTTCGGAGGACGGTTGCTATCAAGTCAGACCACTCATCCAAACCTGTTCCGCCTTGCCTCTCAGGTCCCAATCGAGTGAATTCCGTTGACTGTGAGGATATGCCGGGCCTATTATCCTCTTATGTCGAATAGTCGAATATCTCCGGTTCCAAGTTTGATGAAACCGATACATCGTTCAATGGAAAGGGGGCAAAACCGACCACGGACTTAAAACCGGAGCCGGACGTTCGAAAAACCTTGCTTTCAGATACGATCTTTACAGGAAGAGCAAGGCTTGATTAGGCTTGAAATGGTCGTGATTCAGCCCTGATAGGGCTGTTAAACGCTTGACCTGATCGAAGTGGGGATGACGGTCTCGGATCAAAGGCTTGATGACTGCGAAATAAATAATACGGTCCAGGCTCCCGTTTTGTCCGGATCTGACAATCAGGTCGGATATCATACTGCTTGTGGATATTTTTCAGGACCGTAATCCTAAAAAGCGATCAAATTGAAGCTCCCGCGGCACGCTACGGGGAATCTTCGACATGCAGGGAAGAAATCCATTTTTAGTTGGCGGGCTAACCCATCGACAGGGCGTGGGGAATGCGCCCGCCCGGCATGTTCAAATGGTTGATTAGGGGAAATGGTTCTGTTTCAATAAATTCGCGCAAAACAGGGCCTTCCGCGGGCCGGGGGCGTTTTGACCCCAAATCCATCTCCTGGTGGAGGCAGATGGCAAAACTCGAAGAAATTACCAAGGGATCACTGGTCAAGGGCATCAGGCCCGAAGGGCCGGTGACCATTATTGATGTCAAGTGGCACGGGGACTCGGTCATTGAACTGACGTTCAGGGACACGGCCGGAAATCTGGGGAGTCAACTCCTGTTTCGGGATAGCGAGCCCGTTCTCGAGGTCATCCAGAAAACCCGGTCCTGGAGTTTCGACGCCGACGCTGCCGTGCTCCGCTTGGTGTCCGAAGCCTACCGGATTCGGATGGCCTACCTGTTCGACCCGCACCTGGCCGTGCATACGTCGCTGATCGAGCCGTTACCGCACCAGATTACCGCCGTTTATGAAGACATGTTGCCTCGCCAGCCATTGCGGTTCCTCCTGGCCGACGACCCGGGGGCCGGCAAGACGATCATGACCGGTCTCCTGATAAAGGAACTGATCATCCGGGCCGACCTGGACCGGTGCCTCGTCGTCAGTCCCGGGAATCTGGCGGACCAGTGGCAGGATGAGCTTTTCCGCCGATTCCAGCTTCCATTTGAAATTCTGACCAACGACCGACTCGAATCGGCCCGCACGGGCAACGCCTTCCAGGAAATACCGCTGCTCATCGCCCGTCTGGACAAGCTCAGCCGCAACGAAGACGTTCAGGCCAAGCTGAAGCAGACGGAATGGGACCTGATCGTCTGCGACGAAGCCCATAAAATGTCCGCCTCCTTTTTCGGCGGGGAGGTCAAGGAAACCAAGCGCCACAAGTTGGGTAAGCTCCTCTCTACTCTGACCCGTCACTTTTTGCTGCTCACCGCGACGCCGCACAACGGCAAGGAGGAAGACTTCCAGTTGTTCATGTCCCTGCTTGACGGGGACCGGTTCGAGGGCCGCTTCCGCGACGGCGTGCACGTCGCCGACGTATCCGACCTGATGCGGCGGATGGTCAAGGAGGAACTGGTCAAATTTGACGGCAAGCCGCTTTTTCCCGAACGCCGCGCCTACACGGTCGCCTACCGGCTTTCGGACCTCGAGGCCCGGCTGTACGAACGCGTGACCAGTTACGTCAGGGAAGAATTCAACCGCGCCGACTCCATGGAAAACAATGGTCGGAAAGGAACCGTCGGCTTTGCCCTGACCAGCCTGCAGCGGAGGCTGGCTTCCTCGCCGGAAGCGATTTACAGGTCCCTGTCCCGTCGCCGGGAACGGCTCGAGAAGAGAATCCGCGAAGAAAAAATCATGAAACGAGGCGCCGAGGTCGACCTTGCGGCCGCCCCCTCCACCCCGATTCTTACGGAAGACGACATTGAAGACATGGAGGACGCGCCCGACTTCGAGATCGAACAGATTGAAGAGCGGATCATCGACCAGGCCACGGCCGCCAGGACCATAGCCGAACTGGAAGCGGAAGCGGCCACCCTGCGACAGCTTGAAGAACTGGCCCTGGATGTGAAACGAAGCGGCCGGGACAGAAAATGGGAAGAACTGTCAAAGCTCCTGCAAGACAACCCGGAAATGTTCGACCAACACGGCTCGCGCAGGAAACTGGTCATTTTCACGGAGCATCGGGATACCCTCAAATACCTGATCGACCGGATCAGGGTCCTGTTGGGGCGGCCTGAAGCCGTGGCGACCATCCACGGGGCCATGGGCCGGGAGGATCGCAGGAAGCAGGAAGAATCCTTCAAACAGGACAAGCAGGTCCAAATCCTGGTGGCCACGGATGCCGCCGGTGAGGGCATCAATCTGCAGCGAGCCCATTTGATGATCAATTACGACCTGCCCTGGAACCCCAACCGCCTCGAACAAAGATTCGGCCGCATCCACCGCATAGGCCAGACCGAGGTCTGCCACTTGTGGAACCTTGTCGCCGAAGAGACGCGTGAAGGCGACGTGTACATCGTGCTTCTGGAAAAGCTCGAGCGGGAGCGGGACACCCTGGGCGGCGCGGTGTTCGACGTTCTGGGCAAGGCCATTGGCGGCAAGGAACTGCGAAAGCTGCTCATCGAGGCCATACGTTACGGAGATCAACCCGAAGTTCGGGCGCGCTTGAATGAGCAGGTGGACAGCGCGTTTGATACGGCCCGCTTGAAAGACCTGCTCGAGGAAAAGGCCCTGACCCGGGAGACCATGGACATCACCCGGGTTCGCGAAATCCGGGAGGAAATGGAACGGGCCGAAGCCCGCCGACTCCAGCCGCATTATATTGCCTCCTTTTTCCTGAAAGCCTTCCAGATGCTGGGGGGCAATTGCAGTGAACGCGAGCCCAGACGGTATGAACTGAAACACGTGCCGGCGCTTGTTCGAAATCGGGACCGCTTGATCGGAAGGGCCGAACCGGTCCTGCCAAGATACGAACGCATCTGTTTCGAGAAAGAACTCATCAGCGTCCCGGGCAGGCCTCTGGCCGCGTTCATCTGTCCGGGACATCCATTGTTGGACGCGGTCATAGACCTGATACTGGAACGATACCGAAATCTGCTCAAACAAGGCGCGATATTCGTGGATGACGACGATGCCAGCGAGGACATCCGGGCCCTGTTTTACATCGAGCATTCCATCCAGGACGCCCGAATCACCAAACATGGCGCGCCGCGCATCGTCTCACGGCAGATGCAGTTTGTGGAAATCGACCGCCTCGACCGGACGCGAAATGCCGGATACGCGCCCTACCTGGATTACCGGCCCCTGAAGAACGACGAAAAATCACAGGTCATGCCCGCCCTGGAACAGGCCTGGTTGAACGAAGACCTGGAATCCAGGGTCAACAGCTACGCCATTACCAGTCTGGTGCCCCGCCATCTGCAGGACGTCAAGGGCCGCAAGGAACTCCTGGTCGGCAAGACCATGGCCGCGGTCAGGGAAAGGCTGGTCAAGGAAATCACCTACTGGGACCACCGGGCGGAAGAGTTGAAGGCAGAAGAGCAGGCCGGGAAGGTCAACGCCAGGGTCAACTCGGCCAAAGCGCGGGCGCGGGCGGAAGAACTGTCCGCACGGCTGCAAAACCGCATGAAGGAACTGGAGCAGGAGCGCCGGATATCACCCCTGCCGCCCAATATTATCGGGGGCGCCATCGTGGTGCCCGGCGGATTGCTGG
The DNA here is from genome assembly GCA_018830135.1 of Pseudomonadota bacterium. Lineage (GTDB taxonomy): Bacteria > Desulfobacterota > Desulfarculia > Adiutricales > JAGVGV01 > JAHJTB01. The sequence goes on along the minus strand of JAHJTB010000296.1, from coordinate 1,445 downwards.
CTCGGCTCAAAGGGGCCCGGGAAGAGGACCCGACGCGGTTCGCCCGGGAACGGGACCGGGTGGAAAAAGCGGCCATGGATGCGGTATTGAGCCTGGAAGCATCCCTGGGCTATCAGGCCCGGGACGTAAGCAAGGAGAATTTCGGCTACGATATCGAGTCCATTGTCCCGGACGACGGCCGCCTCAGGTTTATTGAAGTCAAGGGTCGAATCACGGGAGCCGATACCGTGACGGTCACCCGAAACGAAATCCTGACAGCCTTGAACAAGCCTGACGATTACATCCTGGCCGTCGTTCTGGTACCGCGCTCCTCGGAGGGCCAAGCCCTCGACCCCTGGAAGGTCGGTGAGCCGGCGGTCGAATATGGCACGATCAATGGCTGCCAGGTCTACTACATCAAGAAGCCTTTCCGGCAGGAACCGGATTTCGGCGCGACAAGCGTGAACTACAACCTCGGCAGGATTCTGGCCAACGCGGAGTTGATGCAGTGACCCCGGGAGAGAACGCCGGCAAAGACAGGGCCCTTGAAGAACTTGACCGGTATCTGGAAGCCCAGGAGGGAGAGCGCGTCGAATTCAAGGAAGCCAAGGCCAGCTACTCGAATGAAAAGCTGGCCCGTTACTGTTGCGCCCTGGCCAATGAAGGCGGGGGAAAAATCATCCTCGGGGTGACCGACAAGCGGCCTCGCCAGGTGGTAGGAACTCAAGCATTTCAACAACCTGAAAAGATCCGTAGCTGGTTGATGGACAAGCTTCCTCTAAGGATCGACATCAGGGAGGTAAACCCTCCCGAAGGCCGAGTCCTGATTTTTGAAGCCCCATCGCGCCCGGTCGGCATGCCCATTAAATTTGAAGGCATCTATTGGTCCCGTGAAGGGGACAGTCTCAAGCCGATGTCGGAAACCAGGCTTCGGCGGATTTTTTCAGAATCCGGGCATGATTTTTCGAGCGAGATCTGCCCCGGAGCCCGGCTGGAACATTTGGATTCACAAGCCATTGAAGCCTTCCGCGCTCGGTGGATTAAAAAATCAGGAAACCCGCAACTCGATTCCCTGACCCTGGAGCAGCTTCTCCATGATGCTGAATTGATCACGGACAAAGGAGTGACCTACGCTGCCTTGGTGCTGTTTGGCACCCATGCGGCCCTGGGCCGATTTCTGGCTCAATGCGAAGTGGTGTTTGAATATCGCTCATCTCAAGCTGCCGGACCGGCCCAGCAACGCAAGGAATTCCGACAAGGCTTTTTTTCGTTTTATGAAGATATTTGGCAAACCATCGATCTTCGCAATGAAGCCCAGCACTACCCGGATGGGCTATTTATTGTGGAAATTCCCACCTTTGAAGAACGGACCATCCGTGAGGCTCTGCTCAATGCGGTGAGCCATCGGGATCACCAACTCGGCGGCAGTGTCTTTGTGCGCCAATATCAACGTCATTTGACCATCG
>JAHJTB010000295.1 GCA_018830135.1 Pseudomonadota bacterium | reverse complement strand
TACTATCTCAACGAGCAGATGCGCGCCATCCAGAAGGAGATGGGGGAAAAGGACGATTTCAAGAACGAAATCCAGGAACTCGAGGAGAAGCTCAAGCACAAGCGTCTGTCCCGGGAAGCCACGGCCAAGGTCAAGCACGAGGTCAAGAAGCTGAAGATGATGTCGCCCATGTCGGCCGAGGCCACCGTGGTCCGCAACTACATCGACTGGATCATGTCGCTGCCTTGGTACGAGAAGACCCGGGACACCCTGAATGTCGAGGATGCGGAAAAAATCCTGGACGAAGACCACTACGGCCTGGAAAAACCCAAGGAACGCATCCTGGAATACCTGGCCGTCCAGAGCCTGGTCCGAAAGATCAGGGGCCCCATCCTCTGTCTGGTCGGCCCGCCGGGCGTGGGCAAGACATCCCTGGCCCGCTCCGTGGCCCGGGCCATGGGCCGGAACTTCATCCGCCTCTCCCTGGGCGGTGTGCGCGACGAGGCTGAGATACGCGGCCATCGCCGCACCTACATCGGGGCCCTGCCCGGCAAGATCATCCAGAGCCTTCGCAAGGTCAAGTCGAACAACCCGGTCTTCTGCCTGGACGAGGTCGACAAGATGAGCACGGACTTCCGGGGCGACCCCTCGGCGGCTCTTCTGGAAGTCCTCGACCCCGAGCAGAACCACGCTTTCAACGACCACTATCTGGACCTGGACTACGACCTCTCCGAAGTCATGTTCATCACCACGGCCAACACCCTCTACTCCATCCCCCTGCCCTTGCAGGATCGCATGGAGATCATCCGGCTGCCCGGGTACACCGAGGACGAAAAGCTCAACATCGCCAAGCAGTTCCTCATTAAAAAACAGCTCAGATTCAACGGGCTCAAGGATGAGCAGCTCCAGATTTCCGACAATGCCATCCTGCAGGTCATCCGGCGCTTCACCAAAGAGGCCGGGGTGCGCAACCTGGAACGGGAGATCGCCTCGATCTGCCGCAAGGCGGCCCGAACCATCGTCAAGGACCCGGAAAGAAAGCCGATCCAGGTCAATTCCAACAGCGTTCCGACCTTTCTGGGCGTGGCCAAGTACCGCTACGGCGTGGCCGAGGAAGCCGACGAGATCGGTCTGGCCACCGGACTGGCCTGGACCGAGGTCGGCGGTGAAATGCTTCTGACCGAAGTCCTCATCCTGCCCGGCCGGGGTCAGTTGATCCTGACGGGCAAACTGGGTGACGTGATGCAGGAATCGGCCCAGGCCGCCCTGTCCTATGCCCGCTCCCGGGCCGACATGCTCGGCCTGGAACCGAATTTTTACCGGAAAATCGACATTCACGTCCATGTGCCCGAAGGGGCCATCCCCAAGGACGGCCCCTCGGCCGGCATCACTTTGACCACGGCCATCATCTCGGCCCTGATTAAAAAACCGGTCCGGCGCGACCTGGCCATGACCGGCGAGATCACGCTTCGGGGCCGGGTCCTCCCCATCGGCGGACTCAAGGAAAAGATCATGGCCGCACACCGGGGCAACATCAAGACGGTGCTCATACCCAAGGACAACGAGAAGGACATCAAGGAAATCCCGCAGCGGATTCTCAAGGCCATCGAGTTGATCACCGTCGATCACATGGATGAGGTCCTCAATGAGGCGCTCGTCATTCCGGAAGGGGAGTCCCTCTTCACCGAACCGGAACCGGAAACGGCCTACCTGTCCCAGGTCGAGTCCGACCCCAAGGGGGAAATGACGGCCCACTGAGTCGGGCGAGTCATCCGGCACCGGGGCTCGACCGGGCCGGATGACCTGTTTTATCAAGCCTCTGCGCCGGAACGGGCAACCGTGAGCCGGGCCTTGAAAATAGGCGCTTTCTCTAACAGTTTTTGCTTGACAGTTGAGCCCAATAGACTTACATTCCCGGTCTGTGGGCGGGTAGCTCAGTTGGGAGAGCATCGGCCTTACAAGCCGGGGGTCACAGGTTCGAGTCCTGTTCCGCCTACCAGGAGTCGGTAAAGGAGTTTCTATCGATTAGAGTTGGGTAACGGGGACGTAGTGAAGCGGTTCAACACGCCGGCCTGTCACGCCGGAGATCGCGGGTTCAAATCCCGTCGTCCCCGCCAAACTTTTTGAAAACGGCGCCTCATGAGTCTATGGCAAGGTGCCGTTTTCTAGTTTAGGTTCCCTTGAGCCTAAAGCTGAGACTATGATGCCTGAGGGAGGCGAACACTATGGAGGCTGGACTCCACTTTATGCTCGACGGCTTTGAGTGCCGTCAAAATTTAGACGACATCGGGGTCATTTACCACTTCCTCCACGACCTGCCTGGCGCAATGGAAATGACTAAAATCGCACCCCCCTATGTCTTCCGCTTTGACGCCCCCGATCCCAAGGAATGGGGATATACCGGCGTGGTCATCATTGCGGAAAGTCACATCACCATCCATACCTACCCTGATAAAAACTACCTGGCCATGGATGCCTTCTCGTGCAAACCCTTCGACTCGGACCTGATCAGGAATACGGCCGTGGAAACTTTTGACATACTGGAACCCCGAGTCAAAATCGTCAGTCGAGGCTTCGCCGAACGCAGCCGGCCGGCCTTGGTCGAGTTCCGGAAGGCCGCGATCTGAACACTCATGGTCTCCGGCTTTGAATCAGCCGGATATCTGACCCCAGGGCGCGCTTGGCCGCGCCCTTTTCATTCCCTTCCACCAACGCCCGCGTAATCAATGAACAGGGGGCATGGCAGGTTCCAGCCGCCCGCGCGGCCTCTGGCCGAAGGACGACACTGCCGCCGAGTCCCAAAATTGATGCGGGTCAGGGCCGCGGTTCGAGTTCTGTAGCCAGCGACCGCGAAGGGCGGTATTGGATCGCCCCCAATCACTGATTGGGCTTACACGCCCGCATTCTTTTATCTGGCCAAAAAACCGAGCTTTCAGTAGACTAGCGGCATGAGTGAAGCACGGCATGAACCTCCACCCGCCCGGGAGGCGGATTTCTGGAGATACGACCACCAGGCCGTCTCCAAGGGACGAGGGCCTCTGGCCGTCGAGTCCGCCCTCGAACTGGTCGTCGGCGGCCGCCCCCACAGCCTGCTCATGCGGACCCCGGGGGCCGACGTCGAACTGGTCACCGGATTTCTGTTTACCGAAGGCCTGATCGACGCGCCCGCCGACATTGCCGCCATGGAATTCGTGCCGGGTCCTGAGTTCCTCGGCGTAGCCGGTGCCAGGGTCCTGGTCGATCTGCCGGGCCTGGCCCCGGATCGTCCTCTGCCCGAACGGACCGCCCTGTCCCTGGCCAGTTGCGGCCTGTGTGGCAAGGAGGACCTGGAACGGCTGGGGCGGGGCCTGTCCCGCGTCCGGAGCAAACAGGGCTTCGCCTGGTCCGTACTGACCGAACTGCTCCTCGATCTCAGAAGACACCAGCCCTTGTACGAACAGACCCGGGGGGTCCACGCCGTGGCCCTGTACGACGCCGACGGCCGCTTCCGGGCCTGCTTCGAGGACGTGGGCCGCCACAACGCCCTGGACAAGGTCGTCGGGAAGGCCCTGCGGGAAGGCTGGTCCTTCGGTGACAAACTGGTCGTGCTCAGCGGCCGGGCCAGCCTGGAAATGGTGCTCAAGGCGGTCCGGGCCGGCGTCCCCCTGATGCTGTGTTTTTCAAGCCCCACCATTCTGGCCGTCGAAGCGGCCAAGACCCTCAACCTGACCTTGGTCGGCCGGCGGGAAGAACACTACCTGGCCGCTTACACCCACGCCCGCCGGGTCAAGGATTAGGCCCCACTCTGGCGTCCCGGCTGGCGGCGTAAATCGCCGTGCCCGCCAGCAGGGCATAGAAACAGAACATGAAAGCGCCTGGGTAGTCCCCCCCCGCTTCGAGTCCCTTTCCAGCGCCGTTGGCCAGTACGCCGCCCAGGGTCTGTAGAAAAACGCCCGCCCCGAAAATCGTGAAAAAGTTGACCCCGGCCATGGCCGTCCCGGACATATGGGCGGGCATCAGGTCCTTGATGTGGGCGTACATGACCTGGCCAAAGGCCCCGAAAAAACCGAAGGCGAAAAGCGTCAGTCCCAAAAGGGGCAGCATGACCGGCCCCGGCCATTTGGCCAGGATCAGCACGGTCGCCGTCAGAAGGACCATGCCGTAAAGCACGGTCTTTTTGCGGGACCTTGAGAATCGGTCCGCGACCAGACCGCCCACGGGCGCGCCGAGTATGAAGCCCACGCTGAGGGCCAGCATCAGATTGCCGGCGGTCAGGGGCGCCAGGCCCAGGTGAATCATCAGAAACGGCCCGGCCCACAGGGTCTGAATGGCCGCGTAAACCCCGTATCTCAGCCCGGCAGTCAGGGCGATGCTCCAGTAGCTCAGGTCCCGGAAAAGCACCTTGACCGCGGCCAGGCCTGACGGTCCGGCCGATTCCCCGGAAGGCGGCCCCTCCGCCGTCTCCCCGGGCGGGCGTTCGTTGACGAAAATCACCAGGACGGCGACCAGGACCAGATTGAGCAGCCCCAGCATGATGAAGGCAATCCGCCAGCCGGCCGCGTCGGTCAGCAGGCGCAGCGGGCTGGTGGCCATCAGGCTCCCCAGGGAGCCCACGGCCAGCATCAGGCCCGAGATGGTGGCGAACTCCTGGGGTTTGAACCACTGGGTATACAGCTTGAGGGACCCCATCATGTTGGCCGACATGCCGACCCCCAGCAGGCCCCGCCCGACCAGGCCCGCGGCCAGACCGCCGGCCTGGGCGAAGACCCCGGCTCCGAGCACGCCGATCAGGTTCAAGGCGATCATGGTCCGCCGGCCGCCGATGCGGTCCAGGAACAGGCCCAGTGGAAACTGGACGAGTCCGAAGCCGTAGAAAAAAAGGGCGCCCAACAGCCCGAGGTCTTCGGGACCCAGGTCGAGGTCCCGGCTGAGGTCCGGGGCGATGACCGCGCCAGAGGCCCGGTAGAGCATGGACATCATGAACAGGCTGGCGCAGATGCCAAAAACGGCCCAGCGGCCTTTATGAGAATCCCGACCCATGGGTGATCCTTGTCCCCTCGCAGAAACGGCTCGCGGGAGTGGGACATCATTATCACTAACGACTCCCGGTGGCAAGGCCGCCCGGCCCGGAGTTGACAGGACGCCCCCCTCGGGGTAGTCTGGTGCGGCCCTCGGAGACCACGGCCCGGATCGAACCGTTTTCCGCGTTTTCGCGAGCGGTCGTCTTTTGCCGAGGCGGGTCGAGACCGGCGGGCCGGAAAGGAGGCCGGAATGCCTTACGAACATATTCTTTACGAAACCGACAACGGGGTGGCCAAGATCGTCTTCAACCGACCCAAGGCGCTCAACGCGCTCCATCCCGACCTGCTCGAAGAGGCCCATGCGGCCCTGGACCAGGCGGCCCGTGACGACGAAGTGGGCGTAGTGGTCCTGACCGGGTCCGGCCGGGCCTTCTGCGCCGGCGTGGACCTGGTGGCCCTGGGCGGCATGAACCCGGAACACGGGGATGTCGGGGAGGTCCTCAACGGGCCGGCCCGCGCCTTCATCGACGCCATTATAGCCATTCCCAAGGTCGTCATCGGCATGATCAACGGCTTTTGCATCACCGGCGGGCTCGAACTGGCCCTGGCCTGCGACCTGCTCGTCGCGTCCGAAGAGGCCCGGTTCGCGGATACGCATGCCAAATGGGGCCTCCGGTGCACCTGGGGCATGAGCGCCCGGCTGCCGCGCCGCGTCGGCTGGCTGAAAGCCAGGGAAATGACCTATACCGCCGGCATGATCCCGGCTCGGGAAGCGGAACGGATCGGACTGGTCAACCAGACCGTCCCGGCCGACCAGCTCGAAGCAACCGTCCGCCAACTGGCCGACAGCATCCTGGCCAACAGCCGGGAGTCCGTGGCCGCCCACAAGTATCTTTACAACGAAGGCATGAAGCGGACGCTCGGGCAGAGCATCGAGTTGGAGTTCAGCACGCCCATCGAGATCAGCGACACCGCCGAACGCCTGGCCGGCTTCGCCAAGAAGGGCTGAGGCGTCGGGCCGGCCAGGCCCCGGGTCAGTCCTCCTTGTCCGAGACCCCGGCCTCGGAAAAGGTGGCCATCTCGTTGAGCACGGCCACCGCCGCCTGGACCAGAAAAATGCCGATGGCCGCGCCCGTGCCCTCACCCAGGCGCATCTCCAGGTCGACCAGCGGCCGTAGCCCGAGGTGGGCCAGTTGCCTTTGGTGCCCGATTTCCACGGACTGGTGCGCGGCGACGAGGTAGCCCTTGACCCGGGGGGCCAGGGCGCAGGCGATCAGGGCGCCGGCCCCGGATATGAAACCGTCGATGACTACCAGG
>JAHJTB010000294.1 GCA_018830135.1 Pseudomonadota bacterium | reverse complement strand
GCGATCATGGCCCGGCCGACTTGTTCGGAAAATGCGAGCCGAATCTTCGCCACGTCCGTGCGGGAATGGGCCAGGAAGTCCCGGACCATGGTGTCGATCCGCTCGGAGGTCCGGGTGCCCAGGACGTCGAGGCACTGGCCTGGAATATCGGACTGGGTGATCACGCCGCCTCGCAAGGCGTCGTCCACGTCGTGGGCGATGTAGGCGATCACGTCGGCCACCCGGACGACGCGGCCTTCGACCGTGGCGGCCATGTCGCTTTGGTCCTCGAGGAGTATGGCGCCTTTCCCTTTGGAATGCTTGAGGATGCCGTCCCGGACTTCGGCGGTCAGATTCAAGCCCTGGCCGTCCTTTTCCAGAACGTCGACCACCCGCAGACTTTGTTCATGATGGGAAAAGCCGCCCGGGTATATCTCGTTGAGCACGGCTTCGCCGGCATGGCCGAAAGGCGTATGGCCCAGGTCGTGGGCCAGCCCGATGGCCTCGGTCAGGTCCTCGTTCAGGCGGAGGGCACGGGCCAGGGTCCGGGCGATCTGAGACACTTCAAGGGTATGGGTCAGCCGAGTGCGGTAGTGGTCTCCGGTCGGGGCCAGAAATACCTGGGTCTTGTGTTTGAGCCGGCGAAAGGCCTTGCAGTGGACGATCCGGTCCCGGTCGCGCTGGAAAGCGGTCCGCAGATCGCATTCCGGCTCGGGCCTCAGCCGCCCCCGGCTTTCCGCGCTCAGCGCCGCGTACGGGGCCAGAATTTCCCGCTCGCGGGCTTCAATGTCTTGGCGCATGGATATGGGCATCTCTGGTTCCAGGCCTGTATAAAACATAGCCCCGAATGAACGGGGCTCGTTATCGATCGGCGGAATCGCTGGAACAACGGACCGGAAGGGGACCAACCGCCCTCAGCTGCCGGGAATCTGCGCCTCCAGGGCCGTGGCGATCTTCGCCTTCAGCTCCGTCAGATCGAAGGATTTGATGACATAGTGGTCCGCGGCGATGGACTTCATGTCCTCTTTGAAGGTGTCATAGGCCGTGCAGAGAACCACGGGCAGATCATAGTATCTGTTGCGGATGTCCTGCAGCAGATCCAGGCCGTTGTAATCGATCATCTTGATGTCCAGGACGATCAGGTCGGGCTTTTCAGCCTCGATCTTCTCGAGCAGCTCAAATCCGCTTTCCGCGGTGATGACGTCGTATCCTTCGTCCGCCAACTCCTCGGAGTATAGAAAGCGAATGTGTTCCTCGTCATCGACGATCAGCACCTTTTTCTTATCAGCCACAGGTAAACCTCCCTTGGCCTATATAGGCCAACGCTCGACCAGGTAAGGTTTGGTTTCTTCAAATATCATGGCCTCGTTCTCGATGAACTCCTCGGCCTGCTGAATGGACATCCTTTCCGTCTTCTTGACGAAAGAAAGGGTCTTGCCGTAATACAGCGGAATCAGCGAGTCGATCAGTTCGTCCGGGTTCCCGCCAAGGCCCTGCTTGTAGGCCACGGCCATGTCGAAGAGCACTTTGGCCCAGACAATGGTCGGAAAGTCGAATTTTTCCTGGGACAGCCCCCGGATTTCTTCCAGCTTGGTGAAGACTTCGGTCGAGAATACCTCGCGCCAGACGTCCAGGTAATTATCATAGCCGGCCGACATCTTGGTGTAAAGCGTGCCCTGGTCCACATGAACCGCCGGGGGCATCTCGATCTCACCGAGGCCGAAACCATAGATCGCCGTCGGTTTGCTCCATTTGACCCGCTTCCAGAACGGCGCGTATATGACCATCATGTCGAAAATCGTGCCCACGACCTGGCGGAACATCGGCCCCAGGTCGGCTCCCGGGTCTTTGGGCTTGTGGATTTTGGGCCGGCCCATAAAGGCCTGGCAGATCGGTATCCCGTTGTTCATGGCCAGCGTCGTCATCCAGACGTCGATGCCGAACTGGGAAATGGGATCGGTCCAGGTCTCGGAAAGCGCGTAAATCTCGGCCAGCCGCCCCGAGAAACCGAAATCGCCGCCAATGGGCTGTCTGACCCGGCGGCCGTATAGTGTCCGGGTCAGCGGGTAGGCGATGGAGTTGGTGATGGTCCCGTCGTATTTGTGGCGCACATACAGGGGGGCCACGAAACCGAAGTCGTTTTCCAGAGGTTCACCCAGGTGCTTGATCCACTGGGGGGTAATGCTTTTGAGATCGGCATCGACGACGATGACCTCCTCCGCGCCTAAAGCCAGGACTTTTTTGAACAGATTCTTGAAGTTGTTGCCCTTGCCCTTGACGCCGGGCGGCGTGGATATGTAAAGCTTGGGCACTTCCGTGGTCGTGTTCAGGAAGGCCTCCCCGGTCCCGTCCGAGGAGTTGTTGTCGCAATTGACGATTACGGCTTTCTTCGAGCCGAAGAACTGCACCAGGCCCTCGCTGGCCTTGGTGGTCGGATAGGATATCGTGGCGGCCTCATTATACGATGGGATGGCGACGACAATATCCGCCTTGGTCACGCCCTCCGGGTTGATCTCTTCTTGAAACATGAAAGGGACCGCTCCTTGGTTCTGACCTTGTTCAGCCGTTTTATAACAGAATCCTACCATCATTGAAATAGTTTTTTAAGTTGGGCCGTCATGTTGCCTTTGATGCCGAATCCGTTTAGGATAGTAGTATGCGGGTGTTTGGGCGCTGCCCGCGACACGATCGCGAAGGAGGTGATCGACCTGTCGGATACCAACCGGCCGCGTAGGTTAGCCTTTGTCGGGGGCGGACGGGCCGCCAAGGCCGTTCTGCAGTTGCTCGAAAGCATCCACCAGGAATCCGGGGCGCCTCAGGTGGAGGTCCTGGCGGTCGCGGACATCGATCCCGAGGCTCCGGGCATGGTCCTGGCCCGGGCCAAGGGCATCCGTACCCTGGAAGATTACCGGGACCTCCTGGCCCTCGATGGCCTGGAAGCCGTGATCGAACTGACGGGACGAGACGACATCCGCCGGGCCCTGACCCTGGCAACCCCTCCGGGCGTGTCTCTGATCGACCACGAGGCCGTTCTGCTTTTCTGGACCATCTTTCAAAGCCAGGAGTCCCGCATCAAGGTCATTCGCCGGGACCTCCACGCCAAGCGTCTGGCCGCGGTTTCGGAGATGTCAACCTACATCGCTCACGAAATCAGGAACCCCCTGATGGCCATCGGCGGTTTTGCCCAGAGCCTGATCTCGATGGACTGTCTGAAGGACGACAATTGTCTTCGCCGGGCCCGGGTTATCGTCGAGGAAGCCCGTCGACTCGAGGACGTTCTGCGCAACATCTGGGACCTGACCCGGCCCCTGACCATCGCGCCTCGGGAAGCCGACCTGAACCAGATCGTGATTCAGGTCATCGAGATGTGCCGTGAGGAACTGTCGGCCGCGGGCGTCGAGGTGGAAATGCACCTGGACCCGGACCTCGGTCCGGCCTCCCTGGATAGCCACCTGGTCCGGCAGGCCTGCCTGAACGTGATAAAAAACGGCTGGGAGGCCATGCCCCGGGGCGGGTCATTGCGGATCAGCACGGAACGGACCTGGGAATACGTCACCTTCCTCTGCCAGGATCAGGGCCCGGGGATCACGGCCGAGGTCATGACCCAGATATTCAATCCCTTCTTCACGACCAAGGAGGGAGCCATGGGCCTCGGTCTGGCCATGACCCGCAAGATCGCCGAAGATCACGGCGGTGAAATCCGGATTCGGAATCAAGAAGAAGGGGGCTCCGCCGTCGCGCTCACCTTCCCTCTGTCCCCAGCCTGACGTCCCGCTTGCCGTCTCCGTCCGTTCCGGCCACTTTGAGACGGCCCAAACGCCACAACCAGCCGACCCGGGCCGCGTAAGCCCGGTATTCCGGGTACCGTGCGGCGATCTTCCTTTCCTCGACCGAGGCCCGATAGAGCTGGAGTCCGAGAAACACCGCGTAAATCATCAGGTTCAAGAGGCTGAAACGGTAAAGAAGCATGCCCAGGTAGGCCACCAGGGAACCCAGGTACATGGGGTGTCGGCAGCACCGATAGACCCCGCGGGTCACGGGTGACCGGACCTCGGCCATGATGGAAAACGACCGCCTGAGCCAGGACACACCGGCGACGATCAATCCGGTTCCCACAATCATCAGAAATCCGGCCAGGTGCTCGAATCCCCCGAGGGCGCGTCCCGGCGGCTTGAAGGGGTAATCGGCCAGGGCAAAGGGCAGAGCCGCGCAGATAAAGGGGAAAACGGTCTCCCGAAAGCCCGTGGCCCGGTCGCGGGGCGGCTCCCGGGACAGATAGGAGAGGACGAAAATCACGAATTGAAATGTGACCAGCCACCACAGGAACGTGCGCTGGCAGGTAAAATAAAACCGCTGGACGATCCAGAAGCTGAAAAAGGAGGCCCCGACGGCCGAACCAAACCGGTGATTGAAGACCAGTCCGGCAATTCGCCCGGTCATGTCAGGCCGTTAACTGCCATCCGGTTCAGCCCGGCCAGCAGGTCGTCCCAGAAGCCGGCCGCCGCGCGTCCGGGCTCGAAGCGCCCGGCGTGGATGCGGGCGCGTTCCGACAGCCTGGCGTACAGGTCGGGATCGGTCAGCACGGCGGCGATGGCCCGGACCCAGGCCTCGGGATTACGGAACTCGTCAATCAGCAGGCCTCCCCGGCCGACCGCCTCGGGCAGCCCCCCGACCCGGCTGGCCAGGACCGGAATTCCATGGCCCTGCGCTTCAGGGGCCACGCGCCCGAAGGCCTCCTCGCAGATCGAAGGCACCAGGAGCAGCCGCGTTCGTTCCCAGACCCGATCCATGTCCTCCTGACGGGGCATCAGGGTCACGTTGGGGTATCTTTCGAGGACTTGGCGGGTCAAATCGCTGACGCCCCAGTTCATGACCACCAGGAATTCCAGGTCCAACAGTTCCCGGGCCATGGCGAAAAACAGGTCCCGTCCCTTGATGCCCAGTGGATTGACAAAGGTAATAAAGGGGCGGTCGGCCGGCGGCGAGGGCGCCGGACGGGCCGGTTGCGGGATGAGCGGGTAGCAGAGCGCGGCCGGATGCCGAAACGTGTTTTCAAGCACCCTACGCGTAAATTCGGAGTTGGCCACCAGCAGATCGACCCGATCCAGGGCCGGGGGCGCGAACTCCTCGGGGGACAACAGGTCGTGGATGAAAAGCACCGTAAAGCGGCCCGCGGCCCGGCTCAGGGCACACAACTCCGGCCAACCCCTGGCCTGGATGAAAACCGCGTCCCAGGCCCGGCCTTCCAGGGCCGATCGGGCGGCCTCCGGCATGTCAGCGGCATGGTGGAGGCGGACCGGATAGCCGAAGTCGTAACCCAGGCTCGGAGCGGCGCCCATCCCTTCGACCAGTTGCCCTTGTATGCCGATCCGATCGAGGTGACGGCAAATGGAGTCCAGGGTCTCGGGCGAGTAGGCCCCGTGCGCTTCAAAGACCGGACCGTAGGGTTGCAGGGCCGACATCAGCAGATGGGCGTTGACCTCGGCGCCGCCAAGCCCCGCCGGATGAAGGGGCATGGCCGACAGAAACAGGATGTGCATCCTATCCATCCGCCTCGGCCCTCATATTCCCTCCGGCCCCGTCCGTTCAGACCCGCAGGACGTTGAGCCAGTCATCGATTCCCACACCGGGCGTATCCACCGCGCCCGAGGTGTAGAAGTCCCGGAGAACATCGGAAACATCCTCCGTCCTTCGGCCTTCCAGACCGGTCTCGAGCCTGACCACGGCTTCGGCCGGATAACAGAAAAAGTCCCCGGAAATGGTCACATCGGCGTAACAGCCATCCCGAACCTCATAGTCGGCCCGGATCAGGCCGCCGACGGCCTTGTGCATCTTTTGAACCACGTTGAGGCCGGCCCGGATTTTCACGTCCCGGCCCGGCACGCGCTTGCCTTTCCGGTCCAGCCACTCCTGGGTCAGCATCCGCCGGCCGAGTTCCTCCATTTTGGACTCGAGCGCGGCGTCACGAAGGCCCGGGTCGAACGCGCCGAACAACGGCTGGAAGGCATCGATCAAGAGGCCGTTGAGGGTCTCGTCCGGCCATTGCTCCGCCTTCTCCGCTTCGAGTTCCCGGCGGATGGTGGTCAGGTTGTCCTCGAGGGTCTTGCGCATCTTGTCTCTGAACTTTTCGTCCGGGACCTTGAGCACCTTGGACATCATTTCATAATTGAAGTCCACGATCAGATTGCCCACGAAGACGATACACTCACCGATCTCGGCGACGCCGGTTCCGGAAATCTTCCGGTCGCCCACGATGACATCGTTGATGGGCTTGTATTGGGCCGGTATTCCGATCCGCCGGTACACGTCGATCACCGGCTGGAGAAACTTCCGGTAGAAGGCTTCTTTTCTCAACGGAGCCGCCGGGTTGTCCTTGCGAATGATGAGTTGGTAGAAGAGCTGGCGGCCGTCCAGATAAACCGCGCCTCCGCCGACCTCGCGCCTGAAAACCGGTATGTCATTTTCCCGGCAGAAGGCCAGATCGACCTCTTGAGCGGCGTCCTGATGATAACCGATACAGACGTAGGGTTCGGCCGGGGAGACCAGGGACAGGGCTTCCCGGCCCAGATGGGCCAGGGCGTGATAGATGATCTGGGACTCCCGCCAGTCCACCGAGCCCAGGTTGAACAGTTCCATGTTGCTTCATTCCTCCATTGGATATGGCGTAATCCGGCCGGCATCCGGCCTGATCGGGCCGCCTATCCTAACCTCTGTCCGGTCCGGGATCAAGCCCGAAGCCGCCTTGAACCCGGATATTACAGCCCGGTCGAGCCGGCCGGGCCTCCGGCGGCGGGGCTGACGACTTCATAGTAGACATTCCCGGCCAAGCCGGCGAAGCGAACCGCTCCCGGGCAGGGGACGACCCATTTCCTGGGCCAGTTTCTTCCGATCAGATTGTAGAACTCGAGACAGGCCGAGCAGACCCGGGCGGTCCCGGCAATGGAATACGGTTCCTTGCCGTTGCCCGATCCGACATGCCAGACCGGGTCGATAAAATTGGCGTGGTTGGCGCAATGGTAACGAAACAGGTCCTCGAAACGGATGTCGGACAGCCCCATGACCTTAAGCCACTGTTCCAGTTGAGCCGGGTCTTCCGAATGGATGTCCTCCCAGGCCTTCGGCCTGGACCGCCGATACCCGGGCCTGGCCGTCAGACCCGGCAGGTCGTCCGCCCCGGGCAGGCGCGGCGGTTTGAAGTCCGTTCGGGCCCGGATCACGGTTTCCGGTCTCAGGCCCGCGCCCGGCGGCTCGATCGTGCTGACCAGGAGGGTCAGTCCCCGGAAAGGCGAACCTTGGTACCATGAAAGCTGGCGGCGGCAGAACCGGTATTCAGACCAGGCATTCGGCGGTACCAGAGCGACTTCGTGCTTTTCGGAAAGGGGTATGCAGACGGCCTTGTTGACTTCGAAAACGTCGAGCCCCTCGGTTTCGAGCCGCCGGCCGAGACGCCGCGCCTCGGCCGGCGGCAGCCAGTAGACGTATTTGACCATGGTTCCTCACAGTCCGTAATACTTCATGAGCCATCGCCGAAACAGGGCGGCCGGCAGAAATCGTTTCAGGGCCACCCCCGCGCGCTGGGCGAACCGGCCGGCCGTGTACCGGAGCCGGGGATTGGGTTCTTCGAGCAGCCGGCCGATCAGGGCGGCCACGGCTTCCGGTTCCGGACCGCCGAGTTCGTCCTTTTCCATAACGGTCAGTGCGGCGGCAAAGCGTTCCTCGTACACGGAACCTCGTCCCGAAGCGGCCCGCCGCCGGTTTGCGGTGAATCCGGTCCTGAAGTCCCCGGGCTCGACGAGCACGACCCGGACTCCGTAAGGACGGACCTCCATGTCCAGGGCCTCGGTCAGCCCCTCGAGGGCGAACTTGCTGGCGCTGTAATAGGCCTGGAAGGGGATGGCCGCCAGGCCGGCCAGGGAGCTGACGTTGACGATGATCCCGGAACCCTGGCCCCTCATGACAGGCAACACGGCCCGGCAGACCCGGACCGTGCCGAAAAAGTTCGTTTCGAACTGGGCCCTGGCCTCCTCGATCGAGATGTCCTCGACCGCCCCGGCCAGTCCGAAACCCGCGCAATTGACCACCGCGTCAATCCGGCCCTCCCGATCGAGGACACGGGTCAGACCGGACCGCACTGATATTTCCTCGTCCACGTCCATGGCCAGGAACTCGACTCCGATTCCATCCGGACCCGGCCGGCGGCTGGCCCCGAAAACCGCATGGCCCAGGCCGGCCAGACGTCGGACGCAGGCCAAGCCGATCCCGGACGAGGCGCCCGTGACCAGAACGACCCGCCGATTCACCCCGTCTTTCCCCGCCCGATCATTGCCCATGCCAGACCGGGACCTCAGCCGCTCCGACGGCGGAGAACACGGCCGGCCCTGAGCCCGGGCACGGCCCGTCCGTTCTCGACGGCAAGTCGGCCGTTGACGAACACGTATCGGATGCCCGATGGGGGCCGACGCGTGTCCTCGTCCGTGGTGTTGTCCCGAATCTGGTCATAGTCGAACAGAGTCAGGTCGGCCCACCGGCCCGGTTCCACGGTTCCCCGGTCGGCCAGCCCCACCCGGCGGGCCGAAGCGCCGGTCATTCTGGCCACGGCATCCTCGAGACTCATCAGGCCCAACTCCTTGTGACAGCGCTGGATGACCCGGGGGAAAGTCCCGACCGCGGCCGGATTGGCCGCGCCCTTGGGCGAGATGATGGCATCGGTCTCGAACAGGTTCAAGGGGTGGGCCAGGACTTTGAGCAGGGCGGTCTCGTCCGAAGCGTCCGCGCTGTATGTGTAAAGCAGGCAGGTGGCCCGCCCCCGGCTGGCCCGGGCGACTTCGAGGTAGGCCGATTCGGCCGACCGCCCCATGTCCCGGCCGATATCGGAAAAAAGCCGGCCGTCGTACCGCTCCATTTCCGGGCAGCCGCCCCAGAGCAGCCGCATGTCATCCATGCCGAACCCGATGAGCCGCTTCATGAGTTCCCATTCCAGCCTCAGGCGAAAAACCGCTGCCGGCCGGGCCAGGTTGTTTTCAAAATCCTTTAAAAACCAGGCCGGGAAGGCAATCCGGATGGTGGTGTTGCCGCAGGGGTACGGGAAGGCGTCAAAAGCCACGTCCACCCCCTTGGACGCCGCCCGCTCGATGAGTTCCAGGGCCCGGTCGCAGGTGGACCAGCTTCTCCGGCCGGCGAAAATCAGGTGAGAAATCTGAAGCCGGACCCCGGTCCGATCGGCCAGCCCCAGCATTTCCTTCAAGGCCCGGATGTTGTGGGGCTGGCCGAACAGGCCGATCCCGTAAGCCGGCGACAGCCGGGAGAGGGCCTTGAGGTGAACGGTCAGAATGCCGTCCCTCCGGCGGACCGCACGGGCCAGGTCTTCGAGTTCCCTCATGTCGACGAACATGCCCGGTTCGTAACCCAGACCCAGGGAAAGCCCGAAAGCTCCCTCCTGGAACGACTCGTCCAGAATCCGCTCCAGTTCCGCGATGCCGGCCGGCCCGGGATAGGCATAGTCGGGTCCCAGCAGGGACCAGCGCATGGTGCCGTGGCCGACGAGCAGGGCCAGATTCAGGGACAGGCCCCGCCGTTCGAGCAGGTCCATGAATGAACCCGTGTCGCTCCAGGACATGTCCAAAGGCTGGGACGAGATGAACTCGAGGGCCTGGGCCAGCAGGTCCCGGTGCGGCGATCCGGCGACCAGCGGCGCCGGGGAAAACCCGCAATTGCCTCCGACAATGGTCGTCACGCCCTGCTCCAGCATACAGGCCAGCAGTTCCGGGTGTTGGTCCAGGGGCAGCAGGAACTCCGCGTGCGAATGCACGTCTATAAAACCCGGGGCCACGGTCAGGCCGCTTGCGTCCAGGGTATGGCCTGCGGTCCAACCGCGCTCGCGGCCCTCTTGGTGCACATCGAGGATACGGCCGTCCCTGACGGCCAGACCGCCCCGGAAGGCCGGCCGGCCGGTCCCGTCAACAATGCTCGCGTTTTCGACAAGCAGATCGCAGTCCATGGGCCTCCTTGCTATCTCCGAATCTCACCAGGCAGGATGAACTCGTAGCGACGGCCCTGGAGCCGGGTCTTGATCCAGCGGTCCAGCCGCCTCATGGCCAGGGCCACGGACCAGATTCGCCGGTCGCCCCGATAGTAACGCTCCACCTCCGCCACGGTCAGCGGATCGAGCCCGCCGCCCAGACCCTGGTTGATCACTTCCACCGTAAAGGGTACCAGGTCCGGCCGCTGCTCCTTGAACAGGTTGGCGGTCAGATCGGTGAAGACCTGGCGGGGGTCGTAGTACCGCGTCATGACCTCTTCGAGAAAAAAAATTCGGAAGACCCCGCGCATAAAACCCGGCGCGGCCTGAAGCAGGAGTTCGGGGTCCAGTTGTTCGAGCCCGTCCTTGAGGTACATGGGCGTGCTGGTATCCACGAAATACAGCCCGGCGGCCTCGCCTGGGTCCGTCCGCGCCCAGTTGGAGAGCTGGCCGTCGATCGCCAGGCGAAGGGCCGGGGCTCTGTCTTGGTTGAAGCGCCAGACCTTGTCGATCTCGGTGACGATCCCTTCGAGCAGGTCCCGGATATCATTTGGCTCCAAAACGTGAATGAGCTGGTGGGCGAAGCGGTCCGTGGGAATCCGGGCCTGGGTGATATAGAGCACTACGGGACGGCTGGTCGGCTCCACGATGCGGGTCTCGCCTTCCGGCAGTTTCAGACCGGCTTCCCGGAGCAGGCGGCAGTATTCGGAGTATCGATCCGCGTAGGCTTCGGCCGCGGGCCGATCGCCAAACAGCGGCATCCGTTTGAAGGCCGTGGTTTCATCGTCGCCGATCCGAAAGACGGTCGATATCTCTCCGTAACCGAGGATGGAGGCCGAAACGGCCGAGGCCCCGATGTCCGAGGGGTCGAGGCCTTCCTCGAAGCGGCGGAGCAGGTCGTCGTCCACGGGCATGGCGTACCTCTCAGGATGCGTCCTTGAAGGCCTGGGCCTGTTCCAGGGCAAGGTCCAGCCTCTCGATGATCCAGTCCACCTGATCGAGTTCCATGACCAGCGGCGGCAGAAACTGGCACACGGAGGGGTCGTTGTTGGCGTAAACCATCAGCAGGTCGTTCTGGTAACCGGTCACGCTGAGCAGCGGACCGGAATGCTCGTCTTCCAGCCTCAGCCCCATTAAAAGGCCCAACTGATTGAGTCCGACCAGAATGCGGTGCTTGTCGATCAAGGTCCCGACGCCCCGGGCAAAGGCCGCGGCCAGGGTCCGCACGTGATCGAGAAACGCGGGGTCCGATGATATTTCGAGGACGCGATGGGCCACCCGGCAGCCGAGTTCGGCTCCGCCAAAGGTGGAAATATGGATGAATGGGTCGGCGTGAAACACACTTTCCAGGGGCCGTCGGAGGACCGTGGCCGAGATCGGATAAAGTCCGCCGCTCAGCCCCTTGGCCAGAACGACCATGTCCGGCACGATCCGGTAATGCTCGAAACCCCAGAGGCGGCCCGTCCGGCCCAGGCCGGTCTGGACCTCGTCCAGGATCAGGAGGGCGCCCTTCCGGTCGCACAGGTCCCTGACCCGTCCCAGGTAGTCCGGCGGGGGCAGGATCATGCCCAGGGTGGCCGGCACGGTTTCGAGAATCACGGCCGCGGTGTCGCCGTCCAGGACGGCTTCGAGGGCCGCCGTGTCGCCGAAAGGAACCTGATGGAACCCGGGGGCTCGGGGGCCGAAAGGGGCCCGGTACTTTTCATCCCCGGCGGCCAGGGCCAGTCCGGTGTGGCCGTGATATCCGCCCAGGGCCGAGATGATCCGGCTCCGGCCCGTATAGGCCCGGGCCACCTTGAAGGCCAGGTCCACCGCTTCGCCTCCGCCCACGCCGAAGACGGTGTAGTCCAGGTCGGCCGGCATGGACTCGGACAGGGCTCGGGCCAGGTCCGCGCGTTCCTTGCTCAGGAGGTGGCCGTTGCCGATGTCCAGTTCGTCCAGGCCCTCTTTGAGGATTCGGACCAGTTCCTGGCAGCGGTGGCCCAGATTGAAGACACCGCCGTTGCAGTGCAGATTGAACAGCCGCTTTTGGCCGTCCAGGTCCCACAAGTACGGACCTTCCCGCCGGCCCATGACAAAGTCCAGGCCGACGCTCCGGAAAAAATCGACCTTGGCCGACGAGACGTGGTTCCGGAAGGACTCGACGGCCTCGGCTTTCAATTCCGTGGGTCTCTGGTTCCGGGCTTCCACGGCGAGACGCCTCCGTTATCCTGGGATAGGGGCACATTGTCTCAAAAAGCCACCGACTTATCAATGCCCGCCGCGACAATTCATCAAATCTCAACCGGGCGGGCCCGAGACTCTTGCATAGCGGGCGGCGTTGTGTTAGTCTGCCGGTCAGCCTTAGGGCGATAATAAAAAAACTTCAATTTTACAATCATAGCGAAAACCGGCACGAGCCGTAAAAATATGTTTGGCCCCAATACACCCGAACCGGCGAGAGGTATCCGCCGGTAGTTCGGATTGGTGCGATTTTACGGGAGTGTAGGCAACATGCTGAAAGTCAACAACCTGGAAGTTGTTTATAACGACATCATCCTGGTTCTGCGGGGTATTTCCCTGGAGGTGCCCGAGGGGAAGATCATCGCCTTCCTCGGTTCGAACGGGGCCGGCAAATCGACGACCCTGCGTTCGATCTCGGGTCTGCTCGAGTATGAGGACGGGGAGATCAAGAAAGGGACCATCGAGTTTCAGGGACAGCCCATCCACAAGCTGGACCCCCAGCGGATCGTGGCCATGGGCATCACCCAGGTGCCCGAGGGGCGACGCATTTTCGCCGAACTGACCGTCGAGGAAAACATCCGGGTCGGCGCGCATACCCGGCGGGACGGTCGGAGCGCGGTGGCGGCGGACCTGAGAATGGTCCTGGACTACTTCCCTCCGATCCGGGATCGGCTCAAGGTCGAGGCCGGGTACATCAGCGGCGGGGAACAGCAGATGCTGGCCATCGCCCGGGCCTTGATGGCCAAGCCGGCCCTGATGATGCTCGACGAGCCTTCCCTGGGGCTGGCCCCCATGCTGGTCACGGAAATCTTCGACATCATCCGGCGCATCAACCGGGAGGGCAAGGTCTCCATTCTCCTGGTCGAACAAAACGCGCTCATGGCCCTTTCCGTGGCCGAGTTCGGCTACATCATGGAAAACGGCAAGATCGTGCTGGACGGCCCCAGCCGGAAACTGATGGAAAACGAGGACGTCAAGGAGTTCTACCTGGGCGTGGCCGAGGGCACGGAACGCAAGAGTTTCGCCGACATCAAGCACTACAAGCGCAGGAAACGCTGGCTATCCTGAAGCGAGGACGAGATGGCACTATTGGAAATTCAGGACGTATCCCTGAGCTTCGGAGGCATCAAGGCCCTGAGTGATGTTTCCTTGTCGATCGAGGCGGGTGAACTCTACGCCGTGATCGGCCCCAACGGCGCGGGCAAGACCTCCCTGCTCAACTGCATCAGCGGCTTCTACAAGCCGGACCAGGGCCGGGTCCTCTTCGAGGGGCGGGACGTCATCCGTCTGCGTCCGGACCAGATATCCCAACTGGGGGTGGCCCGAACCTTCCAGAATGTCGAGCTTTTCGCCAACATGAACGTGATCGACAACATGCTTCTCGGTCGACACCATCACTACAAAAGCGGTTTTTTCAAAAACGCCTTTCTGGGCTACCTGGCCCCCGAGGAGACAGTACACCGGCTCAAGGTCGAGGAGGTCATCGACTTTCTTGAAATGGAGCAATGGCGCAAGCATCTGGTGGCGAACCTGCCTTACGGGGTTCAGAAGCGCGTGGAACTGGGCCGGGCCCTGGCCCAGGAGCCCAAGCTGCTGCTGCTCGACGAACCCATGGCCGGCATGAATGTCGAGGAGACCGAGGACATCGCCCGCTTCATCCTGGACATCCACCAGGAACTGGGCACGACCATCGTCATGATCGAACACGACATGCACGTAGTCATGGACATTTCGCAACGCATCTCCGTCCTCGACTTCGGCGTGAAGATCGCCGAAGGGACGCCGAATGAGGTCCAGAAGAACCCCGAGGTCCAGAAGGCCTACCTGGGGGAGGATTTCGAGAGCCTGATGAAGGGGGAGAGCGCTTTATGAGAACGGACACCCTGCCCCACATGTTCCTGGCCAAGGTCCGCAAGTACGGCGACCGGGTCGCCTTGCGGGAAAAGGACCTGGGTATCTGGCAGGAGATTTCCTGGAACGAATACTTCCGCCACGTGCGCCATTTCTGCCTGGGCCTGATCGAACTGGGCCTCAAGCCGGGCGACCACATCAGCATTTTCGGGGAAAACGAGCCGGAGTGGCTCTATGCGGACCTGGCCGCCCAGAGCGCCGGCGCCGTGGCCGTGGGCGTGTACCCGACCAATCCGGCGGCCGAGGCGCGCTACGTAATCGGCCATTCGGAATCCAGCTTCGTGGTCTGCGACGACCAGGAGCAGGTGGACAAGGTGATCGAGGTCAAGTCCGATCTGCCCATGCTCAAGAACATCATTGTCATGGACATGAAAGGGCTGCGCAACTACACCGACCCCATGATCATGCCCTTCGCCGCGGTCGAGGAGATCGGCCGGGATATCGAGGAGAAGGACCCGGAACGGTACTATCGCATCCTGGAGGAGGTCCGTCCCGAAAATGTAGCCATCATGGTCTATACTTCGGGCACGACCGGCCCGCCCAAGGGGGCCATGCTCAGCCACGCCAACATCACCAACTTCCTCAAAAACGCGGCCCCGGTCATTCCCCAGTACGACACCGACGAGATCGTGTCCTATCTGCCGTTGTGTCATGTGGCTGAGCGGCTCATGTCCGTCTTTTTCCCCATCAACTCGGGTGCCACCGTCAATTTCGCCGAAAGCGTCGAAACCGTCACCCAGGACATGCGGGACGTTCTGCCCACCTTTTTCCTGGCCGTACCCCGCATCTGGGAAAAGATGATGGCCGGGGTCATCATCAAAATGAAGGATGCCTCCAGTCTGAAGCAAACGGCTTATCGCCTGTTTCAGCCCGTCGGAGAGGCCATGGCCGAGGCCCGACTGGCCAGGAGGCCGATCCCCCTATCCTTGACCCTCAAATACGGACTGGCTTATCTGCTCCTGCTGCGCCACCTGAAAAAGGAACTGGGACTGCTCCGGGTCCGGGTCGCAGTCAGCGGCGCGGCGCCCATCGCGCCCGAGGTCCTCAAATATTTTCACTCCCTGGGCGTCCCGGTGCTCGAAGGCTGGGGCATGACCGAGGAAACCGGCATCGCCACGATCAACCTGCCCGAGGACGTCAAGCTGGGCACGGTCGGCAGGCCCATACCCGGCGTGGAGTTGAAGATCGCCGATGACGGCGAGATTCTGCTGAAGTGCGGCCACATCTTCGAAGGCTACTGGAAAGACCCCGAAGCCACGGCCCGGACCATCCAGGACGGATGGCTCTATACCGGCGACGTGGGTGAACTGGACGCGGACGGCCGCCTGAAGATCACGGACCGCAAAAAGGAGATCATCATCACTTCGGGCGGCAAGAACATCGCCCCTTCGGAGATCGAAAACCGTCTCAAGTGCAGCCCGTACATCAACGAAGCCATCGTCATCGGGGACGGCCGAAAATATCTGACCGCCCTGATCCAGATCGAGTACGACAACGTGGCCAAGTGGGCCCAGGAGCGAGGCATCGCCTACACCACCTTCAAGAGCCTTGCCCAGAACCCGGAGGTCACCGAGATGATCCGGGAAGAAGTCAACACGGCCAACCGGGAGTTCGCTCAGGTCGAAACCATCAAGAAGTTCAAGCTGCTGGACAAGGAACTCGACCACGATGACGACGAGCTGACGGCCACCCTCAAACTGCGTCGCAAGACCATCAACAAGAAGTTCGGCCATATCATCGAAGAGATGTACGGCGGCAAGGGATGAGCGGAGCGCCATCGACCCAGGACCGATGCGGGAGGTAGCGGATGGAGATATTGTTGCAGTTGACCATGACGGGGCTGGCCTGGGGCAGCGTTTACGCCTGCATCGCCTTGGGGTTCGTCCTGATTTTAAAGGCCACGGACGTGTTCAATTTCGCCCAGCCGGAACTGATGATGTTCGGCGCCTACATGTCCTTCAGCCTGATCATCTACATGAAGCTTCCCTTTATCGCGGCCTTTCTGATCACACTGGTTCTCATGGGCGTCGTGGCCGCCCTGCTGGAGATGCTGGTCATCCGTCCCATGGTCGGTGAACCGGTTCTGGCGGTCATCATGGTCACTCTGGGGCTGGCCAACGTCCTGCGCGGTCTGGTCGGCCTGATCTGGGGCTACGAAGAAATCCAATATCCCACGCCTTTTCCCCAGGACCCGATCGTCATTTTCGGGGCTGCCATCAACCAAGCCGAAATTTATACCATCGCGGCCACGGCCGTCCTGCTGGTGGTCTTTTTTCTCTTTTTCAAGTATTCGGACTCGGGGATCAGCATGCGGGCCACGGCCGAGGACACCACCACGGCCTTCCTCATGGGCATCAACGTCAAGCGGGTCTTCACCGCCTCCTGGATCATCGCCACCCTGGTGGCCACCATCGCCGGGGTCTTTCTGGCCAGCTTCACCTTTCTCGAACCGATCATGGGCTACACCGGCCTGAAGGCCCTTCCGGCCGTCATCCTAGGAGGTCTGGACAGCGTCCACGGGGCCATTATCGGCGGCCTGATCATCGGCGTGGCCGAAAACCTGGCCGGCTTCTACCTCGAAGACTACCTGGGCAGCGGCATGAACGAAATCACGGCCTACATCATCGTCCTGATCGTCATGATGATCCGGCCTTACGGTCTGTTCGGGACCAAGGAGATCGAACGGGTATGACTTTTCAACCGATGGGCGCATGAGAGCAAAGCGATGGCAGTAACACGGTTTTGCACGCGGACCTACCGACAGGACCTCAGGATTTTTCCCAGCCCGGCGGCGAAAATCGGCCTGGCCGTCCTGTTCCTCTTCCTCCTGGCCCTGCCTCATTTCGGGGGCAAGTACATCATCTTCGTGGCCTGCCTCTGCGGTGTCTCGGTGATCAGCGCCCTGGGATTGAACGTCCTGACCGGGTACACCGGACTGATTTCCATGGGCCACGCGGCCTTCATGGGCATCGGCGCGTACACCGCGGCCATCCTGTCAGCCAAGGCCGGCTTCCCATTCATCGTTGCCCTGCCTCTGGCCGGCGTCATGGCCGCCATGACCGGGGCCGTGGTGGGCATCCCCACCCTGCGCCTCAAGGGCATGTATCTGGTCGTCACCACCCTGGCCTTCCAGTTCATCACCGAACACGTCATCTACCACTGGGAGAGTCTGACCCAGAGCGACAAGGGCATCAAGCTGGCCACGCCCTACCTTCTGGGTGTCAATATCGGCGGGTATGGCAAAATCTACTACGTCATCCTCCTGTTCGCGGTCCTGGCCGCCATTTTCACCAAGAACCTGGCCATGAGCCGGACCGGTCGGGCCTTCGTGGCTGTTCGGGACCGGGACATCGCCGCGGAGATCATTGGCATCAACCTGACCAAGTACAAAATTTTGGCCTTTGTCATCAGCTCCTTCATGGCCGGACTGGCCGGGGCCCTCCACGCCTACCTGGTCGGCCTCATCGGCCCGGAGTACTTCGTCTTCAACCAGTCCATCCTTTATATCGCCATGATTATCGTGGGGGGCATGGGCACGGTGCTCGGCTCCATCGTCGGGGCCGTCTTCATGGTCCTGCTGCCTGAAGTGATCAACGCCATATCCGGACCGATCGCTTCGGCCTACCCCTTTTTCTCGCCGCGCATCGGCGCGGTTTCGGTCACCGTTTACGGCCTGATCATCATCTTCTTCCTGCTCTTCGAACCGGACGGACTTTTCGGCATATGGGTCCGGCTCAAGCGCTACTGGAAACCCTGGCCCTTCACCTATTGACGATACCATTCAAGGGGGCAAGCCAACGATGACCTTCAAAGAGCTTTTGGAAACCAGGGCCGGAGGCCAGGGCGGTGATCCGTTCGTCCGTTTCCGCGACCAGGTCCTGGACTTCGCCGGACTGGACCGCAACGTCAACCGGGCCGCGTCCGTGCTCCGGGACATGGGCGTGAACAAAGGCGACCATGTCTGTCTCTTCCTTCCCAACTGCCTCGAATTCATCTATCTGTGGTTCGGTCTGGCCAAGATCGGCGCGGTCATGGTCCCTCTCAACATTCATTTGCGGGGAGACGGCCTTAAATACATCATCAACCACTGCGACGCGCGTTGGATCGTGGTGTCCGAAACGCTTTACGACTCCTTTGCCTTTGTGGAAAAGGACCTGCCCCGGATCGCGCATCGGCTCTGGCATGCCGAAAACGCTCCCGCCCCGGACGGTTTCCGGAACCTGGCCGATCTGATGGCCTCGGCCGGAGACCAGCCCCCACCCACGGTGGACGTCGCCCCCTCCGATCCCCTGGGCATCATCTACACATCGGGAACGACCGGCCCGCCCAAGGGGGCCATGATCAGCAACTTCAACTATCTGAATACCGGCCGGGTCTGGGCGGACCGGCTGGTCCAGGCCCGCGAGGACGACATCTTTTTCACCACGCTGCCCCTGTTTCACGCCAACGCCCAGATGTTCACGGCCATGGGCGCCCTGAATTCAGGCCGTCCTTTCGTGCTGAGAGAAAAGTTTTCCGCCTCCCGGTTCTTTGACGAAATCCGCGAGTACGGGGCCACGATATTCAACTATATCGGCGGAATGCTGACCATGCTCATGAAGCAGCCCGAACGGGAGGACGACGCGGACAACCCGATCCGGGCCACATTCGGCGGGGCCGCGCCCAGGGAAATCTGGCGGGATATCGAAAAGCGCTTCGATTTGACCATCATTGAAGGCTTCGGCCTGACCGAAAGCGGCGGCGTCTGTCTCTGCAATCCCCCGGACCGGATCAAGGTCGGCTCGATCGGCCTCCCCGTTCCCTATGCGGACGTGGCCGTCTGGGACGACGAAAACAGACCGGTTCTACCGGGCCAAACCGGCGAAATCGTTGTCAAGCCCAAGATGGCCGAGGCCATGTTTCTGGGCTACTACAAGCAGCCCGACAAGACCGAGGAGGCCTGGGTCGGCGGCTGGTTCCACACGGGCGATCGGGGTTGCACGGACGAGGACGGCTATTTCTACTTCGTGGATCGGATCAAGGACTGCATCCGCCGGCGGGGCGAAAACATCTCCTCCTTCGAGGTGGAAAAGGTGGTCAACTCCCACCCCCAGGTCCTCGAATCCGCCGCCGTGGCCGTTCCGGCCGAACTGGGCGAGGATGAGGTCAAGATTTTCGTGGTCCCCCGACCGGGCCAGCGTATCGATCCGGCGGAACTGCTGGCCTTTTGCGAGGAACGCATGGCCTATTTCATGGTCCCCCGGTATGTCGAATTCATCGAGGCCTTTCCCAAGACGGCCACGGAGCGGATTCAGAAGTTCGAGTTGAGGAAACAGGGCGTCGGGTCGGCCTGGGACCGGGAAAAGGCCGGCTACCAGCTCAAGCGCGTCTGATTCGACAAGGAGAGGGACATGGTCAACAAGATCGAACATATCGGCATCATCGTCAAGGACCTGGAAGCCAGCATCGCCAAATGGAAGGCTCTTTTAGGCCTGGAACTCAAGGAAGTCGAGGCGCTCGATGTGGAAGGGGTTGTCAACAAGGTGGCCTTTTTCCCGGTCGGCCCGACCAATATCGAACTGGTTTACACCACGGCCGAAACCGGTCTGGCGGCCGAGTTTCTCAAGGAACGGGGCGAAAGCATCCACCACATCGCCTTCGAGGTGGAGGACGTGGAAAAAGTCTTCAACGAACTTCGCTCCCGGGGCGTGCGTTTCGTCTGGGACAAGGTCATCAACGGGTCGAGGGGTTCCCGGGTGGCCTTTTTCCAGCCCGAGGAGTTGAACGGCATATACGTGGAGTTGGTGCAGAAACATTGAAACCTTAACCCTTTACGGCGTGGGGTATGCGGCCGGGCGGCCGGTTCTGGACCGGTCCCGGCCGGCTTGATAGCCTCTTTTCGGCAAATAACAATTTTTTCACTGGCAGGAGGGGAGAAGAGTATGAAAAAGCGCTTTGCCCGTTGTCTTTTGGCATGCTTGTGTCTCGTGCTGGCCGGCGCCTTGAGCGTGCCGACCGTGTCCGCGGAAGTCGGGGTCACCAAGGACAAAATCCTTTTCGGGACCTTCCAGGACATGTCCGGCCCGGGCGCGTATCTGGGCAAGCAGTGCACGGCCGCCCTGGCCGTGTGGCGGGACTGGGTCAACCAGGACCTGAAAGGCATTCACGGCCGCATGGTGGACTTCGTCGTCGAGGACAACAAGTACGATCCCAACCTGACGAAGACCGCCTTCACCAAGCTGGTCAACCAGCACAAGGTCTTTTCCATCATCACCGTGTACGGTTCCACGCCCTGCACGGCCATCCTGGAAGACATCAAGCGGGAGAAGGTGCCTGTCTTCCCCACGGCGGCCACGACCCAGAACATGTTCGATCCGCCGATCCGGTACCTGTTCTGGTACGCATGTTCGGACGAAGACAACGCCATCATGATGGTGGACTACATCCTCAACGACATGAAGGTCAAGAAACCCAAGCTCGGCATCTGCTACATCGATGACGAGTGGGGCAAGTCGGCCCTCAAGGGTCTGGACACCGCCTGCAAGAAGTACGGCCTCGAATACGAGGCCGCGGCCTTCAAGCGCACATCCAAGAACCTCAACCCCCAGGCCATGAAGCTGAAGTCCAAAGGGGTCGAGTACTGCTTCTACGCCGGGTACGCCCCGGTATACGCGGCCCTGCTCAAGGAAGCCAACAAGGTCGGCTGGAAGTGCACCTTCTTCGGTGACTACGTAACCGTAGACCCGAGGGCCTTCATGGCCGAGGACCTGGCCGACGGCCAGTACCATTTCTTCAACCTGGGCCTGCGTCACGAAGGCTCGCCCGGTTGGAAAAAGATGGAAGCCCTCTTCAACGCCAAGCTGGGCGAAGAGGCGGCCAAGGAGCCCCTGAGCTGGCGGCTGATGCCCCTT
The DNA here is from genome assembly GCA_018830135.1 of Pseudomonadota bacterium. GTDB lineage: Bacteria > Desulfobacterota > Desulfarculia > Adiutricales > JAGVGV01 > JAHJTB01. The sequence continues at coordinate 4,069 of JAHJTB010000294.1, read as the reverse complement.
ATGTGGAACCCCCTGGTCTACCTGACCAAGGCGCTTCAGGAGGTCGGGCCCGACCTGACCCGGGAAAAACTGGTGGACAAGCTGGAGAGTATGAAGGACTACGACGATGAAGGTCTAGGCAAAATCCAGTTCGGCCCGGGCATCAGAAAAGGCACCCACGAATACCGGGTCTTGAAGTGCGACTATGCCAAGAAGGAGTTCATCCCGGTGACCGGATACCGCGAGCCGAGCCTCAAGTGGGGCCAGCGTTAGTCCGGATTTCATTTTAAACCATGAAGGCGGGGCTTGCCCCGCCTTTTTTATTCCGGAAAATCCGTGTCTTCCCGGCCTGAAATGGGATAGACTAACACTCTCACGGCCCGGCCCAGATTCAGTTCCGGAGATGGATGGAATGTCCGAAGCCGCTCACACGTTTGCCGCACCGCCCGCCCCTCGATCGATCTACGTGGCTTTCGAGGTCTTCCCGCGTCCCAAGGGGGCGTCGAGCCATATCGCGGCCATGGTCACGGCCCTGGCCGAAAACCGAGGCCCGGTCTGGCTGCTTTGCTGCGGGTTCGCCGACATGCCGGCCTGGCAGCGGGAGGGCGATATTGTCATCCATCGCTTCAAGGTCCACCATCCCAACCTGCTCCGGCGGGCCAAGGAGTTCGGGGACTTCGTCTTCGGCCGGCTGGCCGGCCTGAAAACGCCGCCCGGACTGTGCGTTTTCCGGGACCCCTGGGGCGGCTGGCCCGCCCTGAGCGCCCTGCCCGACACTCCAGCCGTTTTCGAAGTCAACGGCCTGCCTTCCTGGGAACTGGACTATGCTTATCCGGCGTTGCGTAACAATCCCGTATTGCGGATCAAAATCGAGGAAATCGAACGGCACTGCCTCGATTCGGCCGACGCAGTGGCGACCGTGTCCGAAGTGACCCGGGCGGCCCTGATCGGACTGGGGGTGGACGGCGGCCGGATTTCGGTGGTTCCCAATTCGGCCTCAGACGTATTTTTCAACGCGCCGAACGGCCCCGGACCGGACTACCTCCGGGCCGGGCGCTGGTTCGGGTACGTCGGCAGTCTGCATCCATGGCAGGGCCTGGACCTGCTGATCAAGGCCTGGGCCGCCGCGGCCGGGGACTTGCCGGAGACTCGCCTGCTGGTCGTTCACAACGGCCGCCGGAAACCGTTGAAGGTCCTGAAAAAACAAATCCGCAAGCTCGGCCTGGTCGATCGGGTCCTTCTTCAATCGCCCCTGCCGCCGGATGCCCTGGCCGACGTGATCTCCCGCCTCGAATTCACCGTCGCGCCCCTGACCGAAACGGTCCGCAACACGGTCCAGGGCTGCTGCCCGATCAAGATCGTCGAATCCATGGCCGCCGGCACGCCGGTCCTGGCTTCGGACCTTCAGGTAACCCGGGACCTGATCACCCACGACCTGGACGGCCACTTGGTCCCTCCGGGCCGTTCCCGGCCCCTGGCCCTGGCCATCCGGCAGCTTTCTGGCGACGACTCCCAACGAAACCGGCTGGCGCACCGATGCCGGGAGACGGCCCGGACCCGCTTTACGAGACGCGTCATGTTTGATAAACTGGAAGCCATCTTCCAATCGGCATCGTCGGCTCCGAAACGAAGCTGAAGCAAAACAAGGGTTCGGTGTTTCATCCATGAAAGTGGAGGGGATTCATGGCGGACATTACAAAGAAACCGAAGATCAAAGACCTTTCCCCCGAAGCGGCCCGTCTGGTTTTCGACAAGCAGGTTTCCGGCCGCCGCCGCCTCAAGGACTGGCGCCGCCTGCTGGGGGACGTGGCCGCTTTTGACGAGGCCGCGGACCGTCTCCGTTCCAGTTCCAGGACCTGGGGCTATACCCTGCTCGTGCTGTCGTTCATACTCTCGATCGGCACGGCCATCGTTGCCGGGGCGGTATCCGACGGAGACCTGCCGGAATGGCTGCTCTACATCCTGATGCCGGCGATTCCGGTTTCGATCGGTCTGACCGTGTTCCTGCTCATCCGTGCCTGGCGCCTGAAAAGAGTCGATATGGCCAACGACTTCCGTGTTTCCCTCGTCCCCTTCCTCGAGGCCATGGCCGAGGACATCGAGCCCCGGGCCAAAATTCAAATGGAACTGAACACGGCCGGCCCCGTGCTCAACAAGCTCACGTCCAAGCAGGAGGTCCCGCCCGGGCGGTTCAAACGGGTCGTGGAAACCGTTTACTCGGACCCCTGGCTCAGCATGGAGGCCCCCCTGGCCGGAGGCAGCCGCCTGATGCTCCATATCGAAAACACGTACCAGTCCCAGGACCGGTACTGGAAAAACTCCAGTGGCAAGAGCAAGCACAAATGCAAGTGGAAAAAATGGGTTACGGTCACGGCCGGCCTGGCCCCCAACCCGGACCTGCTCAGCTTTGAAACCATGGAAACGTCCCGACCGGCGGAAGGTGAAAAGATCAAGCTACGGGAGCGTACATCGGGGCAGAAGGCCGCTTCCACCCGCAAGTTCAAGTTCAAGTCCGTGAATGAGGTCCCGGAAGAGGCGGTAACCGTCGAAGACCTGATCGGTATGTTTCTGGGGCTGGCTGCCAAGTTGAAAGACAATCGCGCCGGAGGGGTCGCGCCATGAAAGACTTCACCCGGCAGGGCATCTGCCAGGCCAAGAAGGGATTGCTGTTTCTGAGGGACTGCGGGGCTCCCGCAACCGCTTTTTGCTCGGAATGCAGCCGGCCGGTCTGTACCACCCATACGATCCCCAGCGAGAAGGGCAACATCTGCCCGGAATGTTCGGCCAGGCAGACCCAGCCCGACGAGGCCTCCCGGTCCATGGCCGACTATCGCGCCCGGACCCGTTCCTACTATTACAGCCGTTATGACTACTGGCCCTTTTATTACGGGTACACCCACTACTACTCGGATACGGACTATCGCACCTTCGATGCCGGCCCGGATGAGGGTTCCGGTTCCGAGGTCCAGGAGGCCGTACTGGCCGCCATGGCCCGGACCGATCAGGAAGAGGGGCTGGAACCGGGGGACGAGGGCGATCTGGACGATTTCATGGAGAGCTGAACCCGGCAGGCTTCGACCCGGTTATGACCTCTGAACGACCGCATCGGATTCTATGGATCACCCAGCGGCACCCGCCGCTGACCGGTGGCATGGCCGTCAGTTCCGCCCGCCAGGTGGAAGGACTTCGACAAAGAGGCCTGGCCCTGGATGTGACGGCCTTCACCGAGCCGGATATCGGACCCGCTCCGAGGCAGATTCCCCGCGACAACGGCGCGGACTACCATTTCAGCCGGAAGGCCTCTCCGGCCGCCATCTCCCAACAGGTCTGGTGGCTAGCCGCCGAACTCCACCGCCAGAGGCCCTTTACCCGCGTTGTCGGTTTCGGCGCCGGCCGCGCCGGTCATTTGAGCGTCACCCTGGCCGCCTGGCTCGGCTGCCCGAGTCTGGTCCAGGTGCGAGGCAATGATTTTGAAAAGGACTGGTTCGACCCTCAACGCGGGGCCTGGGTCCGGGAGGCCATGTCCCGGGCCACGACCGTCGCCTCGGTGGCGCCCGACCTGGTCCGCCGGATTCAAGCTCTCTACCCGGACCGGGACGTTCGCTACCTGCCCAACGGCGTTGACGTTACCACCTGGGAACCTCTGGCCGAGGACCGCGCCTTGCGGGCCGCACTGCGCCGGGACCCGGCCCTGGCCGACCGAACGGTGATCGGCCTGTTCGGCGAACTCAAGGCCAAGAAAGGGCTTCCGTTCTGGCTGGCCGCGTTGCGGGAAGCCGGTCTCCAGGACCGGGTGGGGCTGTTGCTGGTCGGGTCGCGAATCGAGGAGACGACCCTTCGCCTCCTGGACGACCCGACCCTGTCCCCGCCCAGTCTTCGCCTGCCTTTTTCCGACCGGGACCGAATGCCGGGGCTTTACGCGGCCTGCGATTTCGTCGCCCTGCCCTCCTTCAGCGAGGGTCTGCCCAACGTACTGTTGGAAGCCATGGCCTGCGGTATTCCTCCCATCGTTTCCGATGCCGGGGCCATGCCCGACGTGGTCGAACCCGGCCGGACCGGCTTCGCTTTTCCCGCCGGCGACCGCAAGGCG
>JAHJTB010000293.1 GCA_018830135.1 Pseudomonadota bacterium | reverse complement strand
TCGTCCAGGGCATGGCGCGGTCAACAGAACTTTGGACGGTTTCGAACAGATACTTGGCCAACTTTTTGCGCCTCCGGCCGTCCCCGACATGGGCGATGCGGTTGCCCAGCTCGAAAATGCAGGGCAGGGGCACGAACAAACGGTCGCCTCGCTCGATGGCCGCCTCGTACTTTTTCCTGACAAGCCCGACTGCTATATCGTTCGAGTGCCCCGGGACCCGAAACAGCTCTAGAAGGTAACTGGTGTCTATGACATAGCAGGCAGTCGTCACGGCAGATTCTTAAGCCAGTTCAGCGCTTCCTCTTTCCGGTTTTCTTCAAAATGCGGCGTCAGGTACTGTTCGACCACGTTCCGGGTGACCAGGTCCCCCAGGCGGGCTCTTTCCAGGAGTTCGTCGTGTCGCGGCAGTTCGAGCAGCGGGATCAGTTTGAACGTTCCTTCGGATTGGTCCCAGGCGCAGACCACGACCCCGTCCAGCATGTCTTCGTCCAGGGCATTCAGCGTGGCCGGGTTGTGGGTCGTAACCAGGACGTTTAGATGGCGTCTCTTGCAGCACTCACTGATGGCCCGGGTCAGGATATGGACCCGGCTCGGGTGCAGGCCATTGTCGAACTCCTCGATAATGACCCGGGAACCAGTATCCGCAGTTTCGAGAGCGGTCAGAACGGCCAGGCAGCGCAGGGTCCCGTCCGATAGTAAGCGGGCGTCAATCAAAGGCGCGTCGGCATTTTCCTTGAAACCGAAAATCACGTCGTTCAGTTCGGTCGTTACAAAACCGATGTCCTGAAACGGTTCCTCGGGCAGTTGCTTGATCCAGCCCAATAGCCGGGCCAGGGATTCCCGCTCCTCAGGTGTTCCTTGACCGAGCCCGTACAAGACCGCGGAGAGATTGGAGCCGTCGCGCAACAGGACCGTGTTGCCGATACGCTCGTATTCCCGCATGAGGTTGGGCCTGGGATCGAAGACGAAAGAGGCTCGCAGGTAACGCATCAGATCGTCGACCAACTCGAAACACGCTTCTCTTTTCCGGTTGTTCTGGGCGAAGTCACGATACTGGGACAAAACGGAACGATTGGCCGAAACCGAGACCTGGGGTTTGTGGCCGCCCCGGGCAAAGTTATTATACTGGACGCGGATGTCTGCCGAGACGCCGCCGTCATCCGAGTTAGTTGTTTTAAAAATGAGCGTCTTGTCATCATCAAGGGAAAGATTTTCAAATGTGATTCGCGGGCGAGGCAACGTAGTGACACCTAAAAAATAAAATATGGATCTCCATTTCCCTTCGAATCTTGTTGACGCTACAAACCCCAGTGAAAAGGTGTCCGATCCGCGCCGGGGGCATGATTGCAAGCCGCCCCGGACCTCTATCGAGCCTCCTTTACTCAGGTCCGTGATTTCATGGATCGGCCGGCCTCGGGCCAGAAAAGAGAGCAGTTCGATCCCTTCGATGGCATTGCTCTTGCCCGAGCCGTTGGGGCCGATCAGGACCGTCAGCGGTTTTAAAAGGTTGATGTCGGCTAATTTGAAACCTTTGAAATCTTGTAAAATATGCATAGGTCAATCCGGCGGCGCCGTTTCGGCTCAACCGTCCTCCCCGACCGGCCGGGTGTAGATGACCTTGACCAGGTCGGGGTGGTCGGCCATGCAGCTGGTGCAGGACCCGTCGGCCGGACACATGTCAACCGGTTCGAGCCGGACCTCGAAGCCGATGGCCTGGTATTCCTCGACGGCCTCGGTCAGGCGCGGTTCGCTGGCCGTGAACTGGCGGGACCAGCCCTGGGCGGTCAGGTCCGCATCTCGTGGGCTTTTGTGTTCCATTGTCGCTCCCGCCTCCTCGTGACGTTCGTTGCAGAATAATACTTTCAGGCCCGGGTTTCAAGGCCTGGTTTCCGTGGGGATAATGGCCGCCCGGCCCGGGTTGACACTTTTTTAGTCTACGGCATATAATCCGGCTTGAATCCGGGGCCTGGCAAGCCCCGTTCCTGTATGGTCCCCCGGACCGGGAAGGAGGCCTTATGGCCAAAATGGACATCCTGGACCTTTTCAAAAAGCGGACCCGTTCCCCGCTTCGGCCCCGGTCCGGCGATCTGATCATCAACGTCTTCCCCCATTTCCGGCAGCATCCGCCCTACGGAGGATCGCTCATCCTGGGCGAGGCCGAGCAGTGGGAGCGCCATTTTTTCATCGTGGCCCAGCAGAAGCCCAGGCCCAGGGACTTGCGGACCAAGGAGGACCTGGCCAAACTGAACTACGGCATGCTGACCGCGGAAGAGCATTCCCACATCCTCGGATTCCTGGACCGTGCCCAGAAACGCCGGCCGGAAAAGGCGGTCCTGGTCTCCCTGATCGACACATACGGGGCGGACATATCCATGGAGTCGGCCCGGGACTTCCAGGCCTTTTTCATTGCCCAACTGATCCGGGCCTACATCGAGATGCCCATGCCTTCGATCTCCATCGTCGTGGGGGAAGGGGGCAGCGGCGGCGCGCTGGCCATCCAGTACGCGGACCGGCGGGCCCAGTTCGAAGACGCCCTCTACGCCACGGCCCCGCCCGAAAGCATGGCCGCCATCATCTTCCGCGACCCGACCCGTATCCGGGAAGCCCTGGAAATTCTGAAACCCACGGCCGGGGAGCTCAAGGAACTGGGCGTGATCGATCAAGTGCTCCACGCACCCAAGGACGTTTCCGACATCCCCGGCTACGCCCGGTTCGTCGGCGCCTATCTGGAAAAAACGGCCAAGGAACTCGGGCGGATCAAGATCGCCCGGCTGATGGAAGAACGCCGCGCCCGGGCCGAGGCCTTCGGCCTGCCCAGACAAAAGAGCTTCGACTGGCGGAAGTTCGTCCGCCGGACGCCGCTCAAGAAAAAAGGCGCCCAGACCGATCCGCCGGACATGAAAATATTCCTGGGCGAAGACACGGCCCTCCAGGTCGAATACGATTACGGCAACGGACTGGCCGGGCATCCCGGACAGGAATACGTCAAATGCGGCGAGACCAGTTCCAAGGGCGGACCCGAGGACGGCTGCGGGGAGATGATCCCCCTGGAAACCTACCAGGACAACCACTACGTCTGCCCCCGCTGCGGCGCGGCGCGCGTCATGGGGGCCATGGGCTGGATCAACTGCCTGGCCGACCGGGACAGTTTCCACGAACTGTACCGGAACCTGACCGTGGAGGAACTCCTGGATGCGTCCCTCCTGACCCCCCATTACCGCAAGTTCGTCCAGGACCAGACCAAGCGGACCCATTTCAAGGAGTCCCTGGTCACGGGCGAGGCCTCGATCCACGGAAACAACGTGGTCATGGCCGTCTGCGAATTCTATTTTTCCGGCGGGTCCATGGGCGTGGTTTTCGGCGAAAAGTTCAATCGGGCCGTGGATTACGCCATTGAAAAACGATACCCCCTGGTCAGCCTCTGCTGTTCCGGCGGCGCCCGGCTGTACGAAGGCATCCTGGCCCTGATGCAGATGGTCAAGACCGTCAATGCGGTCAAGAAGCTCAAGGAACACGGCCTGCCCTACCTGTCCATCCTGGGCGATCCCTCCACCGGCGGGGCCATTGCCAGTTATGCCGCCCTGGGCGACGTGGTCATCGCCGAACCCGGGGCCATGGTCATCTTTGCCGGACCCCGGGTCATGAAGTCCAGGGGCTTTCCCGTGGACGAATCCGCCATCCGGGCCGAATCCCTGCACCGGCTGGCCGGTTCGATATTCGATCGTTTGGAATATTTCCGGGGAATCCGGGGCATCCATGAAGTGGCCGCCCGAAGCGACATGAAGCGGGTTATCAGCAAGTACTTGGAATTTTACGACAAATCAAAATGCTAATTGAAAGGGGCCGGCAAAACCTTCCCGGGGGCTAATCCGCGCCGCCCCCGTCCTCCGGGGAGTCCTCCTCGGGCAGGCCAAAGCCCTGGCGGACCATGAGATCGGTCAGGACCTCTTCCACCTTGTCGGCCACCTCGAAAAGCAGGTCGGCCGTACCCAGCAGTTCCAGACGCATTTCATCATTGCCGTATTCGAACTGGGCCCGGTAGGTCCCGTCGTCCAGGAAGGCGTTGAGTCGTTCGAGTTCTTCGAGCAGTCCCATGGCCCGGAATCTAAACCGAATCCCGCCTGCTTGGCAAGATGAATCCGCTTCGGCTCGTCCGGCGCTTGGGCCATAAGGAAAAAACGTTAAAAAAACCCCTTGCCCCGGATCGATTTATTGGTATGTTAGAAACCGCTTTCCCCAAGGAGGTCGACTCTGAGCGCGGTGAGAAAGGCCATGATCCTGGCGGCCGGTTTCGGGGAACGGGTTCGCCCCTTGAGCCTGGTCCGGCCCAAACCGGTCTTTCCGGTTCTCAACCGGCCCCTGATCGCCCGGACCCTCGATGGTCTGGCCGGGGCCGGAGTGACCCAAGTCGTGGTCAACGCGCATCATCTGGCCCCGGTTCTGGCGGCCTGCCTGGCCGGTCTGACCGGCGGACCCACCGTCCATTTTTTGGAGGAAGACCGAATTCTGGGGACGGGCGGCGGAGTGAAAAACGCGGCCCGGTATCTGGCGGGTGAGCCTTTTCTGCTGATCAACGGCGACGTGGTGACCGACCTGGACCTGAAGGCCCTGGCCGAAGCCTATCTGGCCGGACCGCCCGGGGCGGCCACCCTGGCCGTGCACGACCATCCCGTTTTCAACGGCGGTCTGGCCGTGGACTCCGGCGGCGTGGTCCGCGGGTTT
>JAHJTB010000292.1 GCA_018830135.1 Pseudomonadota bacterium | reverse complement strand
GTTTTTCGCCGCCGCTCAGGTGGGTGACGGAACGGTTGAGGATATGCCCGATGCCCAGGCGTTCGACCAGCATCCGCAGGCGTTGGGGGTCTTTGTTGCGGTCTTGTTTCTGGTAACGGAAGCCGTAGGTGATGTTTTGCCGCACGGTCAGGTGGGGGAACAGTGCGCTGTCCTGGTAGACCACGCCCACGCCCCGGCGTTCCGGGTTTTCGCGGGTCACGTCCCGCCCTCCGATTATGATTTGGCCGGAGCTGATAGGGGTCAGGCCGGCCACGGCTTCGAGGATCAGGGTCTTGCCGGACCCGGTGGGGCCCAGGACGACGAAGAACTCGCCCGGTTCGACTTGGAGGTTCAGGCCGGCGACCTGGAAGCCCGGGACCTGTATGGTCAGGTTCTGAACGCGGATCATGGGTTTCGCCGGGGGGGCAGGGAGACCAGGCGCAGGAGCAGGAACAGGCCGAGGCAGACCAGGATGAGCCAGACGGCCACGGGCTGCGAGTATTTAAGGCCGTAGGCGGTGAAGCGTTCGTAGATCATGACCGGGGCGATCATGGGGTGGTAGGCCACGATGACGATGGCCCCGAACTCGCTGATGGCCCGGGCGGTGCACATGATCATGCCCACGAGCATGCTGCGCCAGGCCAGGGGCAGGGTCACGCGCAGGAAGGTCGAGCCCATGGAGGCTCCCAGGCTGCGGGAGACCTTTTCCAGGCGGACGGGTATGGCTTCGATACCGTTTTTGACCGCGTTGATATAGAAGGGCAGGCCGACGAAGGTCAGGACGACGATGATACCGGTGACGCTGCCCATGATGCGGATGCCGGCGGCCTGGAGGTACTGGCCCAGCCAGTGGTTCCGGCCGGCCATGCTCAGGATGGCGATGCCCACGACCGGGTGGGGGATCATGATGGGCAGGTCGATGACGCTTTCGATGAACTTTTTCCCGCGAAACTCCCGCCGGGCCAGGAGGTAGGCCAGGGGGGTGCCCAGGAGAAAGCTGATGGCGGCGGCGGCGACCGAGGCGTAGACGCTCAGGCCGATCGAGCGGACGACTTCCCGGTCGGCCAGGGTTTCGGCCAGCATCTCCAGGCTGGGCTGGGCGATCATTTCCGCCAGGGGCAGGAGGATGAAGGCCAGGATGATCAGGCTGGTGGAGATGGAGACCAGGATGAAGGGGTCGATGCGTTTCATGGGCTGTCCGAGGAGGGGGCGGCGCGGCGAAGGCGCCGCCCCCGACACCTTGGGCTAATTACTGACTTCGACCCGTTTTTGCAGGGGTTCGGGCAGCATTTTCTTCATCGCTTCGGTGGGGACCCGGCAGGGGATGAAGGGCGGCTGGCCCATGTCCTTGAGGATTTTCAGGCCGCCTTCCGGGTCGAGGATGTAGTCCAGGAAGGCCATGGCCGCCTGGGGGTTGGGAGCGCTCTTGACCAGGGTGATGCCGTAGGTGCAGGACTGGCCTGTCCGGGTGATGAACGTGCCCGGCTTGCTGCCCGTGACCTGGACCTGGGCCTGTTTGTAGAAATCATCCTGTCTGTAGTCGCCCAGGTTGACCTGGTCGGGCAGGGTGACGTATTTCAGCCCGTGCTGCACGGCCACGGACAGGTATTCCCAGGCATAGTCCATGTTGCCGGTCTTGAGCAGGGAGACCAGTTCGACGGACTTGGGGCGGACATTCTCCTTGGGGCGGTTGGCCAGGAGCTTGTCGTTCAGACCGGGGATTTTGTAGTGCTTTTCCGCGAGCTGGAGGACCATCAGGCTCCGGTACCCGCAGGGGTCCAGGTTGGGGTCGGAGTGTCCCCAGACCACGCCGGGCCTGGCCAGAATCTCGTGCCAGTTGTCCGCGTTGACCTGGTCGGCGAACTTGCTCTGGCCGGTGTAGCACAGGACGAGCTGATTGGTGGCGAAGCGCACATTCCAGTCGGCGAATTTGGGGATGAGGGTCTTGTCGATGACGGTGTAGTCGGCCGAGGCCATGATATCAGCGGGCTTGTTCAACTCGGAGATCATGCGGGCCATCTTGGTGCTGCCGCCGGCCTCCCGGCGGACGTCCACCTTGGGAAACCGCTCCTGAAACCGTTTTTCCATTTCGGCCAGAGGCACGGTCAGGCTGCCGGCGTTGAAGACGATCAGTTCGCCGGCGGGTTCGACGGCCGAGGCCGGCGGGGCGGCCGGGCCGGTCATGAGGAGCATGAGGCAGACCATGGCGATGATGAGGGATGCTTTTTTCATGTATTCAATCCTTTCTGACAATTTGCCCGGGCTTGGAGGCCCGGGCCGTTCCGGCCGGGTTTATTCTTATTTTTCAAATCGTTATCTTTATTATTAATTATCTAATTGACGTTATTCTTAGCCGGTTCCGAGGCAGGTGTCAAGGCTTGAGATCAAAAATGGCATAATTTCCGGCTGAAATGGGATGTCCGGCCGCGACGCCCCTGGTTGCTTGAGCCGGACCGCAACCTTCCAATGGTTGGCGGCATTGAAGGACCGCCCTGTCGCGGTCTTCGGCCGAAGGCCGGGCGGGCGGCGGGAACACTCGATGCCCCGATTCGATGAAGCCTTGATCCGATCCACGGGCCGTTCTTGACAAGGGCGCCGGAGTCGTTCTAATATACCGGGGAATGCGATCGTCGAGGGAAGGTGTTTCATGCCATCACAATCGGCACTTGTTCTTCAGACCCGTCCGGGCCG
>JAHJTB010000033.1 GCA_018830135.1 Pseudomonadota bacterium | reverse complement strand
CATTCAAACACCGCATGAACCAGCTCACGCTGCCCAGACGCGACCGGATTTCAATCAGCCGGTCGGACTGGCCGGCCAACGCCTCGATGGCCGACCGGCTCGGGGCCTTGGGCCGGCCGTCCTCGTCGCGCTCCATGGGGAACAGCGCCAGCCAGCGCTCGGCCGTCTCCTCGTCCGACCAACCCTCGACCAGGTCCGGCCGGGTGCGGAGCACCACGTGCAGATGGTTGGACATGACCGCGTAGGTGATTACCTCGATGCCGAAAGCAACCGCAATCTCCTTCAACCGGGTCTGTATCCAGGCTTTTCTATGCTCGTAGGACCGGCCGGTGCGCGTATCGAGGCCGCAGAGAAAGGCACGACGTACGCATCGGGACACACAGTGGTAATAAGCCTCCACACCTTGGGCGACCACCTCGCTGCGGGCAATGGTCATAACGCATGTCTCCCTTTCCCGGGTGAGTATAGCTGATGAAGACAAGAATGTCAAATAAATGGATGTCTAGATTAAGAGGGACATAATTCGGAATGGTACGGGGTATGATCGTTCGGCGGGAGGCGTCAGGATAGGGGATGGGCTCCGAGTTCGGCGAACTCGGCCACATCGGCGGGGTCGTAGGTCACGACCTGGTTTCGGCCCCGGCCTTTGGCCCGGTACAGGGCCTGGTCGGCGCATTCCAGCAGCGAGGCGACCTGGCTGTTTTCCGGCGTCATTTCCGCCAGTCCGAAGGAGGCGGTCACCCGGAACGGGGTGCCATGCTCGTCCTCGAAGCCGGTGGCCTCCAGATGGCGGCGGATGCGTTCGAGCACTTGAAAGGCGGACCCGGCCGCCGTGTGGGGCAGGATCATGGCGAACTCCTCCCCCCCGTACCTTCCGGCCGTGTCTTCGGCCCGGACCGCCTCCTTGACCAGCCGGCCGAAGGTCTCCAGGACCCGGTCCCCGGCCTGGTGGCCGAAGGTGTCGTTGACCGATTTGAAATAGTCCAGGTCGCAAAGACAGACGGTCAGGGGCTGGCGATGCCTTGAAGCCTCCTTGACGGCCGTGTCGAGACGCTCCATGAAATGACGGCGGTTGAAGAGCCCGGTCAGTGCGTCGTAGATGGCCTGATAGCGCAACAGTTCCTCGTTGCGCTTTTTTTCGGTGACGTCCAGGCAGGAGAGCATGTTACAAAGCGGCCGATCGTCCAGGTCCCGAACCAGGCTGGCCGAAACCAGCAGGTCGAAGGCGGTTCCATCCGCCCGGCCGGCCTTCATTTCGCCCAGCCAGACGGTTTCCGCACTCAGGCCCATGAGCATCTCACCCACCTTGTCATCTTCCGTGAAAAAGGGGGAGAGGTCCTGCCCCAGGGCCTGGTCGGCGCCTTCGAGCCCCCAGGCCTTCAACCAGGACTCGTTGACATAGGTGATCGTCCCGCTCAGGTCGGTCATGGCGATGGGATTGATGGAGGACTGAATGGCGAAGTCCTTGATCCGCAGCTCCCGTTCCACCCGTTTTCGCTCGGTGATGTCCTGAACCGTGCCCACGACCCGGATCGGCTCGTCATCATCGTCCAGGATCACGTCGGCCCTGGCCTGGACATGGATGACCGTTTCGTCCGGAAGGATCATGCGGTATTCGATATCAAAGTTTTCTTCTTCGAAAATGGCCCGGCTCATGGTCTTGCGGACCAGGTCCCGATCCTCCGGGTGGACCAGGCTGAGAAAGGCTCCGTATGTTCCTCCCAGCCCCTCGGGATTGACTTCCAGAATGCGACACAGGGTGTCGGACCAGTCGATCTGGTTCGAGGCCAGGTCCCAGGCCCAGTTGCCCACCCGGGCGATCTGCTGAGCCTCTTCCAGGAAGGCCTGGCTCTTGAGGAGCGCCTCTTCGGCCTGTTTCCATTCGGTGACGTCGCTGGCAAAGGCGGCCAGCCGGACCACGTCCCAGTCATCGTTCAAGATCGGGTAGATGACGGAGTTGAAAACGCGGTTCGCCCGCGAGTCCTCGAAACGGACCGGCGCCTTGGAACGGAGCGTCTTCTCGAGGTGGCCCCGGCGCCGGCTGGCCAGCTCCTCGGGCAGGAAGTCGTCCAGGAGCCGGCCGACGATATCATCCGGCGCGCAGCCTAGCCGGTCGGCCCCGGTCTCGTTGATGGCCAGGACCCGGCCTTCGGTGTCCAGCAGCATGGCGCTTTCCTGGATGGCGTTGAGCAGGGCCAGTGCTGTTTTTTCGCTTTCCCTGAGGGCCGCTTCGAAGCGCTTGCGCTGCTCGGCGCCGTTGAACACGCCGATGGAATAGGCGCGATCGCCGCTTGGCTCCCGGCTGACGAACAGGTCCAGGGCGACGCTCCGTCCGTCCTTGCGCAGCCCGGTCACTTCCCGTCCGGTCCCTATCACGTCCACGGCGGCGTCCCGGGCCCCGTCCGCCACCGGACCCTCGGGTTCCGGGTGGAACCCTTCGGGCACGAGCATGCGGACATCGCGGCCAAGGACCTCGTCGGCCCGGTATCCGAACAACCGCTCGGAGGCCGGGTTGAAGAGCGTTATCCGCCCCAGGGCGTCGATGACGACAATTCCGTGTATCGAGGCTTCCAGGACGGCGTGGGCCAGTACCCCGCACTCCCTGAGTTCGTCCTCCGGCTCTCCCGTTCCGAGTTCTCTGCGGGTCGAATCATCCACAGCCGGCCCCCGAGTTCCGCTCTCGCTTTGAATTCGCGTTCGGCTTTTTTCCTGCTTCATTCATAATGTCATATTTGGAGTCGGGGCTGCTGCCCCGACCGTCGCACTCCGCGCCCTGTTATTATTGTAACACAGGACCGGAAAAATTGGACATGGGTTTTCGGGTATACCTTGTTTCCAGGGCCCCTTCCTCGCGGATTGACATCCGTTCCCGAGAAGCCTACAATACAAAGCACTTAAGCGGGGCGGATATTTGAAGGATGACTGCATATTCCTACCTGGCGGCTCTGGTACTGGCCGTGGTTACGCCGCTGTGCGGAACGGCGGCCATCATAGGGTCCCTGTTCGACAAAACCGGCAACGGCCCGCACCGGGCGGCCCGCCTCTGGGCCCGGGCTCTCTTGAGGGCCAGCATGGTCCGGGTCCATGTCGTCGGAGCCGAAAACCTGGAACCCGGGGGAACTTACGTGTTCGCGGCCAATCACTCCAGCGCCTATGACATTCTGGCTCTGCTGGCCCATCTGCCCGTCCAGTTCCGCTGGCTGGCCAAGGAAGAGCTTTTCCGCATTCCCTTTTTCGGCCGGGCCATGCGGGCCGTGGGCTATATACCCATCAACCGGTCCAACCCGAGGGAGGGGGTCAAAAGCCTGGAACGGGCCGCGGAACGCATCCGCGCCGGGGTCAGCGTAATCATCTTTCCCGAGGGCACGCGCACCAGGGACGGCGTCATCCAGGACTTCAAGCGGGGCGGCTTCACCTTGGCCACCCGCTCCGAACGCCCCATCGTGCCGGTCAGCATCAGCGGAGCGCACCGGGTCTTGGCCACCAAAACCCTGGCCCTTCATCCCGGTCCCATCCGCATCGTCATCGACCGGCCCATCTCGACGGCCGGTCTGGATCGCGAGGCCCAGTACCGCCTGGTGGACCAGGTTCGCCAGGTCGTCATAGCCAATCACGACCCCGATTTCGGCGCCGTCCGAACGAGCAAAGGAGCCTCGGATGCCTGACACTAAGGTCGATCTGATCCCTCTGGGCGGACTGGGTGAAATCGGACTGAACTCCATGGTCCTGGAGTGCGGACCGGACCTGGTACTTATCGACGCCGGCCTGATGTTTCCGGAAGAGGACATGTTCGGAGTGGACGTGGTCATTCCGGACTTCTCCTACGTGACCGACCACCCCGGCCAGGTCCGGGGCATCATTTTGACCCACGGCCACGAAGACCACATCGGAGCCCTGCCCTTTTTGCTGAGACAGCTCAACGTGCCGGTTTACGGCACCCGCCTGACCCTGGAACTGGTCAAGGACCGGCTCAAGGAACACAAGATGCTCTCCGACGTGAAACTCAACGTGATCGCCCCGAGGGACATTCTCGAGCTGGGGCCCTTCACCTTCGAGTTCATCCAGGTCAGTCACAGCATCATGGACGGCGTGGCCCTGGGCATCGAGACGCCGGCCGGCCGACTGGTCCATACCGGCGACTTCAAGATCGAACAAAGCCCCGTCGGCCGGGACCGGTTCGACCTGTCCAAGTTCGCCGAGTACGGTGAAAAAGGGGTCCTGGCCCTTTTCTCCGATTCGACCAACGTCGAACGCCCCGGGTACACCATGTCCGAACAGAAGATCGGGCAGGCTTTTCGGGAGATCATGCGCACCTGCGACGGCCGGATCATCGTGGCCCTGTTCGCTTCGAGCATCGTCCGCATCCAGCAGGTCATCGACGTGGCCGCCGAGTTCGGACGCCGGGTGGCCTTTGACGGCAAGAGCATGTTGACCAACGTCCGCATCACCCAGGAACTCGGCTACCTCGAAATCCCCGCGGGCACCGATGCCTCCCTCAAAGACCTCAACGACATGCCTGACGAGGAAGTGGTCCTGATCACGACCGGCTCCCAGGGCGAACCCATGAGCGCTTTGGCCCGCATGGCCAACAACGACCACAAAAAGATCAAGATCAAGCCCGGAGACACGGTCATCCTTTCCTCCCGCTTCATTCCCGGCAACGAACGGGCCATCACCAACATCATCAACAACCTCTACCGCCAGGGGGCCGAGGTCATTTACGAGACCGTCCGCGAAATCCATGTCAGCGGCCATGCCTATCAGGAAGAACTCAAGCTCATGATCAACCTGACCCGGCCCCGCTATCTGGTCCCCATCCACGGGGAATATAGACACCTGATCAAGCACGTCGGACTGGCCCGCCAGGTGGGCATGTCCCGGGATCAACTGATCCTGGCCGAAAACGGCGATCGGATTCGCCTGGACCTGGACGGGGTCCGCAAGGAGGGCCGGGTGGAAACGGGCCGGGTTCTGGTGGACGGCAAGGGCGTGGGCGACGTAGGCCAGGTCGTGCTCCGGGACCGCAAACACCTGGCCGAAGACGGCATGCTGATCCCCATGATGGTCATTGACGACAAGACCGGCGAAATACTCAGCGGTCCGGACATCGTCTCCAAGGGCTTCACCTTCGAAGGCGAGGGCTCCAGCCTGCTCGAAGATGTCAAGTGCTTGATCTTGGAGGTTTTCGACCGCATGGCCGAGGAACGCAGCCAGGTCGAGGGCCTGCCGCCGGACATCTCCGAGATCAAAACCGAAATCCACCGGGAACTCAAACGGTTCATCTACCGGGTCCTGGAACGGCGCCCGGTCATCGTGCCGCAGATCATCGCCCTGTGAGTACCGGCGGTCCTGGAGCGCCGGGAATTGCTCAATGAATACCGGGGCTCTTCTTTTTCCCTTGACAAACCTCGGGGTAATCATTATGTCTTTTGGTTGACGATCGTTTAGGCACGTAGCTCAGGGGGAGAGCGCTACCCTGACACGGTAGAAGTCAAGAGTTCAAATCTCTTCGTGCCTACCATTGAAAGATTCCCCGGGGGTAAGCGACAAGGGCCCTTTGCGAGTCAGATGTTGAAAATGGGCATCTGGGGGCAGCCCCTGGATGCCTTTTTTTTGAGGCCGCCGGCCGTTCCGGGGCCTGAGGTAAGCGCGAGTTCATGCAAGAGTTGTCCATAACCATCGAGGGCCAGGGCGCGGCGAGCTATCCACGGGGCGTGACCCCCGCGGAAATCCTGGCTTCGGACGCCCCGCGAAAAAACGGCGCCGTGGCGGCCCGTTTCGACGGCGAACTGGTGGACCTGAACCGCCCCCTGGAAAAAGACGGCCTGCTGGCTCCGGTGGGGCCTGGAGACCCGGAGGCCCTGGACATTCTGCGGCACTCCGCCTCCCATATCATGGCCCAGGCCGTGCAGGAGATGTTCCCCGGGGTCAAGATCACGATCGGCCCCTCCATAGAGTCCGGTTTTTATTACGATTTCGATTTCGAACAGACCTTCACCCCCGACGACCTGCCGGCCATTGAACAGCGCATGGCCGAAATCATCGCCCGGGACCTGCCCTTCACCCGGCGGGAGATGAGCCAGGACGAGGCCATCGAACTGTTCCGGAACCGGGGCGAAAACTACAAGGTCGAGTTGATCGAAGACCTGGGCGCCCCGACCGTTTCCGTTTACCGGCAGGGCGACTTCGTGGACCTGTGCCGAGGCCCCCATCTGGCCTCGACCTCCAGGGTCCCGGCCTTCAAGCTGCTCAACGTCGCCGGGGCCTACTGGCGCGGGGACGAGCGCAACCCCATGCTCCAGCGGATTTACGGCACGGCCTTTTTCTCGAAAAAGGACCTCAAGGACCACCTGCGATTTCTCGAAGAGGCTAAAAAGCGCGACCACCGCAAGCTGGGCCGGGAGTTGGACCTGTTCTCCATCCACGAGGAGGCCGGCGGCGGGCTGGTGATCTGGCACCCCAAGGGCGCCCTGCTCCGGACCCTGATCGAGGATTTCGAGCGCAAGGAACACCTGCGCCGCGGCTATCAGATCGTCATGGGTCCCCAGATACTGAAAACCGATCTGTGGCATCAATCCGGGCACTTTGAAAACTACCGCGAGAACATGTATTTCACCGAGGTGGACGGACAGAGCTACGGCATCAAGCCCATGAACTGCCTGAGCCACATGCTCATCTACAAGTCCAGGCTCCGGAGCTATCGCGATCTGCCCCTGCGCTTTTTCGAACTGGGCACGGTCCACCGCCATGAAAAGTCCGGCGTGCTCCACGGGCTGGTCCGCGTGCGGCAGTTCACCCAGGACGACGCCCACCTGCTGTGCCGCCCCGACCAGGTCAACGCCGAGATCAAGGGTGTGATCGATTTCGTCATCGACATCATGGACATGTTCGGGTTCGAGTATGAAATCGAGTTGAGCACCCGGCCGGAAAAAAGCATCGGATCGGACGAGGACTGGGAACTGGCCACCCGGGCCCTGGAACAGGCCCTGACCGACAAGAATCTGCCCTTTGATATCGAACCGGGCGAGGGCGCCTTTTACGGGCCGAAGATCGACATCAAGCTCAAGGACGCCCTGAACCGGCGCTGGCAGTGCGCGACGATCCAATGCGATTTCACCATGCCCGAACGCTTCGACCTGACCTACATCGGAGAGGACGGCCAGAAGCATCGGCCGGTCATGCTCCATCGGGTCATCCTCGGCTCCATCGAGCGCTTCATCGGCGTGCTGATCGAGCATTTCGCCGGGGCCTTTCCGGTCTGGCTGAGTCCGCTCCAGGCCATCGTCCTGACCGTGACCGAGCGGGGGGACGAGCATGCCCGCCGGGTCGAGGAGCGCCTGAAGCAAGCGGGAGTTCGGGTGGAATCGGACCTGAGGAACGAAAAGCTGGGTTTCAAGATTCGCGAGGCCCAGTTGCAAAAAATCCCCTACATGCTGGTTATCGGCGACAAGGAAGTGGAAGGCGGCGGTCTGGCCTTGAGAACCCGGGCTCGGGAAGACCTGGGCTTTATGACCGTCGATGCATTTATAGACCGGGTCGGGCCGGAAATCGGCCCGCCGCGTTTGGGTTGAGACCGCCGAATCGCCCCGTTTCGCCGGCGGCCCCCGGGCCGGGCCGGAGGATCGGGGTGGAAGCGGATTATTGGGAGCCAACGGACTTGACCAAGGAGGTGAGGGCATAGTCAAGAAATACAAGGATCCTGGCAAACGGGTGAACATCAACCGGATGATCAGGGCCTCACAGGTGAGGCTGATCGGCTCGGAGGGCGATCAATTGGGCATTTTGTCCCTGGATGACGCTCTGGTCAAGGCCCATGAGGAGGGACTCGACCTGGTCGAGGTGGCCTCGGAAGCCGACCCGCCGGTTTGCCGGATTATGGATTTCGGCCGGTACAAGTACCAGCAAAGTAAAAAGCTTGCGGAATCGAAAAAGAAGCAGACGGTCATCCAGGTCAAGGAGGTCAAACTCCGGCCCAAGACCGCCGAACACGATTACCAGTTCAAGCTTCGCAACATCCGGAAGTTTTTGGCCCAGAAAAACAAGACCAAGGTCTCGCTCATGTTTCGGGGCCGGGAGATCGCCCACGCCAACCTCTCCAGAGAGATGCTCGAACGCATCGTGGTTGACGTGGCGGACCTGGCCGTGGTCGAACAGATGCCGACGCTGCTCGGACGGAACATGACAATGGTTCTGGCTCCAAAGTAACGAGACGGACGACCCGGCCAGCGTCCCGGCGGCCGGGTCGGGAAAAATTTTACGGCTTTCGTGGGGAAAGCCAAATACGGTCGAGGACGATCAGGGGAGTCGTTTTTCCTGACGTCCCCCTGGTATTGGAGGATGGAAATGCCGAAACTGAAAACCAATCGCGGCGCGGCCAAGCGGTTCAAGCGGACCGGCTCGGGCCGGATCACGCGGAGCAAGGCCAACGCCAGTCATATCTTGACCAAAAAGAACTCCAAGCGTAAAAGGAACCTTCGGAAGGGCGACCTGGTCGACTCAGCGAACCTGCGCGGGATCAAGCGCATGTTGCCCTACCTATAAAGAGTTGAGAAAGGGATAAGGAACATGTCCAGAGTCAAAGGCGGTCCCAAAACCAGACACCGCCGAAAAAAAATCCTCGACGCGGCCCAGGGCTACCGGGGCGGCCGGGGCAAGCTCTACCGGAGCGCCCGGGAAGCCGTCGAGCGTGGTCTGACCTTCGCCTACCGCGACCGCAAACAGCGCAAGCGTGAGTTCCGTCGTTTGTGGATCGTACGCATCAATGCCGCGGCCCGGGAAAACGGCCTGTCCTATTCCCGCCTCGTCAACGGCCTGAAGCGGGCCAACATCGAGGTGGACCGCAAGATGCTGGCCGACCTGGCCATCAACGATCCGGCGGCCTTCACCCAGCTGGCGGACGTGGCCCGGGGAACCGCCTGATCCGGCGACGCGGCGCGGTATGCCTGAAAAGATAAAGGCCGACCTGATCAGCCTGTCCGAAGAGGCTCGCGATGACCTGGCCCGGGCCGAAACCCCGGAGGAGGTCGAAGCGCTCCGCATCCGGTATCTGGGCAAAAAGGGCGGTGTGTCCGTGCTGCTCAGAGGGATGGGCGGCCTGGCGCCCGAAGTTCGCCCCGAAGTGGGCCTGGTGGCCAACCGGGTCCGGGACGAACTGGCCGAGGCGATCAAGGCCAGGACCGAGGAGCTGGCGGCCCGCAAGGCCCGGGGACCGGCGGTGGACGTCACCCTGCCCGGCCGTCGCCGCCGACTCGGCGCCAGCCACCTGATCACCCGGACCATCGACGAGATCACCGCCATCTTCACCCGCATGGGCTTCAACGTGGCCGAAGGCCCGGAGATCGAACTGGACTACTACAACTTCGAGGCCCTGAACTTCCCCAAGGATCATCCGACCCGGGACATGCAGGACACGCTCTATGTCTCGGACCGCGTCGTCCTGCGGACGCACACCTCCCCGATGCAGGTCCGGACCATGGAACGGCAGCGCCCACCGGTCTGGGTCATCGTCCCCGGCAAGACCTACCGCCGGGACTCGGACGTGACCCACACGCCCATGTTCCACCAGATCGAAGGCCTGGTCGTGGACCGGGACATCACCTTCGGCGACCTCAAGGGCGTCCTGATCTCCTTCGTCCGACAGTTCTTCTCTCCGGACACGGCGGTCCGCTTCCGGCCCAGCTTCTTTCCCTTTACCGAACCCAGCGCCGAGGTGGACATCGGCTGCGTCATCTGCGGCGGCCGGGGCTGCCGGACCTGCGGCCAGACCGGCTGGCTCGAAATCCTGGGCTCGGGCATGGTGGACCCGGAAGTATATAAATTCGTCAACTACGATCCCGATGAAGTGACCGGCTTCGCCTTCGGTATGGGCATCGAGCGGATCGCCATGCTCAAATACGGCATCGACGACATTCGCCTCTTTTTCGAAAACAACCTCCGCTTTCTGAAACAGTTTTAGTTTTCCAGGTTTTAAGATGCGCGTCAATTACAACTGGCTCCGTGAGTACGTGGACATCGACCTTTCGCCGTCCGAACTGGGCGACCGGCTGACCATGGTCGGCCTCGAGGTCGAGGAACTCGCCGACCGATACCGGTACCTGGATCGCGTGGTGGCGGCCCGAATCGTCTCCGTGGACGATGTGCCTGGTTCGGACCACCTCAAAGTCTGCCAGGTCGAGACCGGGAAGGAACGCCTGCAAGTGGTTTGCGGCGCTCCCAACGTCGTCCCGGGCATGTGCTCGGCCCTGGCCCTGGTCGGGGCGGAACTGCCCAACGGCCGGACCGTGGCCGAAACCGTCCTTCGCGGCGTCCGATCGACCGGCATGCTCTGTTCGCAGGCCGAACTCATCGTCGGCCCGGACGCCTCGGGCATCATGTCCCTGCCGGAAGAGACCCGGCCGGGCCTGGGCCTCAAGGAGGTCCTCGGCCTCTCGGACTGGGTCTATGACATCGGCATCACGCCCAACCGGCCCGACTGTCTCTGCGTCCTGGGCGTGGCCCGCGAAGCGGCCGGCATCGTCGGGAGGCCCCTCCGGCTCCCCCGATTCCGAATCGAGGAGACCGGTCCAGGCATCGACACCCTGACATCCATCCAGGTCGTCGATCCCGACCACTGCCCCCGGTACGTGGCCCGGGTCATCGAAAACGTGGTCATCGGCCCCTCCCCTTTCTGGATGGTCGATCGCCTGGCCGCGGCCGGCATCCGTTCCATCAACAACGTGGTCGATATCACCAACTACGTGCTTATGGAAACCGGCCAGCCCATGCACGCCTTCGACATGGACCGCCTGGCCGAAGGCCGCATCGTGGTCCAAACGGCCCGGGAAGGCGACCGCTTCGTGACCCTGGACGGGCAGGAGCGCATCCTGGGTCCGGAAGTGCTGATGATCTGCGACGCGGAAAGGCAGGTCGGTCTGGCCGGCATCATGGGCGGCCTCAACTCCGAAATCCAGCCCGACACCCGGAACGTCCTCCTGGAAAGCGCCTATTTCAGTCCGACCGGCATCCGCCTCACATCCAAGAACCTGGGACTGTCCACCGAGGCCAGCTACCGGTTCGAACGGGGCATCGATCCCGAGGTCTGCACCCTGGCCGCCGACCGGGCCGCGGCCATGATGGCCGAACTGGCCGACGGTCGCGTAGCTGCCGGCGTGATCGACGTCTATCCCAACCCCTTTGAAAAACAGGTCGTACCCTTCGGTCCGGCCAGGTGCAACGCCTTTCTCGGCACCGACTTCGATCCCTCGATCATGATCGAGCGGCTCGACGGAATCGGCCTTGCGGTCGGCGGCCAGGCAGAAAACCGGACCGTCGAGGTGCCGACCTTCCGCGTGGACCTCTATAGGGAAGTGGACATCTTCGAAGAAGTGGCCCGACTGGTCGGCTTCGACCGCGTGCCGGCCACCATCCCCTCGGCCCGGGCTGAAATCGTCCCCATCGACGCCTCCCGACAGCTCCGTTCCCGGGCCGCGGCCATCCTCGAAGGGCGAGGCCTGACCGAAATCGTCAATTACAGCTTTATCGCCGAAAACTTCTGCGACCGCCTGGACCTGGGACCCGACGATCCGCGACGCCGCACCGTGCGCATTCTCAATCCCCTGTCCGAGGAACAGACCCTGATGCGCACCACCCTGGCCCCCGGCCTCTTCGAGGTCCTCCGGCGCAATCAGGCTTACAATGTCTTGGACGTGAGCATTTACGAAATCGGGCGAATCTTCCTGCGGCGGGAGGACGAGGACCTGCCCGAGGAGCGCATGGCCCTGGCCGGCATGATGGCCGGCTCACGAGACCCGCTCTCCTGGCACGGCCGACCGGAAAACGTGGACTTCTTCGACATCAAGGGAGTAGTCGAGGACCTGCTGGCGGGCCTGAACCTCCCCGAGCCGGCCTTCGATGGTCGGGACTGTCCGGCCTACTACGAGCCGGCCGCCTCGGCCCGCATAATGGCCGACGGCCAATTGCTGGGCTGGCTGGGCCGCGCCTCGGCCTCCGTCGCCCGGGCTTTCGACCTCAAAGAAGCGCCCTATCTCTTCGAACTCGACCTCGAAACGCTTCTGGCGGCCATGAAAGGCGTCCCGCGCCACGTGTCCCTGCCGCGATTCCCCTCGGTCTATCGGGACCTGGCCGTGGTCCTGGACGGCGCCGTCAAGGCCGGGAAGGTCTTTGAATTCATCCGGGGCCTGGGCGAGGACTTTCTGACCGATGTGGTCCTGTTCGACCAGTTCCTAGGCGAACAGATCGGCCAGGGCAAAAAGAGTCTGGCCTTTCGCCTCGAATTCCGTTCCCTGGATCGGACCCTGACCGATGAAGAGGTCAATGTCATTCACGAGCGCGTCACGGACCGGGTCCTGACGGCCTTTACCGCCACGCTTCGATCTTGAGATGATAGGGGAGGACCGCCTTTGACCAAAGCCGACATCATCGACGCGGTTCAGGCCAAGCTGGGCTTTTCCCGCAAGCTGACCTCCGAGGTCGTCGACGATCTGTTCGACATCCTCAAGGACTGCCTGGAAAAGGGGGACGGCGTCAAGATTTCCGGTTTCGGCAATTTCGAGGTCCGCGACAAGCGTCCTCGCCAGGGCCGCAACCCCCGGACCGGCGAGGAGATGACGATATCGGCCCGCCGGGTGCTGAGCTTCAAACCCAGTCGAGTCTTGCGCAACGCCATCAACAACCGTTCCTGAAACGGCCCTGATTCGGGAAAGGGCATGGAGACGCAGTGGCTCCTGAAATTCCCGACAAGGTGTATTTTAAAATCGGTGAAGTGGCCGATATCGTCGGAGTGCAGCCCCATGTGCTCCGATACTGGGAGACCGAGTTTCCCGCTCTCAAGCCCGGACGGGCCAAATCCAATCAGCGACTCTACCGCCGAAAAGACCTGGATCACTTCCTGGAAATCAAACGCCTGCTCTACGAAGAGAAGTACACCATCGAAGGCGCCCGCCAGAAGCTCCAGGCCGGCGGACGAAAGACCGGCCCCTCCTCGGAGGCCGAATTCCTCCGCCGGTTCAAGAAAGACCTCATCGAAATCAAGAAAATGCTCGAGTAGACCGCTTCTTTCACGAAACCGGATTGATCCGCTTTCGGCGGATCAATCCACGGGCACGGCAAAAGGGGGCGGGCAATATCGTCCGGGACGATTCGGCGGATTGAAATGAAAACCGGAATGCAATTACCATGAGGAATGTACGGTCAATCCATGTATAGGGAATAATTTAACGGAGACAACCATGAAAAGCGTTTTGGAAAACATCCGGGTGCTTGATTTCAGCCGATTTATCGCAGGCCCCTACTGCGGCATGTTGCTGGCGGACATGGGCGCGGAAGTCATTCGTATCGATCGTCCCGGCGGGGAAGAAGACCGCACCATAGGCCTGGTCGCGCCCAACGGTGAAAATCTGATCTTCCCGTGCTACGCCCGGAATAAAAAGGGCATTACCCTCAATCTGTTCAGTAACGACCATGGATCGGCAATACTGGCCGACCTCGTCCGGCAAAGCGACGTGGTCCTCCATAGCTTTTCGCCGGAAGCGGCCAAAATGGCCGGATTGATCTATGAAAACCTGGCCGGGATCAACCCGAAGATCATCGTCACCGCGATCTCCTGTTTTGGAAGCACCGGGCCGTACGCCAACCGGACCGGTTTCGACTTTATCGCCCAGGCCATGTCCGGGGCCATGAAAATCGGCGGTTATCCGGACAAGCCGCCGATACGCGCGTTTATGAATCCCAACGACCACGGCACCGGCGCGATTGCCGCTTTCGGCACCATGGTCGCCCTGCGGCATCGGGACCAGACGGGGGAAGGACAACTGGTCGATCTGTCGCTTATGCAGACCGCCATGACCTATGTCATGCCCATGATCTCGGAAGCGGAAGTGCTGGGAAGAATCCGTCCCTTCATCGGCAATCGAAGCGTGTACATGGGGCCGACCGACCTGTACCAATGCAAGGACGGTTACGTATTCGTGGCCACGGTCATGAACTCGCTGTGGCGTCGTCTGGCCCGGTTGATCGGGCATGAGGAGCTGATCGACGACCCGGACTTGCAGACCGACTATCAGCGCTATGAAAACCGGGACCGCATCGATCCGTTGGTGGCCGAGTGGATAGCCGGCTACACAGTGGCCGAGGTGCTCGAGAAGCTGGAAGCGGCCCGAATCCCCTGCGGTCCCCTGCGCGGAGTGGAGGAGGTGCTGGACGATCCCCACATCCGTTCGGAAAACATGGTCGAGTTCATGGATTTTGGCGCTCCGGGGCTGGAAAAGGTGCCCACCAGCGGTATTCCGGCCCGGTTGTCCAAGACGCCGGGGTCCATTGCCAGGCGACATCCCAGAGTCGGCGAACATAATTCCGAGATATATGAGGACCTGCTGGGATACGGCCCGGCGACCTTGAACGACCTCCGGGAAAAAGGGGTGATATAACGGCCCGGAAGGCCGCCGCCGGTCTCCCGGAGCAAGCGAAGGGATCAGGGAAAGACCATGCTGGAGAAGGAAACCAGCCCCTGCCCGTTCGGATCAATCCACTGGTCGTAATCCAGGAGCCGCCCCGCCGGCTCGTCGATCAGGCGCAACATGGTGTAGATCGAGGCCAGTCCGCAGACGTGGGTCCGGTCCCGGGCCCCGGCCACGGTTTGGTAAAAGGCCTCATGGTCCCCCCGGGCGGCCTGGTCCAGGAGTTGAAGATCGTAGGACCGCACGTCGTCCCGGACGGCGGCCGAGACCGGAAACTGGTCTCCGAACTGCGGCCCCACGTGGGACAGGTCCACGCTGGCCAGGATCATGACCGGACCGTTGGCCCGGGCCCATTCCTGAAGCAGGGCTCGGATTATCGCCAGTGCGCCTTCAAAGGGCGGGCTCTCCATCGGCGACCGCCCGGCGGCCATGAGGGGAAAAAACGAGGCGGTCAGGAAGGGCAGAATGAGCGGCCCGTGGTCCTTCGGGAATCGGTGTTTGAGCCAGACCGCCTGGAACTCGACCGAATGTTCCCCGCGATGGACAAAGGCTTCGGCCGTGAGATCGGGTCCGATACGGGCGCTCATTTCGGCGGCCAGTCCGCTTTCGCATCGGGCCGGGCCGAAGGGCGTTTCGAAATCCTTGGCACACAGGACCAGCGGGCCCCGAACCGGGTTGTGGGCCGTGCCCAGGATAACGACCAGGGCCGGGGGCGATTCGGGATCGAGGCATTCGTAGGCCCGGGCGTAGCAGGGACCGCCGCGCTGGAAATCGATGTGCGGCGCGACCAGTCCGCGAGGCGGCGCATCGAGGAGCGGGCCCTTTTCCCGGTCCCGGCCGTAGGACTCGAGTTCCTCGGCCAGGGCCTCCGGCTGCCCGGCGTAGGCCTGCCCGGCCAGCATGGCCGGCCGGATCGGCGCGGCCTCGAACTCGGCCAGTTCCCGCTCGAAAAAGCGGTCAAAGGTCTGCCCTTCGAGAAAGTGGTTCTCGTCCAGGGCCCGGACCAGTCCTTCGATCACTTCGATGCCGACCAGTTCGCCGTACCCGCGTTGGATGGCAGCCTGGACGTCCCGCAGATCGTTGGTGCCGTCGAAGAGGGCGAGCACGGCCGCGGCGGCCCGGGAGAAAAGCAGGGTCTGGGGTGAGATTCGCGACGGGTCCCGCAGCCCGATGCCCTCGCCGTCCCGCGTCTGAATGGGAATGACCTCGACCGGGCGCAGTTTCGGCCGGTCCAGCCATGCCTTGTTCCCGTCATTCGCTTCTGATATCATTGGGCCAGACGTCCTTTCCGGCCTCGGGCCGCCAAGGCCAGGTTGCGAGGATATGACTCGATTCAAAGACTACTACCACATTCTGGGTCTGGAAAAAAGCGCCACGGCCGATGAAATCAAACGGGCCTATCGCCGGATGGCCCTCCAGTTCCATCCGGACCGCAATCCCGGAAACAAACAGGCCGAAGAGACCTTCAAGCAGGCCAGCGAGGCGTACGCCGTGCTGATCGATCCGGTCAAGCGCGCCCAGTTCGACCGCCGGCAGCCGGAGCGGCCGGAAGGCGCCCCGGAGACCGGCCCCTCGGACGAGCAGACCGATTACGAGTCCTTTGCCAGCGTTTACGCGCGGCATTTCCGCGACCTGGCCGAAGAGTTCGAAAAGATGGGCTTCCCCTTCGACGAAAAGTTTTTCGATCGCGTCTTTTTCGGCAGCCGCGGCTTTTACTTCGGCGGGGTGTTTTTTACCGGCCCCTTCGGCGGGCGGGTTCATAGGGGCGCCGGACCGGCCTACCGAACCAGTCTGTCCAAGGACGCCCGGGCCAGGGCTCGGCCGGCCCCGGCCCCGGAAGCCCGGCCCCGCCTCGAACGCGGATTCTGGTCACGGGCGGGCGGCGTGTTAAAGAACGCGTTCAAGGGTCTGCTCAGCCTGCCGGCCCCGGAAGCGGCCGGTTCGGACATCAACTTCAATCTGAAACTGACCCCGGAGCAGGCCGGCGCGGGCGCACAGGTCCAGCTCGTCTACCAGCGGGACGGCAAGCCGCAACGGGTCGCGGTCCGCGTGCCGCCGGGCACGAAAAACGGCGCCCGACTCCGCCTGAAAAAAATGGGCCGCCACCAGCCGGACGGCCAAAGCGGCGACCTGTTTCTCCACGTCAAAATCGGCTGATCGCCTCCGCGAGAAGCCCGGATTATTCGCGGGGTCCGGGGTGGTTCAGTTCCTCCAGGGCCGTCCGGGCCGGCTGAAACTGTCCATCCCGGTCCAATGACCGGTCGAACCAGTCCCTGGCCTCATCCAGGCGCCCCTGGTCCCGAACCACCAACCCCAGTTCGTAATAGACCTCCCGGGAACAGGCCCCCATGTCCAGCGCCCGCCGGTATTCGGTTTCGGCCCGATCCAGGTCCCCGGCCAGGCTCAGGGCCCGGGCCAGGCGCTGCCGGAACAAACTGTTGGTCCGGTCCTGTTCCACGCTTTGGCGGGTCAGGGACAGGGCCACGTCCAGGTTGGCGCCCTGGTCCATGTACAACACGCCGAGCTGACTCAGCGAGGGGGCGTCGTACGGATCGTACCGGGCCGCGGCCTTGAAGGCCTCCACGGCCTCGTCGGGACGGCCGCTCCGAAGCAGGGCCTGGCCCAGGAAACGGTAAACGACGGAACGACGGTCCTCCAGGGCCGAGGCCCTCCGGAAGCTGGAAACGGCCTCGTCTATCAGGTCCAGGGCCAGGGCGGTCTTGCCCAACTGGAACAAGACGTTGAAATTCCCTCCGTCGATCTCCACGGCCCGGCGGAAACTCGTCAGGGCCGCCTCGCTCCGACCCGACATGGCCTCGACAAACCCCCGGTTGTAATGGGCCATCAAGTCCCGGGGCTCGATTTCAATCACCCGGTCGAATGTTTCCAGGGCCAGATCGGTCCGGCCCTGCTGGCCGTAACAGACGCCCAGGCTGTTGAGCACGTTGAGGTCCCGGGAATCCAGCCGCAGGGCCAGATTGTACTCCTTGATCGCCCCGGCCAGGTCGCCGGATTCGAACAGCTTGTCCCCGCTGATGTTCAGGCTGACCGAATCAAAGGCGGCCGTCGAACTCGGCCCCAGAAAGGAGGCGTGTTCCAGCGCCTTCTGGGCGTTGGTCAGTACGTCCTCCGGACCGAAGGGCGGGCTGGGATGGACGGCCAGGCCGAAGGAACTGGTCTGCCGCAGCCGGCCGGCGATCCGGTCCCGGGCCTCCCGGGCCAGGGTCGAGGCCCGATCCGCCTCCCGGCCCGGAAGGTACACGGCCAGGCTTTCCAAGGAAAACCGGCCCACCAGGGCCTCTTCGGGCAGCAGTTCCCGCAAAAGCTCGAGCAGGGACAACATGTGCCGGTCGCTTTCGAAACGGCCCATCGTGGTCCGGTACCGGTCGTATCCGTCCACCCGGACCAGCATGACGGCAAACCGGTCCTCGCGGGCCGACTTCTCGGAGAGCAGATGGACGAAGCCCTGATGGTCCGGAATGCCCAGGAGCGGGTCCCGGCTCTCTTCCGCCGGGCGGTGGCCCACGGCGGGCGCCTCTCCCGAGGCCCGGCTCAGGACCAGCATGTCGCCGGGCTTGACCCGATTGAGGGACGAGGCCAGTTGAATCACTTCCCCCATGGCGTAGTCCTCACGCACGTCAAAGAGGACGACCTCGCCCTTGTAGTCCACCGGCTCGGTCTTGTCTCCTTCGTGAAGCACGAAGGCCTGGCCTTCCCGGGCTCCGGCCAGGCGTCCGAGATTGACCACGACCCGATTGTAGGCCAGCTCCTGCAGTACGCGCCCGCCGCGAAGCAGCACGTCAGCGAAGGTAAAAATCGACTCTTCCTTCTGGTTCAGGGCATGGTTCAAGGCCTGTTCGGCCTTGCCGATCATCAGATCGACCAGGCCCTCGGACCCGTTTTCATCCAGTTCCTCTTCATCGCCCAAATCCGCCGGGTAGGCCGCCAGGCCAAGCACCAGTTGGAAACGGACCGCGCAGCCCTCTTTCTCCCGGGTCCGGGCCGCCACCTTTCGGGCGCATTCCAGGGCGGTTTCCAGAGACTGGCGGGGCAGCACCAGTCCGATCCGGCCCCGGTCCAGACGGGCCAGGCAGTAAGAGGACGGGGCCGCATCCCGAAGCCAGCCGGCCAGGACCTGGATGGTCCGGGCCGCTTCCAGGCGGCCGTGGCCGGCGGCCAACTGGTCGAAGCGCTTGATTTCGGCCAACAGGACGGTCAGTTCGGCCGGCTCCCCGGCATCACCCAGGTGCAGGGGCTTGAGGCGGGTCCGGCCCCCGGCCGCGCCCCCGGTTTCGGCCAGCCTTCTGCCCAGATAGGTCCGGAAATAGTCCTCGTTGTTCAACCCGGTCTCCCGATCGGTGATATTGATTTTGTACATCAATATCTTTTCCAGGGAAAGCCGGATGGCGAGAGGCAGGAAAAAGGTCCCGCCCTTGGGCATGCTTTGGCCCGCGGGCGGCACGGCGGTGATGAGCCCGAGGGGCGCTCCGTCGAAGACCACGGGCAGATGGACCCGGCCGGTCTCCGCCTCGACGTGGACCTTGCCGTTCATCAAGGCGCCTTTCATCTCCGGAGACAGGTCGCCCCGGGACTCTTCCGAATCGAGCAGGCGGACCACGAATTCATAACCGTCCAGGACCGGCCCCAGGTCGTCGATGACCACCTTGGCGAACCGCCGCAGGTCCTCGACCTCGATTCGAGTCGGATAGCGTTCAAAAAAATCTTTCATTCCCCTGCCTCTGCTTTGAGTTCGGACAAGGCCGCGACCACCAGGTCGAAGTCCCGGTCGTCCATGGTCCGGACATCGAGGACCAGGGCCTCGTTCTCGATGCGGCCGATGATCGGCGTCGGGCGGGACCGAAACCAGGCCTCGAGACGGTTGACGGACAAGGTCGCGGGCCGCAAGGCCACCAGGCGGGTCTTGAGGTCCTGGTCGGGCAGGGCCCCGCCTCCGATCTGGGACTGGCCGTCCAGCAGGACCAGGGCCGCCAGGCCGGCGGCGGCGGGTTCGAGCCGACGTTTCAATCGGGCGGCCCGGCGGCGGAGTCCGGCATAGTCGGCCGTGATCATGCGCAGGGTGGGCACCTTGAGCCGGGCGGTTCCTTCGTCCAGGTAGAGCCGAAGCGTGGCTTCGAGGGAGGCCAGAGTGAACTTGTCGATCCGGAGGGCCCGGTTGAGCGGGTTTCTTTTGATGCGGTCCACCAGGTCCTTGCGTCCCAGGATCAGGCCGGCCTGGGGACCGCCCAGGAGCTTGTCCCCGGAAAACATGATCACGTCGATCCCGGCGGCCAGGGTGGCCTGGACCGTGGGCTCCCGGCGCAGCCCGAAAGCGGAAAAGTCCATCAGGGAGCCGGAGCCCAGGTCCTCGATGACCGGCAGCCCCCGCGCGCGGCCCAGTTCGACCAGGTCGGCCGTCTCGACGGCCTGGGTGAAGCCCACGATGCGAAAATTGCTCTGGTGCACCTTCATCAGCAAAGCGGTCTGTTCGTTGATGGCCCGCTCGTAATCTGCCAGATGCGTCTTGTTGGTCGTGCCCACCTCGACCAGCACGGCCCCGCCGCGGGCCATGACGTCGGGGATGCGAAACGACCCGCCGATTTCCACCAGTTCCCCGCGCGAAACGATTACTTCCCCGCCCCGGGCCAGGGTCTCGAGGACCAGCAGCACCGCGGCCGCGTTATTGTTGACCACCAGGGCGGCCTCGGCGCCGGTCAGATCGCAGACCAGGGCTTCGACGTGGCTGTAACGCGAACCGCGCCGGCCCGCTTCCAGGTCGAACTCCAGGTTCGAGTAGTACCGGCCCGCGCTTTCGATGGCTTCCAGGGCCTCATCGGCCATCAGGGAGCGGCCCAGGTTGGTGTGGATGATCACGCCCGTGGCGTTGACCACGCGCCGGAAGTGGGGTCGGGCCAGTTCCCGGGCCAGACCGGCGGCCCGGCGGGCCACGGCCGCCCGGTCCAGATCGGGCGGCCGGTCCGGGTCCCCGGTCATCACGCGGGAACGGAGGCGGTCCAGGGTCTCCCTCACGGCCTTGAGCACCAGGCGGCGGGGCATGGCCGCCAGCAAGGCGTCGATTTCAGGCTCCCCCAGCAGTTGGTCGACCTTGGGCAGGCGGCTGAGCAACGCTTTGATTTCCGGTTTCATAAATCATCTTATTACTACAAAACCGCCCGGTCCGGCAACCGCATATCCGGCCTGTCCATCCGGTCGAGGGCATGCCCTCCGCCACCCGCTGCCCCGGGTCCGGGGCCGGACCGGGCAGCGGATCGCGGCCGGCTTATTCCTCCAAATACACCGTGTCGAGGACCATGTTGAGCAGACGCCACTGATAGCCTTTGACGCCCGGCCGGAAGTTGTGAAAAATCGGCGGCGAGACGATGCCCACGTAGTAGGCCTGCTCGGCCAGCCGGCGGAACAGTTTCTGAAAGGCCGTCTTTCTTTCCGGGTCCTGCATGGCGAAGCCGGCCGCTTCCAGAATCTTGAGCAGTTCCGGGTCCTGGTTGACCTTTTTCTCCTTGTCCAGCCAGACCCAGGCCTGGGTCGGATTCATGGGCGCGCCGGGACCGACGTACTGCACCCAGCCGGCCGGGTCGTTGAAATAGCTCAGGGGCAGGGAAAAGGGAACCTGGTGGGCGATGTAAAAACGCTTGATCCAGGTGACGTACTCCATCTTTTCGATTTTCAGTTCCACGCCGATCTTGGCCAGGTCGTTCTTGAGGATGGTCCCGATGGCGTCGTAGGTCGAGGTGGTGTTGTTCACGGAAAAGGTGATGCTCTGGCCGATCGCACCCGCTTCGGTCAGGAGCTTTTTGGCCTTCTCCAGGTCGAAAGGATACAGGCGGTTGAGGTCCTCGTAGTAGTAGTGGGCCGACGAGGCCGGGTTGACCTTGGGCTGGGTCAGGCCGTGAAAGACGGTCTTGCAGACCTTTTCCCGGTCCAGGGCGTACCCCAGGATGGCCTGGCGGACCCGAAGGTCGTCCCAGGGTTTCATGGTCACGTTGGCCCCCAGGTTCAGGGCGTAAGGCGAGGCCGGGGCCATGTCCACGACCAGGTTGGAGTCGCTTTTCGAAACCAGGTAGTGCTCGAAACTGGCCGACATCTCCATGTCGATCTCGCCGGCCCGGACCGCGTTGTTGCGGGCCCTGGGGTCCCGATAGAGCTTGAAGACCAGGCCGTCCAGGTAGGGCCGGCCCGCTTCCCAGTAATCGGGGTTGCGCTTGAGGTGGATCGTGCCGTCCTCCTCGGTCCGGTCGTACATGAAAGGCCCGGTCCCTGCCGGATGCTGGACCCAGTCCTTGCCGTACTTTTTCACCACGGCCGGCGAGATGAACTTGGGCTTGAAGATACCTCCCAGGAAGCTGGCGATCAGGAAGGCCGGCTTCTTGAGGGTGATGCGGGCCGTGTGCTTGTCGAGCACCTCGATCTTGTCGACGTTCAGCCCGAAACCTCTCATGTACGACTTGGTCTCCGGGTTCATCATGCGTTCGAGGTTCCATTTGAAGGCCTCGGCGTCCCAGTCCGAGCCGTCGTGGAATTTGATCCCCTGGCGCAGGTGGAAGGTCCAGGTCTTGCCGGCGTCGGCGTACTCCCACTTTTCGGCCAGGCGGGGTTCGATGGTCCCGTCGTTCCGTTCCCGGGCCAGGTAGTTGTACATCTGCTGGGTGACGAAGATGACCACGTAGCCCTTCTCGGTCTGGGGGTCCAGGTACTGGCGCTGGTCCCATTTGATGCCCACCTTGAGCACGCCGCCCCGCTTGGGCTCCCCGGCGGCGGCCGGCCCGAGGGCCAGCCCAATGGTCCACAACGCCACCCCGATCACCAGGGTCCATTTGATGAATGACCTTTGATGATGCATCTTTTCCTCCTTTCCATCGCCTTCGGCGGGGGCGTTCAGGTTGACGGCTTGTCGAGCAGATGGCAGGCCGCCAGGCGTCCCGGCTCCGTTTCCCGGAATTCCGGCCGCTGGTTCCGGCAGACCGCCATCGCGTAATGGCATCGGGTATGAAAGGCGCAGCCGGGCGGCAGGCCCAGGGGACTGGGCACGTCGCCCTTCAGCAATATGCGTTTCCGGCGTTCCCGGGGATGGGTCACCGGCACGGCGGACAACAGGGCCTCGGTGTAGGGATGCAGCGGTTTTTCGAAAAGGGCCTCCGTCCCGGCCAGCTCGACCACCCGCCCCAAATACATGACCGCGACCCGGTCGCTGATGTGGCGGACCACGCCGAGGTCGTGGGAAATGAACAGATAGGTCATGCCGAACCCGGCCCGGATTTCCTCGAGCAGGTTGATGATCTGGGCCTGGATCGACACGTCCAGGGCCGAAACCGGCTCGTCGGCCACGATCAATCGGGGCCGCAGGCTCAAGGCCCGGGCGATCCCGATCCGCTGCCGCTGCCCGCCGGAAAATTCATGGGGGTAGCGGTGGAAGTGATGCTCGGACAGGCCCATGAAAGCCAGCAGTTCCATGGCCCGGGCGAAGGCCTCGTGCTTGCCGGCCAGGCCGTGGGAGATCAGGGGCTCGGCAATGGCCTTGCCCACGGCCATGCGCGGATTGAGGCTGGAGTACGGGTCCTGGAAAATGATCTGGACCTGGCGCCGATATTCCATGAGCCCGGCGGTCGGGATGTCGGAAACGTCCCGGCCCTCGAAGACGATCTTTCCGGCCGTGGGGTCTATGAGGCGGAGGATGAGGCGGCCGACCGTGGTTTTGCCGCAACCGCTTTCGCCGACCAGTCCCAGGGTTTCGCCTTCCATAATATGGAAATCCACGCCGTCCACGGCCTTGACCCGGGGCCTGACTCCGCGGATGCGGCGGCCGGCCCGCACCGGAAAGTGCTTTTTCAGGCCCTGGACGCTCAGGATCGGACCGGCGGACTCACTGCTCATAAAGCCAGCACCTCACCTGGCGTCCGCCCGGCAGGTCGAAGATCGGCGGAAAGTCCTGCCGGCAGCGAGGCATGACCCGATCGCAACGGGGGTGGAACCGGCAGCCCGGCGGCGGCTGGATCAGGTCGGGGATGGTTCCCGGAATGGGCGTCAGGCGCCCCCGGCGGTCGGCCCGGCCGGGAAAGGAATGGAGCAGGCCGGTCGAGTATGGGTGCAGGGGCCGGTCGAAAAAGTCCATGGCCTCGCTGGACTCGACCACATGGCCGGCGTACATGACCGCGATCCGGTCGGCCATTTCGGCCACCACGCCCAGGTTGTGGGTGATAAGCAGAATGGCCGTCCCGAGCTCCCGCTTGAGCCCCCGCATGAGTTCGAGAATCTGGGCCTGGATGGTCACGTCCAGGGCGGTCGAGGGCTCGTCGGCGATCAGTAGCAGCGGATGGCAGGCCAGGGCCATGGCGATCATGGCCCGCTGCCTCATGCCCCCGGAAAAGCGGTGGGGATATTCGAGGATCATGCGTTCCGGCGAGGCGATGCCGACGCCGCCCAGGGCGGCCGCGCTTTCGGCCAGGGCCCGGCGGCGGCCCAGCCCCCGGTGGATGCGGAAGACTTCGGAAAGCTGATTGCCGACCGTATAAACCGGGTTGAGCGAGGTCATGGGGTCCTGGAAGATCATGGCGATCCGGTTGCCCCGGAGTTCGCGGCGCAGTTCCTTTTTGGACAGCCCTAGCACGTCGCGGCCCTGAAAGAGAATGCGGCCGGCCACGATCCGTCCCGGCGGTTCCGGGATCAGCCGCAGGATCGACTTGGCGGTCACGGTCTTGCCGCAGCCGCTCTCCCCCACCAGGCCCAGGGTCTCGCCGGCCCGGATCGACAGGTCCACGCCGTCCACGGCCCGGACCACGCCGTCTTCCGTGAAAAAGTGGGTCTTCAAACCGGATATTTCGACCAGGGCCTCGCTCATTGCTTGAGCCTCGGATCGATGGCGTCCCGCAGCCCGTCGCCGAGCATGTTGATGGCCAGGACGGTCAGCAGGATGGCCAAACCGGGAAACAGGGCCAGCCAGGGATTGAGTTCCATGGTGTTGAGAGACTCCCGGAGGTCCGAACCCCAGGAGGGCATGGGCGGCTGGGTGCCCATGCCCAGAAAGCTGAGGCTGGCTTCCGCGATGATGGCCACGCCCACGGAGATGGTCACCATGACCATGACCGGGGCCAGGCAGTTGGGCAGGATATGGAAGAGGAAAATCCGCCAGGGACGCACGCCCAGGGCCCGGGCCGCTTCGATGTATTCGTGCTCCCGGATGGAAAGGACCACGCCCCGGACCAGGCGCATGTATCGCGGCACGTAAACGATGCTCAGGGCCACGGCCACGTTGGCCGCGCTGGGGCTGAGGACGACCATGATCATGATGGCCAACAGAAACACGGGAAAGGCCAGCAAGACGTCCACGACCCGCATGAATATCTGGTCGATCCAGCCGCCGTAGTAGCCCGAGACGATGCCCAGGGGAATGCCGAGGAGCGAGGCCGCGATCATCGAGACCAGGCCCACGGCCAGGGAGACCCGGCTGCCGTGAATGACCCGGCTCAGGACGTCGCGGCCCAGCATGTCCGTGCCCATGGGGTGGGCCGCCGAGGGCGCCTTGTACTGCATGTCGTCCAGCATGTCGTTGGGTCCGTACGGGGCGATGTAGTCGGCCAGCAGGGCGACCAGGATCATGAAAACGAAGACGATGAGCCCGGCCGCCGCGGTCCTGCGTTTGACCAGCCGCCGGAAAACGATGCGGACCATGCCCCGCTTTTTTTCCATGACTAACGCACCCGGATGCGGGGATCGAGGAAGAGGTAGGCCAGGTCCACGGCGAAATTGGCCAGGAGGAAGCCGCTGGCCGAGACGATGACGAAGCCCTGGACCATGGTGTAGTCCCGGGTCAGGATGGCGTCGATGCCCAGCGACCCGATTCCGGGCAGAGAGAACAGGCTTTCCACAATGATGGCCCCGCCGATCAGGTACCCGATCTGGAGTCCGATCACGGTCACGGTGGGAATCAGGGCGTTCTTGAGGGCGTGCTTGTTGATGACCCACCATTCGGAGACGCCCTTGGCCCGGGCCGTGTCGATGTAGTCCTGGCGGATGACTTCGAGCATGCTGTTGCGGACCAGGCGGGTGAACATGGCCATGCGGGCCAGGCCCAGGGTCAGGGCCGGCAGGATCATGTGGCTCAAATTCTGGACCAGACCCTTGGAAAGCGGCGCGTAGCTGGTGGCCGGCAGCCAGCGCAGCTTGAGGGCGAAGACGATCAGGAGCAGGGCCCCGAGAAAGAATTCCGGCAGCGATATGCCCAGCATGGACAGGGTCATGAGGGAGTAATCCCTCGGCGAGTTGGGTTTGACCGCGGAAATGACCCCAAAAGGTATCGAGAATAGAATGGCCAGGGCCAGGGCCAGGAGTTCGAGGGTCACGGGCAGGCACCTGAGGATTTCGTCCAGGACCGGCCTCCGGGAAAGCAGGGATCGGCCCCAGTCTCCGGTTACAATCCCCTTGAGCCAGATCAGGTACTGAACGGCGATGGGCTTGTTCAGCCCCATCTTTTCCCGGTACTCCTGGGCTGCATCCGGCGAGTAATCTTCGGCCAGAATGGTCAGGATGGGGTCTCCGGGGATGGCCCGGATCATGATGAAGACCACCAGGGTGATACCGATGAATGTGGGAATCAGGACGATCGTTCGTCGCAAAAGGAAATTTCTCGTAGACACGGAGACCTCCCGCAAACGAATCTGCCTTATATCCCGTTGAATAATAAGTATTTTGCGAATTTGAATCTGTTTATACACTGGATGGCCGGAAGCGGTCAACCCTTATCGGCCGAATTTTTCGCCCGTTCGACCGCAGCCGGAGGCGGGCAAAATGGAACGGGCGTTGATAAATCGAACGATTCGGGCGATAATGAAGCTTGGAATCCATACGGGTCCGAATACGGCAGCGGTAACCAAATAGGCCACTATGTTCGCGACACTTTGGGCCGGTTTTTCGACTTCATCCCGGTCTGTCCGGAAGTCGAACGCGGCCTCATCCCCTGGAGCTTCAGTTGCGAAACCACGCCTGAAGCACCCGGGCAACCGCCCCTAAACCGAACCGCTCAAGGAGGATTTATGACCCTGGAAACGGTGCTCCCCAAAGTCTGGGAACTGCTGACCGTGTACGGCCTCAAGATCGTCGCCGCCCTGGCCATCCTGATAATCGGCCGCTGGGTCGCGAAAATCATGAGCCGCGTCATACACCGCGTCATGGACAAGCGAAGCGTCGATCCGATCCTGACCACCTTTGTTTTCAGCCTGACCTACTACTTTCTGCTGGCCTTCTTCGTTCTGGCCGCCCTGGGCCAACTGGGCATCCAGACCACCTCCTTCGTGGCCCTGATCGGCGCGGCCGGCCTGGCCGTGGCCCTGGCCCTCCAAGGCTCGCTGTCCAACTTCGC
Source organism: Pseudomonadota bacterium (assembly GCA_018830135.1). Classification (GTDB taxonomy): domain Bacteria; phylum Desulfobacterota; class Desulfarculia; order Adiutricales; family JAGVGV01; genus JAHJTB01. The sequence continues at coordinate 1,349 of JAHJTB010000033.1, read as the reverse complement.
GGCCGGCATCCTGATGCTCATCTTTCGCCCCTTCAAGATCGACGACTACATCGAAGGCGCCGGCGTGGGGGGCACGGTGGAAAAAATCCAGATTTTCACCACCCAGGTCAAGACGCCGGACAACAAGACGATCATCATTCCCAACGCCAAGCTGACCGAGGGCAACATCGTCAACTATTCCACCAAAGGCACCCGGCGTTTGGATATGGTCTTCAGCATCGGGTACGGGGACGACATCGACAAGGCCAAGGCCATCATGGCCGCCGTCCTGGATGAAGACCCGCGCGTCCTCAAGGACCCGGCCCCGACCATCGGCCTGCTCGAACTGGCGAACAGCAGCGTCAATTTCGCCGTCCGGCCCTGGGTCCAGTCTTCGGACTACTGGAACGTCCATTTCGAGGTCACGGAAAAGATCAAAAAGCGTTTCGACGAGGAAGGCGTCAGCATCCCCTTCCCCCAGCGAGACGTTCATGTTTTCGAACACAAGACCTGAGGGCTTGTAAAGAGGGGCTGAACCGGGAGGGCTGAAACCTTTCAGCGGTTTCCGTCGTTGCTGGATCGCCCTGTCGCCGGCGACTCGAACCCCAATATCCCGGTTCACGAAATCCTTGCCCGGGACTTCATCGATTGAATTTCAGGCCCCCTGCTTGTATACTATATTTTGTGAACACGGGCTTGTTGTCGTTCGCTGTCAATCCAGGGGACCCCGGGGGCGGGGGTTTCCTGAAAATGATTCACATCAAATTGTTGGACTGTTTTTCGACTTCCACCGCTTCCGCGGCCTGTGTTTAACCCGAATTATGCGGTTGGCTTCGTAGCGAGGCGTCGAAATGCTGGGCGAAACGCGAAGTTGGACCGGTTTTTGGACGCAGGCGTATCAAATGATACGTCGAGGTCAAAAAGCTGGAGACGAGCGTTGCAGCATGCATTTCGGCACCGCAGTAGAAGGCAGCTTCAAAATCCGGGTTAAAGGCAGACGAGTATGACTGGCGATCCCGCATACGAAGACCTGCTGAAACGGGTTGAGACCCTGGAGGCGGAAAACCGGGCCCTCAAGAGCGTCGAGGAACGGTTCCGCCTCTTCGCCGAGCACCTCGACGCGGTCCTGTGGATCGGCGCCCTCAACCGTCCTGAAACCAACTACGTCAGCCCGGGCTTTGAAAAAATCTACGGCGGCCCCTCGGACCCGATTCATGCCTCGCCCCGGACGCTACTGGATTATGTTCACCCCGACGACCGGGACCGGGTCCTGGACATTCTGCGCGGGGGCTATCCCGGCTATTGGGAGGTCGAGTATCGGATCGTCAGGCCGGACGGGACCCAGCGCTGGGTGCGCGACCGGGGCCTTT
>JAHJTB010000291.1 GCA_018830135.1 Pseudomonadota bacterium | reverse complement strand
GTCAGATAAAGCCTTGAATCGATGGTACGGGCCGGAGGCAGGGCCTGAGAAAACCGGGTCCGGGCCAAGGGTCTTTCGATTCCATTCCAACGCCGAGGGAAACGTTCCATGAGACATTATGTTTGGAACCAGCGGGCCGTTCTGCTGTTCCTGGCGCTCCTTCTGGTCGTCGGCCTCGTCTTTGTCGGCTGCGGCGGCCCACCCAATCCCCTGACCGAGATCGAAAAGACCCTCCAGGGCGTCCCGGATTTCTCGGTCATCCTCTCGGACATGAAAGTGGAAGGCAACTTCTTCAAGACCTACTATCACAAGTACGAGATCGTGCTGCCGGAAAAGAAGGCCCTCCCGGACTGGGTCGAGGTGCCTGAAGAGTTCTTCCAGCAGTACCTGCCTTTTCTGGGCATGACCATCCTGACCAAGAAGGAGGGCAAGATCGCCGGCAAGGTCGGCCCGCCGGGGTACGACTACGTGGGGGACAAACGCTACGGCGAGTGGCGGCGGGATTCTTCGGGAGGCTCATTCTGGGTATTCTACGGCCAGTACCGTCTCTTGTCCGACCTGCTGCACGGCCCGGTCTACCGCTCCTCCTACAACAACTACTACACGAACAACCGGCCGTACTACGGGCCCAACAAGGAATACGGGACCACCGGGACCCTGACCAAGTCGCAGCGGCCCGACTTCTACAGCCGCCGCATGTCCAAGGAACTGACCCAGAAGTCCTCCTTTTCCCAACGGGTCAACCAACGTATCGGCCGGACATCGACATCCGTCCGGAGCCGCAGCGGAAGCGTGGGGAAATAGTCATGAAGCTGGACACCGTCGTCACGGGCCTTGTTTTAATCGCCGCCTTCTATGTCGTCTTCTTCATCGGCAAACTGGTCAACGACCTCCTGCACCGCGAATACAAACTGAACTACGAACTGGTCGAAAAGGACAACGCCGCCCTGGCTCTGGCCGTGGTCGGGTATTATTTCGGCCTGATCCTGGCCATCGCCGGCGCCCTGGCCGGACCGACCCACGGCATCGTAGCCGACCTGTTCGACCTGGGGTTCTACGGGCTGGTGAGCATCATCCTGCTCAACCTGTCCTGGTTCATCTGCGACAAGCTGATCCTGTACAAGTTCAAGATCAGCGACGAACTGATCCGGGACCAGAACATCGGCACCGGGGCCGTGTCGGCCGGCGTGAGCATTGCCACCGGTTTCATCATCTACGGCTCGGTGCAGGGACAGGGCGGCAGCATCTGGACCGTGATCGGCTTCTGGGCCATCGGCCAGGTCATGCTGATCATCGTGGGGCTGCTCTATGACGTCATCACGCCGTACAGCGTCCACGAACAGATCGAAAAGGACAACGTGGCCGCCGGCGTCTCCTTCGGCGGCGCGCTGGCCAGCATGGGCATTATCGTCGGCCTGGCCGGCGAGGGGGACTTCGAGTCCTGGTCCGTCAACCTGCCCGACTACCTGGCCTACGCCCTGCTGGGTCTGATCCTTCTGCCCATCATCCGTTTTCTGACGGACAAGATTCTGCTGCCTTCGGTCAGCCTGTCCGACGAGATCGCGATGCAGGAAAAACCGAATCTGGGCGCGGCCTATATCGAGGCCTTTTCATATCTTGCAGCCGCCTTCATCATCTACTGGTGCGTCTAGCCGGACCCGGGCCGGCGCCTCCGGCGTCGGCCTGATCCTCAAGATATCCGTCTTCGCCACCGGCTGCGCCGGTATCGTGGCCGAGTACGTCCTGTCCACCCTGGCCACCTACCTGCAAGGCAACGCCGTCTTCCAGTGGACCATGGTCATGTCTCTCATGCTCTTCGCCATGGGCCTGGGCAGCCGCGTCAGCCGCCTCTTTCAGGAACACCTGCTGGACACCTTCATCCTGGTCGAGTTCGCCCTGTCCCTGCTCTGCGCGTCCTCCGCGGTCCTGGCCTACGGCCTGGCCGCCCATACCGCCCACATCAGCCTGGTCATCTACGGGCTGGCCCTGGTCATCGGCGGCCTGATCGGGTGCGAGATTCCCCTGGTCACCCGTCTGAACCAGGACTACGAGGAGCTGCGGACCAACATCGCCGCCGTCATGGAGAAGGACTACTACGGGGCCCTGCTTGGCGGCCTGTTTTTCGCCTTCTTCGCCCTGCCCCATCTGGGCCTGACCTACACGCCCATTGCCCTGGGCGCGGTCAACCTGCTCGTGGCCGCCATGCTCCTGCTGTTTTTCCACCGGCTGCTGGGCCGGAAAAAGGTCCTGGCGGTCGCCCTGGTCTTTTCGTTTCTCTACCTGATCGGGCTGGTGATCACGGCCCGGCCCATCGTCATGTACGGCGAACAGCGCCAGTATCGGGACAAGATCATCTACGCCGCCCAGACCCCGTATCAGAAGATCGTCATAACCCAGTACAAAGGGGACTACTGGCTCTACATCAACGGTCAGGAGCAGTTTTCCACGTTCGACGAGGAAAAGTACCACGAACCCCTGGTCCATCCGGCCATGATGCTGACCGCCGATCGGAGCCGGATACTGATCCTGGGAGGCGGCGACGGGCTGGCCCTGCGGGAAATTCTCAAGCACCCGGGGGTCGAGCGGGTGGACATGGTCGATCTGGACCCGGCCATGACCCGCCTGGCCGCCGAGCACCCGGTCCTGCTCGAAATCAACCAGGGCTCCATGAAAGACCCCCGGCTGGCGATCCACAACATGGACGCCGGCGCCTTTCTCAAGGAGCAGGGCGGCTATTACGGCGTGATTATCGTGGACCTGCCCGACCCGGACACCATCGACCTGATGCATCTCTACTCCGAGAGCTTCTACCGCCTGGTCGAACGGCACCTCTCGCCCGGCGGGGTCCTGGTCACCCAGGCCACCAGCCCCTATTTCTCCCGCAAGGCCTTCCTGTGCATCGTCAAGACCATCCGGGCGGCCGGGTTCTCGGTCCTGCCCTATCACAATCAGATTCCGACCATGGGGCAGTGGGGCTGGGTTTTGGGGGTCCGGTCCGGGGAAGCGGACGAAGGAGCGTTGAAGCGGCGTCTGCTGGCCTCGGACCCGGGGGACCTGCCGACCCGCTTCCTGAACCGGGACGCGATCACTTCCATGGTCCACTTCGGCAAGGGCGTCTTCGATCCTCGACTCGAGGCGGAGATCGAGGTCAACACCCAGTCCAACCCGGTTCTGCACCGCTACTACTGGTCCGGGAGCTGGGCCATGTATTGACCCGCCGGGGTCCTTACCTGGATGGCGGCGCGCCCGGCAGGGTCGTGGACGTGATTTCGAAACGGGGAGCCAGGGCCGGGCCGAAGACCCGGAAACCGGCCCGGGGGCCTTTCCGGCCGTCGGGCCCCATCCAGCCCTCGCCCTTCAGTTCGAGGACGGGCCGTGCGTAATCGCGGACCCGGCCGGCCATTTGAAGTCCGCCCGTTTTACCCTCGACCCGAAAACGCTCCAGCAGGACCTGCCCGGTTTCCAGGCTGAACTTGGCTTCCAGACGCTCGAAGTCGAGGTCGGTAAAGGGGAAGGCCGGCAGGGTCATGCCCTTGAGGCGGCCGTCGGCGATGAGCACCTCGCCCTGGCCGCCGGTGGGAATGACGCCCTGTTTTCCCAGGACCACCGCCCGGGCCTGGAGGCGGCCGGCGATCGCCCCCTGGCCCGAAGGCAGCGAGAGGGCGAACTGCGGCAGGTCCGCTTCCAGAAGTTCGAGGCGCATCTCGCGGTCCCCCCACAGGTCCGCCGAAAACCGGCCCCGCAGCCGGCCGCCCGCGGCCCGGGCCTGAAAATCGAGGCGAAGTTCGCCGAACAGCAGTCGTGCAAGACTGTACCCGATGCGAACGTCGTTCAGGGTAATCAGGGGGATTTCGCGGTCGGGCGAGGCCAGGGCCAGGTCCAGACGGGCCATCCTGATTGTGAAAGGGCGTCCGGGCGCCGGGGCCGAGGCCGACAGGCGCAACGGGGTCCCGCCTTCGAGCCAGTGGCGCAGGGCGCGGAAACCCGAAGCGTACGGCGCGCCATAATGGGCCGACAGACAGGCCGTCAGCCCGACGTACAGCACCACCGAGGCGGCGAGGAGAAATCGCTTCCAGGCCGGACTCATCAGGAGGCGGCCGGGGTGGCCAGCCTCACGGTCACGTCCAGGCTGTCCGGGTTGAGATAACGCGGCTTGATGTTCAGGTTGATGACGAAAAAGACCTTTTCGCTGGACTCGATCCGGTAGAGAAAACGGACCAGGTCCAGGAGCCGGATGTCGGACAGGCGCAGGTCGAACTCGGCCCGCCTGGCCCGTCCGTCTTCGGCGGCCGCGGTGGCCACGGGCGTCATGGACTCGATCTGGCCCGTCAGGCCGGACTCGCTGGCCAGGTTTTCCAGATAGCTGAACGGCGAGAAATCGCCGCCCCGTTCATGGACCTGCCGCTGGTACCGGTCCCGCTGCCCGGCCAGGGCCTGGTACTGGGCGGCCATGGACCTCATTTCCGCGAGGTCCGCCTCCATGCGGGCGGCCATTTCCCGGTACCGGTCCCGCCGGGCGGCCAGGGGTTCGATGACCAGGAAGTTGAGGACCAGGGCGGCCAGAATGATGACGCCCACGCCGACAAAGGTGGTTTCGCGCCGGCTCAGTTTCATCCGTGCTTCCTCTTGAGAGAAATCCGGAAGGTCAGGACCCGGCTGACCGGGTCCATGCGCGCCCCGCCCAGGACGGCTTCGCTGAAAAAGGGCAGAGCGGCCAGTTCGTTTTTCAGTCGGTCGATCACGTCGAAGCTGCCGCCTTCCCCGGCGAGTTCAAGATCGTCCGACGTCAGGGACAGGTTGGTGATGCGCAGCCCCTCGTGGGCCCCGGCCACGCGGCTGACCGCCTGCAGCAGGTCCAGGACGCGGCCCTGTCCGGGGTCCAGACCGGCGAATTCGTTTCGCACCTTCTGCAGTTCCTGATGCATCTGGGCCAGAGGCGCGACCACCTTGGTCACGCCGGGGGCGGTTTCGCGAAAGACCCGGTTTATCTCGCTTTTGATCTGCTCGTAGGCCCGGGCCTGGACTCGGTAGGTGTAATAGAGATCGCCCATATTGAGCAGCAGGGCCAGGATGAGGCCGACGGCCAGCAGGGCCAGGGGTCCGCGATACCTGGACAGGGCCTGCCGGGGAGCCAGCCCGCCCTGGCGAAGGTTGGGCCGAGGTCCCGGGGAGATGGCCGCCAGGGCCAGTCCGAAGGGAACGACCAGCTCCGGGGCCATTTCCGGCCAGTCCGGAAGGTCCCGGGAAAATCGGGACAGGGTCTCGACGGGCAGACCCAGCCGTTCGGCCAGAAAGGCTTCCACGCCGGGCAGTGCCGCCCCTTGCCCGCAGAGGACCGCCCGGGAGGCCGCGTCGGGCCGCCCGCCCAGCCAGGCGGCCAGGGTCCGTTCGATCTCGACCAGCAGCGGCCGCCAGGCCTCGTCCAGGGCCCGGGCCGCGGCCGGGCCGTCGGTCCGGGCCGGATCGGTTTCGCGGCGCAGGGTTTCGGCCTGTCCGGGTTCCAGGTCCAGGCTCTCGGCCAGATGGCCGGCCATATCCCGGCCGCCGTACATCACCGTCCGGGCCGCTTCGGGACGGTCGCCGTCGAAAAGGACCAGGCCGGTCTGTTCGAATCCCAGGTCCACCAGCAGGCGCAGGGACGAGTTTTCGGCGTCCCGGAAAAGCCGCTCGCCGGCCTGGATCAGTCCCAGCATCTCGGGCAGGACCACGTCCGGGTCCAGGCCGGCCGGTTCCAGGCTCCGCAAGGCCCCGGCCACCGCTTCCGGCGACGCGCCGAATACCAATCCGGAACGGTCTCCGGACCGGGGCAAGGGCAGAAAGTCCAGGACCAGGTCATCGATCGGGTCCAGAAAATACGGTTCGGCCTCGTAGCGCAGGACCCGCCGGACCTTGTCCGGCTGGTCGAAGGGCAGGCGGACCTTGTGCAGCGCGGCCTGTCGGGCCGGCAGACCCAGGACCACCCGCGCCCGCTCGTCGGCCAGACTCCCGGCCCGCTCGATTTCCGTGGCATGAACCGGACGATCGGCAGGCAGATCGAGGGACAGGACCTCGTCCAGGCGGGGACCGCTTTCATCGCGGGCCAGACGAACGGCCCGGATGGAACCGGCGTCCAGCACGATCCCGACCGTGGTTCGCGGCCGCCAAAGGTCCGATATGGCCCTCAAAGCCAAAATACACTCCTCAACCTTGCAGATAATAGATCAGCCGGACCCCGGACTGGCTCCGGTAGACAACGGCCGTGACCGCGGCCCGGGCCTGCCGGAAACTCCCCTCGACCCGGATTCGGAAGAACTCGCTTTTGACCGAGATCAGGGGCACGATCCGGTTGAGCAGTTCCGGGGTCAGACCGGGCAGGTCCCGCAGTTCATCCAGTTTTTCGAAGGGCTGACTGGCCCGCCGCCCCATTATCTCTTGGACGACCGCCCGCGTCAACCCGTCGTCCAGGCTCAGCAACACCGGCTCCGGCGCGGTGTTGATGTTGATCAGGCCGCTCGAATGCACGGTGACATAGGGCCGCAGGCCGGGCCGGTCGTCCTGGCCGTCCAGGACCCGGCGGCCGAAACCCTTGACCAGGCCCAGTTGGGCCTCCGTGTCCAGGGGGCCGTTGCCGCAGGGATACGGCGGGTCCAATTGCCGGTAGTATGGGGTCTCCGCGCCGCCCATCCGGGCCTCGTCGTCCGGGTCCAGCCAGTCCAGCAGGTCCGGCAGGATATCCGGGTCCAGCTCGAGCAGCCTCAAAAGCCGGTCGAACTGCTCGATGCGCTGGGTCACCGGGACCCCGGTGCGATCCACCAGGGAGTTGATATCGATCAGGCCGGACAGGTCCTCGATGCGGCCGCCGAAGGCGCCTTCCTCGATGAATCCGGTGGCCAGGCTCGCGTACTGGCCGAACCTGCCCCAGGGATCGGTCGGGGCGTCGTAATCGTTGTCGTCCATGGCCAGGAGGGTCATCGCGCCCTGGAGGCCGGCCTGGGCCAGAATCTCGGCCTGGGCGAAGGCGTAGGTGTTGTCGGCGACCCGAAACTCCAGGTCGGCCAGCCGCATCAGGCTCAAGGCCGACGCGGTCAGCAGCCCGAGGACAAGCAGGGTCATGAGCAGGGCGATGCCTTGTCGCCGGACTACCACGGCAGTTTCAGTCCTTTCGCTTTTTCAATGGGCCGGACCAGGGGCCAGGCCATGACCGGCTTGATCAGGGTGCTGAATATCTCCTTGCCGCCGTCCGGGGCGGCCAGTTCCAGCCGGACGACCACGGCCCGGGGCAGGGCCTGGGCCTGCTCGGCCTCGGCCTCCTCCTTTTCCTCGGCGGACGCGTCCAGGTAGGTCAGCTTCAGGGAAAGGACCTCCCGGCTCAGGACGATCTCCGCGCCGCCCTCCTCGGGTTCGCCGTCCGGGGTGTCGTCCTGGCGACGTATGATAAGAAAGCGGCCCTCCGCGTCGCGTTCCGGCGTTTCGAGGCGGTATCCGATCTCGGACAGGCCGGACCCGATCGAGTCCGGAGACATGGAAGCGGTCGAGATGAAGTCGAGCCGGTCGGCCTGGCCCTTGAAGCGGTACTGCGTCACGGCCATGGGCCGGGGGACTTGGGGAAGCCAGGCGGAGGTGATATCGCGGGTCAGGCGGTCCAGGATCAGGCGGGCCTGGCCGTACACGTCACGACCCTCATTGGCGGCCCGCACGGCCTTCTCCTGGGTGGCGAAGACCCAATAGACCGCGCTCATGATGATGGCCAGGACGGCCAGGGAGACCATCAGATCGACCAGGGTCAGACCGGGCCTCTTTTTCACGGGTGCTCCCGGTAGCTGAAGCCCAGCAGGCTCAATCCCTGGCGGGGCGGCGAACCGTGCGGATGGACCCAGACCCGGACGCGATACAGATCGGGCAGGCCCGGCATGGGCGTGACCTCCCGCTCCCAGGCCATGTCGTCGAGCGGCTCGTCGAAACGGCCGTCCTTGACGCCGGGTTCCAGTTCCGGATCGGCCTGGGCCGCGGCCAGGGCCTGGCGGGCCATGAAGACGGCCCGCGAAGTGAAACGGGCCTCCCGGGTCAGGCGGATGCCCTGGCCCTGGGTCCGGACCACGGCCACCAGGGCAATGGCGATCACGGCCAGGGCGATCATGACCTCCAACAGGCTGAACCCGGCCCGCCGGCCCCTCATCGGGTCTCCTCCCGCAAATACCCGGTCTCGATCTCGGTCCGGCCCACGTAGGGACGGAAAAAAACGGTCATCTCCTCCTTGCCCCGCTCGGCCTTGAGATGCACCGTGCCGGGTTCGTTGCCGCCCTGAGGCCAGTAGGCCAAAGCGACCACGCCCTTTTTCAACAGGCCCCGGTCGGCCAGGACCGCATCCTGAAAGACCGCCCCGTCAGGCAGCCGGCGAACCTTGCTCTCCGCGCCGGGACCGCCGTCCCGCTCGGGCCGGGTCGAACTCAGCCAGCACCTGCGCTCGTCCAGATCGAGACAGAGATACCAGGGGCGGGACTGGGTCAGGGACATGCTGTGGGCTTCCAGGGCCAGGCCGGCCATCAGCCGGGCGGCCCGGCGCAGGGGCTCCTCGTCGTCCATGGAGCCGAATCGGGGCAGGACCACGGACAGGATCACCCCCATGATGAACAGGACCACGGTCAGCTCGGGCAGGGTGAATCCCCGGGCCGGGCCCATCGGCCCGGCTCCTGGTCCCTGATAACGGTATTTCGGCGCTCCCGATTCTCTGCTCACGGAATCCCCATCCCCAGGTACTATCCGCCCGTGTTACCGCTCGTTCCCACGCGTCGGTTTGGAAACGAATAAGGAAAGTCCAGGGTTCACGAGATTGCTTCGTCGCCTGCGGCTCCTCGCAATGACGGTGCTGATAGGTTTCGTCGTTGCGAGGAGCGAAGCGACGAAGCAATCTGTTGGAGTTATGAAAGCCTGGCGGTCCACAGGCCTCTCCCAATGGCATGATTTGTTTCTATGTCCAATAACCTTCGGCGAAGCCGGAGATCGGACACTCGCAATGACGGTGCTGATGGGCGTCGCTACGAGGAGGGGAGCGACGAAGCAATCGCGCCAAGGGCGGACAGGTCTGGCGGACCCGAGGCCCGCCCCACCGGCCACTCCCCTTTCCAGACTCCTTAACCGTCATGTTGGCCCGTCAGGAGCCGGCCTCGGTTTCCCAGTTGTTCACGTCCGCGTCCGTGCCCTCTCCGCCGGGTTCGCCGTCCGTGCCCAAAGAATAAAGGTCGAAGTCCTGGAGGTGGATGCCCGGGCTGATGTAAACGAAGTCACGGCCCCAGGGGTCCTTGGGGACCTGGTTTTTTTCCAGGTACCCCCCATCCCGCCACCGGACCGGGACCCGGCCGATGGTCGGCTTGCGGACCAGGGCTTCCAGTCCCTGTTCGGTGGTCGGGTAATAGCCGTTGTCCAGCTTGAACAGCTTGAGGGCCGTTTCCAGGCTTTCGATCTGAAGCCGGGCCTTGGTCCGGCGGGCCTTTTCCGGCTGGTCGGCGATCCGGGGAATGACCAGTCCGGCCAGGATGCCCAGGATGACGACCACGACCAGAATTTCGATCAGGGTGAATCCGGGGCGGCGGTCGATCCGTTTTCCTTTGCGGAAAGCGGTTGGGTCTGACATGTGTTCCTCCTCGCCGGCTTGCCGGGCAAACCGGGATGCGTCGTCTGGGCGGCGGGTCTTCATCCCACCAGCCCGCTGATCTCGAAGATGGGCAGAAGCACGGCCATTTCGATGAAGCCGACCAGCAGGCCCATGACGATGATGATGACCGGTTCGACCAGGGAGGTCATGGCCGAGAGGGCCTGGTCGGTCTCCTCCTCGTAGGCCTGGGCCGTCCGGGACAGCATATCGGTCAGGGTGCCGCTGGCCTCGCCCACGGCGACCATGCGGCGGACGAGGGGCGGAAACAGGCGTCCGGTCCCCAGGGACTCGGCCAGGGACCGTCCCTGTCCGACGCGCTGGGCCGCGGTCCGGAGGGCTTCGGCATACAAGGAACGGCCCATGCCGTCGGCCGTGGCGGTCAGGGCCCGGGTCAGGGTCACGCCTCCGCTGGTCATGACGGCCAGGCCCCGGATGGCCTGGGCCAGCCTCAGCCGCTGGAAAAGCGAGCCCATCACGGGCAGGCGGAAGACCCAGCCTTCGAACCGGCGGTAGTTGGCCTCCTTTTTCAGGTATCGCTGGAAGGCCAGGACCACTCCGGCCAGACCGGCGACCACCAGCCACCAGTACTGCTTGAGCGTTTCGCTGACGGCCAGCAGCAGGCGGGTCGGCCAGGGCAGGGCCGCGCCCAGGTTGTCGAACAGGCCCGTCAGCGTGGGGATGATGAACGAGAGCAGAAACAACAGCACGGCCGCTCCGACCAGGGTCATGAGGGCCGGATAGGTCAGGGCCGCCCCGATGCGGGCCCGCCTGGTCTGGCGGCGTTCGAGGTTGCCGGCCAGGCGTTCGAGCACCTCGTCCAGGGAGCCGGCCAGCTCCCCGGCCCGGATCATGTGGATGTAGTCCATGGGAAAGACGTCCGGCCGCCGGGCCAGGGCGTTGGCCAGGGACTCGCCGCCGGTGACCTCCTCCCGGACCAAGGCCAGGATGTGGCCGAACTCCTGGTCTTCGGTCTGCTCCTGGATCGTGGTCAGGGCCGTGACCAGGGGCAGGCCGGCGGCCAGCAGGGTGGCCGCCTGGCGGGTGGTGCCGGCCAGGAGACGCAGCCGGTTGGGCCGGAAGGGGACCAGCTTCCGGAGGCGGGCCAGGGGTTCGGCCCGGGCCAGAAGCCGGGAGGCCGGACTGAGTTCAATGGGGTGGAGGCCGTCGAAGCGCAGCCGGCGGCGGGCCTTCTGGGGCGTATCCGCGTCCACCACCCCCCGGACGGTCTTGCCGGATTGGTCCAGGGCCCGATAGGCGTAGACCGGCATGACGGAAACCCGCTCAGGTCAGCGTCACGCGCAGGACCTCCTCCAGGGAGGTCTTGCCGGCGCGGACTTTGTTCAGACCGTCCATGATCAGGGGCTTCATGCCCGATTCGATGGCGGACTGCCTGATTTCGTTGGATTCGCTGGTCCGGGCCAGGGTCCGCTGCACCGGACCGGTCATGGCCAGCAACTCGTATATGCCGGTCCGGCCCCGGTAACCGGTCTGGAAGCAGTGCTCGCAGCCGGCCGGCTGATAGACCTCGGCCCCGTCCAGGACGTCCTGGGGTAGACCGGCCCGGCTGAGGGTGCGGGCCAAGGGGCGGTGAGGCTGCCGGCAATGGGGGCAGAGCAGGCGGACCAGGCGCTGGGCCCCGACGCCGATCACGGCCGACGAAACCAGAAAGGGTTCGACCCCCATGTCCACCAGACGGGTCACGGCCGAGGATGCGTCGTTGGTGTGGAGCGTGGAAAAGACCAGATGGCCGGTCAGGGCGGCCTGAATGGCGATCTCCGCGGTCTCGAAGTCCCGTATCTCGCCGATCATGATCACGTCCGGGTCGTGCCGCAGGACCGATCGCAGGCCCCGGGCGAAATCCAGCCCGACCTTGGTGTTGACATGAATCTGTCCCACCCCGCTCAGACGATACTCCACCGGGTCTTCGATCGTGATGATGTTCAACTCCCGGGAGTTGAGCCGGCTGAGCGCCGCGTACAAGGTCGTGGTCTTGCCCGCCCCCGTCGGGCCGGTGGCCAGAAAGATTCCGTGGGGCCGGGTGATGAGTTGATTGAAGACGCCGAAGTTGTCCGGGTCCATGCCCAGTTCCTCGAGACCCAGCAGGGCCGTGGACTTGTCCAGCAGACGCAGGACCACCCGCTCCCCCCCGGCCGTCGGGATGATCGAAACCCGCACGTCGATGTTCAGTTCGGCCACGGTGAACTGGAACCGTCCGTCCTGGGGCAGCCGCTTTTCCGCGATGTCCAGACCAGCCAGGACCTTGATCCGGGACGAGAGAAAGGGGAGATACTGCAAGGGCGGGTGCAGCCGATCGTAGAGCACGCCGTCGATACGGAAGCGGACCTTGACATGATCCGAGGCCGGTTCGATGTGAATGTCGCTGGCCTTCTCCGACACCGCCTGGAACAGGACCCGGTTGATCAGGCGGATAACCGGCGCCGAGTCGCTGGAATCGATCAGGTCCGGCACGGCCTCGAGGTCCGTCCCCAGTACCTCCACCTCGGTTTCGGTCATCTCCTTGAGCACATCGTCGGCCGAAGCCATGCTTTCGGAAAAATACATGTTCAAGGCGCGCAGAATCTCGTCTTCCGGCGCGCCGACCAGTTCGACCCGGCGGCCCAGGACAAAGGCCAGCTGGTCGGGCGGCTCGACGGCCAGGGGAACGGAGGTCGCCGCGACCACGTGGTCGTCCTGGACCGAAAGGGGAACCAGGCGGTTCTTCCGGGCCCAGGCCACGTCGAATTTTTCCGTCAGCTCGGATGGGACCCGGGGCGTGGGAAGCCGGTCGAAAAAGGGGAGGCCCAGGTGGACGCAGAGGGCCTTGAGGGCTTCGGCGCCGCCCGATCCGGCCTCCAGGGCCAGTTGGAAGGTCGTTCGCAGTCGATCCGGAACCATGGCTATTCGGCGCCCTCCGGCCTGGCTTCCGCCGGCGTCTCCGCCGGCTCGTCCGCTTTCGGGTGGATCGAGTTCTCCACCTCGGACTTCTTCTGCCTGGTCAGTTCCCGGAGCTGGTCCGGCGTCCGGATGATCGTGGGTTTGATCAGGACGAGCAGATTGGTTTTGTCCGACGAGTTGGACCGGCGCTTGAACAGCCAGCCGAAGACCGGTATGTCCCCCATGCAGGGGACCTGGCTCTTGCTCAGATGCTGGTCGTCCCGGATCAGCCCGCCGATGACGACGGTTTCCCCGTCACGCACCTGGACCACGGTTTCCGTCTCCCGCTTGGTCGAACTGATGGCCCCGGTCTCGATCTGGCTCATGAAGTTGAGTATCTGCTGGTAGAGCTCGAGCTTGATGAATTCGCCCTGGGTGATGTGGGGCGTCATTTTCAAGGTCAGGCCCAGGTCCTTGTACTCGTACGTGCGCGTCACCGCCGGGTTGACCGCCCCGGTTTCCGCGGTCATGGCCGACTTGAGAAACGGCCGCTCCTCACCGACCACGATCCGGGCCTCTTCGTTGTCCATGGTCAGCAGGTGCGGCGTGGACAGGATATTGACTTCCGAGTCCTGTTGCAGGGCCTGGATGAGCAGGCCCAGGTTGAGATAGGTCGCGCCGCCGTAAGTCAGGGTGCCTTCGGCCGCGCCCAGGATCAGGCCGCTGGCCGCGCCAAAGGGCTGGCTGGCCACCTGGTTGATCAGGCCGCTGGCGTCGTCCCCCACCGGCAGGCTGGTCCCGCCGTAACCCACGGCCCCGCCGCCCGACTCGGGGAAGTTGATCGAGCGCCATTCCGCCCCCAGGGTCAAAGCCTTCTTGAAGGACATCTCCATGATGACCGCTTCGACCAGGACCTGGGCCCGCTGGATGTCGAGTTGCTCGATGATGTTCTTGATGACCAGATAGTCCTGCCGCTCGGCCCGGATGATCAGCGAGTTGGTGGCCTTGTCCGCGGTGATGAAGACGTCCTCCTGGAGCAGCAGGCGCGTGGGGGACGTCGAACCGGTCCCCTTGCCCGGGTCGATGCTCCGCTGGCCGGCCAGTTCGTTGAGGGTCTTGGCCAGGTCTTCGGCCACGGCGTTCTTGAGGAAATAGACGTGGACCCGGTCCGACCCCCGGGGGGCGGGAATGTCCAGGCGTCTGACCAGTTCCCGGATGGTGTCCAGTTCCGTGGCCCGGGCCAGGACGATCAGCTTGTTGGTCCGCTCGTCCGGCACCACCTTGTACTTGATCCCCCCGGCGGCCGGCTGGGCCTTGCCCCGGGTCAGGGAGGTCTTGAGTATCTCTTCCAGGGCGGTGGCCAGATTCCGGGCCGAGGCGTAGTGCAAATCGATGACCGAAAGCTGGGCGCCTTCGTCCGGAACGTCCAGGGCCCGGATGATGCCCATCAGGCGGTTGATGTTCGAGGCGTATTCCGTGATGACCAGGGTGTCGCCGCTTTCATAGGCCATGATCACGCCGCTCTTGTCCATCAGGGGCGTCAGCAGGGTGCGCATCTCCGTGGGGTCGGCGTGACGAAGGTGAATGATCTGGGTGATGACCCGGTCGTCCTTGGTCCGGGGGATGGGCTGCGTCGGCCGGGTCTCCACGTCCATGACCCGGGCCTTCTGGCTGGGAACGACCATGACCATGCCGTTCTGGGGCACGGTGGTGTACCCGTGCACCTTGAGGACCGTCTCGAAAAGCCGATAGGCCTCTTCGGGCGTGACCTTGCTCGGGGAAAAGACCGTGACCTTTTCCCGGACCCGGTTGTCGAAAATGAAGTTCTGCCCGGTCAGTTCGCTGATGAACTTGGCCACCACCCGGATGTCCACGTCGCGGAAGTCCAGGGTGACCCGGGTTTCCGGGGTGGAGGCCTTTTCCGCGTCCGGCGTCTCGGCGTCGGTCAGGCGGGCCGCTTGCGGGCCGGAGGCCGCGAGCAGGCCGATGGCGAGCGTGACAAAAAACAGGATCGGCAGGCGTTTCATTACGGATCATCCTCGTGGTTGGGGCACGGTTTTGAGGAACTTTTTGAAATCGGACCGGCCGCGCAGGGCCTTGAGGTCCCCGTCCTCGGCCGCCCAGATGCGCACTTCGGGCTGGAGCCGTCCGGCCTTGAACAGGAGGCTCATGGCCGGGCCGTACTGTTTCCGGCGCGCCAAAAGGCAGGCCATGTTGAACAAGGCGTCCACGTAGTCGGGATTCTGCTGAAGCGCGGCGGTGAATTCGGTCTCCGCCTGGTCCAGGCGGCCCTGACTGAGCAGGATCACGCCCATGTTGTTGTGGGCCCGTTCGTGGTCCGGTTCCAGGTGCAGGACCTGGATGTACATTTCCATGGCCTTGCCCGGAGTGCGCTGGCGGTAGAAGAAGATGTTGCCCAGGTTGAGGTAGGCTTCGGCCATCTTCGGGTCGAGGAGCAGGGCCTGGCGGTATTCGTATATGGCCTGACTGTCCCGTCCCTTGGCCTGGGCCGCCCGGGCCGCGCGAAAGTGATCCAGGGCCGTGGCCTCCCCCTGGTCGGGCCGGGGCGTTTCCCGGGCCGGCTCGGCGGGCTGGGGCGTCGGGGCCGGTCTGGGGGGCGCGGTCTCCGCTCGGGGCGTTTCAGGCGGCCTCTCGGGAGGCGGGGGACTCGGAGGCGTCTTTGGGGTCGAGGCCGGCTCGGCAGGGTTCCGGACCGGTTCCGGCGCCTTCTCCATCGGAGCGACCGCGGGCCGGGAGGTCACGGCCTCGGTCGGGGGCGATTCGGCCGGAGCGGGCCGGGCAGCGGGCGGTCTCGGGGCCGGTTTCGCGGTTCGGGCCGGACGGGGAGCGTCGGGCTCGGACGGCTGCAAGGGGGCGCCGGCGCCCAGGTACCAGTAGGCGACCAGGCCGAACGCGATCAGGCCGGCCAGTCCCCAGAACGTCCCGGTCTTCCGGCCGTAGCGCCGGGAAGGGGCGCCCGGGTGGAGGCCGTCCAGCGGCCCGGAAGGGGCGTCCGAGCGCCTGGCCCGGCGCAGCGCGTCGTTGATCGAACTCATGGCCGCCACGCCTCGCCGACGATAAAGGCCAGAATCATGGCCAGGATGATGGCCGCGGCCGGAATGAGAATCCGGGAACGCGGCCAGGTCCTGGTCCCCGGAAGCCGGGGACCGGTCAGCTCGGCCCGGGCCTGACGGACGAATGAGGGCAGGACCCGATGGCTTCCCTGACTGTAGGCCACCAGCAGGGCCCGGTCGCAAAGCGCGTTGATCCGCCGGGGCACGCCCTTGGAATACCGGTGGATCAGACCATGGGTCCGGGGATGAAACCGGGCCAGACCCGAACCGCCGGCCACGGTCAGGCGGTGGTGGATGTAGCGGGCCACGTCCTCCTTGTCCAGGGGTGACAGGTGGCAGCGGACCGTGATGCGCTGGTTCAACTGGGCCATGTCCGGACGCGAGAGCGTACCGGCCAGTTCGGGCTGGCCCACCAGGATGATCTGGATCAGCTTCCGGTTGTCCGTTTCCAGATTCGAAAGCATCCGGACCTGCTCCAGAACCGGAACGGACAGGTTCTGGGCCTCGTCCAGGATCACGACCGCCGTCCCGCCCGCGTGAAGCTGCTCGATCAGGAAATCGTTCAAAGTCATGACCAGCGCTTCCCGGCCGGCGCCGTCGGCCGGAAGCCCGAACTCCCGGTTGATGGCCCGCAGCAGCTCGATCTCGTTGAGAAAGGTGTTGAAGATCATGGCCGTCTGAATCCGGCCTTCCAGCCGGTCGATCAGAAGCCGGGTCAGGGTGGTCTTGCCCGCGCCGATGTGCCCGGTGATCAGGACAAAGCCCTTGCGCTCCTCGATGCCGTAAACCATATGCTCGAGGGCCTCCTGATGTCCCGGACTCAAATACATGAACTTCGGGTCGGGGGTCAGGCTGAAGGGTTCTTCGTCGAAGCTGAAGAAGGCTTTGTACACGCTGGGGACCTAACGCATCGAGTAGCTCAGGTCCAGGGACTGGCCGCCGCGTTCCAAACCCACGGCAATGTTCTCCATCTGCTGGACCTGATGGTAAAGGTTGATCAGGTCTTCCGGTTTGCCGACCTCGACGTCGTTGACCCGGACAATGACGTCCCCCTGCCTGAAACCCATCTGGGACAGGGGCGAGGCCGGGTTCATGGAAGCGATCTTGAAGCCGTGAGGCTGACCGTCCTTGAAATAGGGCAGAATCCGGACCTGGGACATGAACCGGTTCAGGTCCGTCATGTTGCGGCCCAGGGCGTCGCGGCTGACGATATACTGGTTCGGCCCGGCGGCCCGGGCCAGCGGCGCGGCCGCGTCCCGCTCGGGGGGCGGCGTGAGCGTTCGCCGAGGCAGGGAGGCGGAGGACGGCGAGGCCTCGTCCTCGATGTGGAGGCTGATCTTCTGCCCGCCCGAGAGCAGGACGACATGGTCCTGCTCGATCTCGAGAATCTGGGCCTCGTCGATCCGGTCGCCGGGGCGGTAAAGGTCCTGTTCCCGCGTCTTGGCGCTTTCGATGATGGCGGCGTAGTACCCGCTTTTCGCGTCCATGATGGTGCCCCGAAGACGGTAGTCCCCGTCCATGCCGGGTTTCGGGGCCGAAACCGCCGCCGGCTGGGCCTCACTCTTGCCCGACCCTCCGAAAATACTCCGTTGGGCCATGGTTTCGTAAAAGCTCAAGGGCTTGAGCGGCGTCTCCGCCCCCCCGTCCACCTCCACGGTGGACCGGGACCGGCTTCCCGCATCCATGCGGTGCCCCAGGATGGACATGCCCAGGTTGACCCCGGACCAGACCACCAGGCCCAGAACCAGGGCGTTGCCAAACCAGAGGTATTGTTTTGCCGAAACCGACATCGAAACCGAGGGTCCTTTACGTGATACTCCCGGGACTGCGATCCGATCGGCATTGTAACACAAATGGATATGGATATAAATCGGCTTTATGGATCGGTTCGGGGCGGAGCGCTCCCCCAATCGAAAGACCCGGACAAAAACGCCGGGCCTTTGCGGGAACCTCGAATCCGGACCGCGGGCTAATGTCCCGGCGGTTGAGGAAAGCCGGGCAGCAGGCCCCCGGACGGCTGGGTGGTCGTCGTCGACGTCGTGGTCGTGGTCGTCGTCGTGGTCGTCGTCGTCGTCGAGGTCGTCACGTTCAAGGTCGTGGTCGTCGTGCTCGTAGGCTGGCCCGCCGTGGTGGTCGTCGACGAAGCGCCCCCGCCGGGCTGAGTCGTGCCTCCCGTGGTGTCGGTCGAACCGGTGGTGGTCTCCGTGCCGCCGCCCTCACCCGTGGTCGTGGAACCATCCGGCGCGCCGCTGCCCAGGTCGGTGGGCAGCAGACCCTGCTGCAACTGCTGCAACTGGGCCGGCGTGACCAGGACCGGTTTCGAGGGCAGCCTGCCCCGGCGAATCTGGCTGATCATGTTCGCGGTCAAGGTCACGAACTGGGTCGGGTCGGTCGTGCTGCGAATCTCGACCACATTCTGAATGGACCAGACCGTCGTGCTGCCGGCCACGAACCAGACCCCGAAGACCGTGCCGCGCACGCCGATGACCGCCGTCTTGGTGGTCACGTCGAACTTCCTCTTCTTGAACCCCATGAAGTCGTTGACGAAGCACTTGACTTTGCCCCACAGAAGGTTCAGGCCGCCGGAACGGACCTTTTCCGCGGGTCGATAGACGTATTCCGTGATCTTGAGCGACGTGTTCGGGGCCACGCTGATGATGCTCTGGTCCAGAAAGACCACCCGCAGCCGGCCGTCCGCCTCGGTCTTGATGGTATCGTTGGCCTGGATCGCCGTGCCGATCTGAATGACTTCCGCCTTGACCGCTCCTGCCCGGGTCACCGTGGCCCGGCCCTGGAGAACCGAAACCGTGCCCACCTTTTCGGCGGCCCGGGCCGGGACCGGTCCGCACAGCAGCAGGCCCAGAATCAGGACCGCCGGAAATACTCCCAACCGGAACATGGCGCGATACTTCAAGGTCATGGCCCTTTCCCTAAAACATGCCTGTCAGCAACAGGGTGTACACGTTGCGTTTGAACTCGTAAATGTCCTTGTCCAGCGCGCTGACCAGGTTCGAATCGTTGTAGGTGTGGGTGTACATCAGGTCAAGGCGCAGGCGGTCGGTCAGGCCCCGGCCCAGTTTGGCCGTGACCATCCAGCGGTCGTCCGAGCGGGACTGGTTCGGGTCGAACAGCGGATTCTGCTCGTAATCGATCCAGGCATGGGACAGGCCCACGTCCCCCTCGAACTTCCCGGGCAGGGGAAAGGTCAGGCCGGCCTTGACTTCCGTCAGGGAGTAGTCGGCCCCCAGGAGCCCCAGGGCGTCCTCGTTTTCAAGCTGCAACCCGCCCCGCAGGATCAGGCCGCGGCCTCCGGAAAGCGGAAAAGTGTGAAAGTGCAGCCCGCCCAAAACCCAGCGCCGGACGTCGGACGAACCGTCATGCATGTACTTGTATTCCCAGGCCCCGTAAACCGTGGTCCGGTCGTTGGCCCCGAAGGTCCGGGTCAGATTGGGACTGACCGAAAACAGGGTCATCTTGTCCTTGGAGTCGCCGATGTAAAAGGCGGTCTCGACCGGAAGCCGGAAGTACCAGGGAGCCTTGTTGAACGCGTAGAACCCGGCCAGACTGTGGCCGACCATGTTGCTTTCGGTCAGGTCGGTGTAATACAGCCCCCGGAAGGTATAGGTGGCGCCCAGTTCCATGCGCCGGCGGTTGATCAGGTAGCCCGTGCCGGAAAAGAATCCGCCCCAGGCCGAATCGCCCTTGTCCCGGGCCGGCGCCCCGGCCGCGGCCACCCCGAAGCCGTCCAGCGGTTCCAGGGACACGTTGTCGTCATACTGGTACATCAGGCCGGCATTGATGGCCCAGGGTTTGCGGACCCGGGCCTCCTTTTCCATGGCCGTCTTGAAGGCCTCCAACTGCTTGGCCAGGTCCGCGTCCGGATTCATGGCCAGGGCCTGGTCGATCTTGGCGATGGCGGCCGGAAAATCCTCCCGGTTGTAATCGATCAGGGACTCGTAATAACGAGCCGCCGGGGCCACGGACGGCTCCAGTTCGACGGCCCGGCTCAGGTCCAGGCGGGCCCGGTCGTGGTCGGCCGTTTCGATATACATGGCCGCGCGGGCCAGATACAGGTCGGTCCGCTTGGGAAAGGCCTCGATGGCCCGGGTGTAGTAGGTCGTCGCCTCGTCGAATCGCCGCTGCCGGGCGTACAGGGCGGCCAGATCGATATTGGCCGCCTTCTGGCCCTGGGGATCGGCCTTGAGCACCTTGACCAGCAAGGCCTGGCCTTCGTCGACCCGGTCCAGTTTGATCAGGGCCCGGGCCCGCGCGTATTGAATGCTCATGTTGTCCGGTTCCAGGGCCAGGGCCTGGTCCAGAAAGTCCAGGGCCGCCTGGAACTGCCCGTCTTCGAGTTCGAACCGGCCGCGTTCGTACAGGTTTTTCGCCTTCGTGTCCTCGGCCGCGGACCAGCCCGGAGCCAACAACAGAACGCCGACGACCAGAACCCAGCAGACGCGCATCACTCGTTTTACCATAAACCGGAAACTCCCTTCAGCATGAAGGTAGCGAATTTCACGGGGAATCGCCCTATATGCCCAGCCTTGTATTCTGCATCAAACAGGGGAATTCGTCAAGAAAAATGTGTCCTCACCACAAGTTATATAATAGTGGCCCTCTGTTTCGAGGCCCGGAGACGGGCCGGGAACCAGCCTCCGGAAGGCCCGGGTCGACCCGAAACTTGCCTTTTCCCCGCCGCTTGCCTAAAATAGAGCCTCGATGAACAAGACCCGTATGTTTTGCGAGGCCGTCCAACGAAGCGTCCAACAATCCGTGTCCAGGCGAAATGGGACGATTGGGTGGTAAACGAAATATTAACTATATATCGGCAGGTTAACCAGGATGATGGACAAGGACGCCCCCTTTTCATCCGTGGTGTTCGCCGGCGGAGGCAGCCGGTGTCTGTGGCAGGTCGGTTTCTGGGACTCGGTCGCGCCCGCCCTGGAACTGGCCCCCCGGGCCGTGGCCGGGGTCAGCGCCGGGGCCACCATGGCCTGCGCCATCCTCGCCGGCCGGGCCCGCTTCGCCCTCGAATACATGAAGGCGGCCGTGGCGGCCAACCCGAAAAACATGTACCCCCTCCGCCTGTTCTCCGGCCGGCCGGTCTTTCCCCACTATCCCATCTACCGCCAGGCGGTCGTCGACGTCATCGATGCCGACGGCCTGGAACGGCTCCGCCAGGGACCGGATATGCGGGTCCTCCTGGCCCGGCCCCCGGCCTGGGCCGGGCCGCGCCTGGCCGTCCTTCTGGGCTTCGGGGCCTACATGGCCGAAAAGAAGCTCAACGGACGGGTCCATCCCGAAATCGCGGCCCGCATCGGCTTCCGGCCCCTGGCCGTGCCGGTCCGGGCCTGCTGGACCCCCGAGGAACTGGCCGACCTGCTCATCTCCTCCTCCTGCACCCCGCCCATGACCCCGGTCATGAACTGGAACGGCGGTCCGGTCCTGGACGGCGGCCTGGTGGACAACGTGCCCGTCCGCGCCCTGGACCCGGACGACGGCCCGGCCCTCGTCCTCCTGACCCGGCTCTACCGGCCCGAACTCCTGCCCCAAAGCCCCACCCGCCGCTACGTCCAGCCCTCCCGGCCCATCTCCGTGGCCAAATGGGACTACACCAACCCCCAGGGCTTCCAGGACGCCTACGACCTGGGCCGCCGGGACGGGGAGCGTTTTGCCGCCGCGTGGCCGGACTGAGGTTTTTGCTTGACAAATCCGGGGCGCAGCCATAAAGTCGTGGCGTTCCGATTCGAGTGCCGAGGTAGCTCAGTCGGTAGAGCAGGGGACTGAAAATCCCCGTGTCAGCGGTTCAATTCCGTTCCTCGGCACCATGGATATTTTAAAGGGTCAGGCCTTGACGGCCTGGCCCTTTTTCTTTTCGGGTAAGTATAGGGTAAGCATCCGGGGCGATTTGGAGGGGGAGAAGGGTTCGGGCTGGATTGGACGGTCGGCCAGGGGGCCACGGCCCAGAGAATGGGCGCAACTATCGCATGTTCATCAACTGCTGATTTATCATTTGCAGATTATGGTTTAACTGGTTCATCTGGTTACGCTGTTGAATGGCTGCCGCTTGCGCTTGCTGGGACTTCATCATGAACATGGCCGCCCACATACCGGATTGTCGACGAGTATTTTCCTCAGCCACAGCGGAATCATAGTCTTGGGCCAGCATTGCGTATGTGCGCATATCTCTGTCTTGGCCTTCCCTGAGTTCAGCTATTTGGCGGTCTACTATCACTATTTTATTAATTCTGTCCAATAAATTATCTGACTGTTTGGGTGTAAGAGATGAAAAAAACCTCATCGTCAGGTCCTTGAATTCGGCAGTTGATGCGCCTTTTATTTTCTCCATTTTTATCCAGAGGTTCCGGCTGTCTTCGGGTAGTGTGACAATGTAGTCCGTCAGTTCGTCGTAATACATCCTTCGTTTGGCGGCAGCATCATCATAAACCTGTTTTCTGCTCTGCATGGCGGCCATAAGCGCGTTCGCGTGATTGGCTATGAGTTGGGACCGGCTTGGTCCTGTTTCGCATGAGGATACTGCAGCAACAATGACCAGCATGACTAGGACCAGGATCAAGAAACGCCTCATTCCTTTTCCCTCCTGTCAAGTGGTTTCCCTTCGGCTTGCCCGACCTTTCCATTGTCCATAGGTAAACTTGGTTTGCATTGTATCCGCGTTAAAGACAGAGGAACATAGACGGCGATCGAAGGCAAGGGAAAAACTGAATGGGATGATGGCGTGAGGGGAAGCGGCCTGAAGGCCGGGTCTGTATTCAAGACAGGTCATGGTCATCTCCCCGGTCAGTCTGGATGAAGCAGAGGGTTCCGTTGTGTGCAAGGCGGTCAGGTGATCGGCGAAGCCTGAGCCTGGCCCATCGGGTCGGCCTCGGCCGGGTCCGGGTTCGAGCGGCCCCCATTCCCCTCGCCCCCTCCCCCCCGGGGTAGTCCGGATCGGTGCGGGTGCATCATGGTTCCCCTATCCCCCCTCACGACAAGGTATGTGAAAACCTTTCGGTTCTGTGCCGTTGAACATAAAAGTTGAACATAAAACAGGAATGCAACCAGTTAGGGTGAAGGTCAAGTATGCTTTAGTTGGTAAGGGTATATCTCGTGATTGGGATCCCACCACAAGACTTTAAATTTTTCTGCTTCTTTGACACCCCATATGCGCTCGGTTGCCCCAAGTCTAAGGCAACACAATTCGTCAACATCATCTTGGCAAATTTCAGCTAAACGGTCTTGAGCCTGTTTTTCCAGCTTACCGATACTCACCAGATGGTGTTTATCACCCAAAATATTAATCCATTTCATCGTTTGGAAATCATGTCGCGCGGGGCAAATAGTATCCCACCAAGTCACAGGATCAATTTTCTCCCAACCCCAAGCTCCCCCCCTATCCATAGTCCCACTCTGCCACACGAGACATTGGTTATGAGTACTTTCCGCTTTTTTGACTCCGCGGGCTTTCTTTCCGGAGGTGGGATTCTCTTTTTGGTAGGGCTTCTTTTTTCTTTTAGCCATTACGAAGTTAATCTATTCATCTTCCGGCGCAAGACTACTGTAATATTCAGCCATCGATTCAAGGGTGATTTCAGCATCCGAACGTTCGTGGTCAGGGATACCCCTGCGAGCATTGCACCACGGCGCTTCAATGTGAGTCAAATCGCTCAGATACTGTGAAGGTTTGTCCCCATAGTAATCCAAGACCGCATTCACCGTTTCTTTCTGGTCGGGTGTCAAGTTTTGAGGGTCTCCCCCATGGATTTCTTCAATAGAAAAGCAACCCCGGTGGGCCTCGAACAATGGGCGAACGACAGGGCCATTGGCCCAGGCCTCAATGGTTTCAGGAAAGAGCGGGGCATCATCCCATATCAGGGACCAAGCTTGACAGTAGTAGACCAGCTTTTGAAGCTTCCAGGTTGTCATGGGACCGCGTTTTTCTAGGATATATGCGGCCACGTCAAAAACACTGGCCATCTGGCACCCTCCTTATCCCCAAACTCATTTAAAAAACGCCTGGTACAGAGAAGTATAGCATAGTAGGGATGGCCCTTTCAAGGTTTCTTCGCTCGACCCGTGTTCCTTACTTTGAGCCTGGACAGATTGTTGAAAACCGGCCTGGCCCACCCTTCGCGGTTAACCTAAGGGCCTGGCCCATCGACTCGGGGCCTTGGGGTCTCGGGGCCGGGACCGTGACACCAAGTACCGTTCTTCCATGGAACAGGTGGTCCAGGTCATCGACCGGTGCTGCACCTTTCCCCTGATCGAACGGGCCGGACTCTTCAAACGGGTCCTGTTCAACTACCTCGTGGGCAATGAGGACAGCCACCTCAAGAACTTTTCCCTGATCCGCCGCGATCCCAAAATCGGGCTGTCCCCGGCCTATGACCTGCTCAACGCGACCATCGTCCTTCGCGCCCCGGAAGAGATCGCCCTGCCCCTGAACGGCAAAAGGCGCAACCTGACCCGGCATGACCTCGTGGACTACTTCGGCCACGAACGCCTGGGCCTGACCGAAAAGACCATCCGACAGACCCTGGCGGACCTCTCCAACGCCCAGCCGGAATGGGAACGGCTGATAGGTGTTAGCTTCCTTTCGGAAGCGTTGAAGGAGGGGTACCGTGAGTTGGTTTCGAGCCGGGGTAGGAGGTTGGGGTTTGTGGGGAATTGAAACCACGTTTGTGGTCTGTGCGTTGGACGCCACCCTTGGCGGGGCCGGTTTCTAAACCCAATAGCCTTCTGTCTTCCCAAAAGGCCGGGTACTCATAAAGAACCATTCCAGATGAAAACCTGCCATCACGTCAAGGAAGGATAAAACCCAAACAGCCAACGATTTGCTATATGGGCAGAAATCACGGTCCATCTCATCTCGGAGTTCACCGTCCGCCCAGGACCCGGCGGGCCGTGTCCATGAACTCCCGAAGGATGGGAGAAAGCCATTTGCCTTTGGCCCAGATCATCAGGACCCCGGTTTCCATGTCCTCCTGCCAGTCCAGGGCCGCCATACGTCCCCGGGCGATTTCATCCCGGACCGCGACGTCCGGCATGACCGTCACCCCCAGGCCCCGGGCCACGAACTGTTTGATGGCGTCCAGGCTGTTGACGTCGATGATTCGGCCTGGCGTCACCTTGCGGCTCATGAGCGACTGTTCGAACTCCATCCGGTACCCGCAGTCCGCCTTGGGCAGAAAAAGGGTCTCACCCTCGAGGTCCGGAAAAGAGGCCCCTTTCCGGCCCGTAAGACGATGTCCGGCCCCGGCCGTCACCCGCAGGGTTTCGACCCCCAGGAGTTCCACGTTCAGGTTTTCCGCCTGGATGGAGTCGGACAGCAGAAAGGCCAGGTCCACCACCCCGATAGCCATTTCATGAACCAGGGCCGTAAAGGCGCACTGGCTCAGGTCAAACCCCACGGACGGGAAACGGGGCAGGAAATCGGCCAGCACGTCGGGCAGGTGGCAGGCGGCCACGGTCTGGGGGGCCCGGAGATTGATCCGGCCGCCCGCCCCGCTCCGGCCCCGGATTTCCGCCAGGGCCTCTTCTTCGATGGCCAGAATCTTATGGGCGTATCCGAGCATTTTCTCGCCCGCCTCGGTCAAAAGGACCTTTTTACCCAGACGGTCGAACAAGGGGGCTCCGACCTCATCCTCCAGGGTCCTGATCTGGGCGGATACGGTGGATTGGGCGAAATGGAGGATTCGGGCGGCCTGGTTGAAGTTCATCAACGTGGCCACGGTCCGGAAGGTTTTGAGCCGCTGCAAGTCCAAGATTGCCCCCGATGATCAATCGAAAATGTCGAACGGTCGATCAAAAAGTACCGTTGGACCGCCGTTATCCGCCATGATACACCATAAATAATAGATTTGTAGCTGAAGTTTTCAAATCGATTTTCCCGATGAATTTAAAAAAGGAGGCCTTTCATGTCCCATCCCGATCCATCTTCCGGAATCGAGCCCATTTCCATTCAGGGCCTGGCCCGGCTCGGGCCCAAACGAAGCATCATCGCCCGGGCCAGGGATCACCGGATCGTCATGGACGTTCGAAAAGCCCGGGGCGGCGACGACTCGGGGCCCACCCCGCCGGAATGTCTGGCCTTGTCCCTGGCCGGGTGCGTTCTGAACATGAGCCGGCTGTTGGCCGAGGAAAAGGGACTTCCGGCCGGGGGGCTGGAAGTCGGGGTCGGGGGAACGCTCGATCCGGCCCGGGCCTTCGGGCTGGAGAGCGAGTTTCGGGCCGGTTTCCTCGAACTCCGGGTGACCATCGACGGGCTGGACGACTGGCCCCTGCCGGAACGATCGTTCCTGCTTGAAGCCCTTCAGGAACGCTGCCCGATCTGCGACAATCTGGCCCACCCCACCGACGTTCGCTTTGAGATCGGCCGGGGGACAGGGGCCTCGAAGGCGTAATGAGGATGAGCATGGCTTCTCTCCATTTAGGAAATTTTACAATAAGTACTCAAATGCGAGGCAACAGCCGCTTTAAAAAATCGAGTTATTACCTCAATCATGGAAAATACACGGAGATAAAGACATCAAAATATGAATTCCATTTTAACTTGAACGGGGAAATTATTTTTATTCGAGGTCTTGACAAAAACTGGCCCCACCCATCCGAACACTTCAAACGAACTGATGGTAACGACTGGGTATATTATTCCGTGGGAGACGACAGCAGCGAAAATGGAATCATTTCCTGGCTTGGAGAATATTACCTTCCTTGTCTTCCATACTCCAGCAATTCCATATGGGAACAGAATCATCTTTCAAATCCCGAGATCATGAATGCCTTTGCGGCATGGTCTCAACTGTACGCCAACCTTCACGGCCTGCCGAGACCCGGTCTGTCTTCGGAAACGGGCGATTGCATAAATCAAATCATCGGTAATGATGAAACCGTTCTCTATCATCGATCGCAGGAATTGTTTTCAATCATGGGTGAACGTATTTCGGTCCTCCCGCCCGACACAAGACATGTGGATTATGATGTCATTCCGCTTATGATCGCGGATGGATGCCTTTACCATTGCAAGTTCTGCTGTGTTCAATCCGCGGATCGATTCCAGGCTCGCTCCAGAACGAATATCGCCGGGCAGATTCAGGAATTAAAGCGTTTTTTTGGCCAAAATATCAAGAATTATAACGCCTTGTTTTTAGGCAATCACGACGCTCTTCAAGCAGGGGGGGAAATAATTCATTTTGCCGCCACCGAAGCCGGAACCGCCTTTGATTTTAAGGAATCCCATGGGAAAAAGCCCATGATGTTCTTGTTTGGGAGCGTGGATTCCTTTTTAAAGTCTGAAAACGATCTGTTTGACGAAATCGACCGCCTGCCGTTTTATACATATATAAACATCGGGCTGGAATCGATCGACGCGGCGACGTTGGCAAGCATTCATAAACCGATAAGCTCTGACAAGGTCGGCAACGCCTTCCGGAAAATGATTGATATCAACAGGCTGTACAAGCATATTGAAGTCACGGCCAATTTCCTGATCGGAGCGGAACTGTCCCCCGATCACTATGAATCCCTGACCGAACTGCTTCGAAGCGCCCCCGTCGCGCCACGTCGCAAGGGGGCGATCTATTTGTCCCCCTTGAAAGACAGCCCGAGAAAACGCGAGCTTCTGCCCCGGTTTTATGAAATCAAAAAGCAGAGCCCCCTTCCGGTCCATGTCTATTTGATCCAGCGGCTATAAGAAAAGTGAAGCTCCCCGCGGCAAGCCGGGGGGAATGCGCCCGCCCTGCATGTTCAAGGCGCGTATTGGTTCCTGAGGGATTGGACGGGCAGGGATGTCCGCCGCTTGGGGAAACCCTGGCTGTATGAAAGCTCCGGGCCTTGTGCGTCCTGTTCCCCTCACCCCGCCAGAGGCGGCCAAGCCCCCCCCTCTCCATCAGGCTTGCCCGCCTCTGGCGGGTGAGGGACGTTGTATTACGGCTTTTCCTATATATTCTTCGAGGATGGGGTTCTCTCTCCCCTTGGGAGAGGGTCTTTAAAAATTTATGCGAATCCTTTTCACTACTCGTTAGGCCTTGCTTGGCGCGAGGTTGTCTTGGCCCACCCCAAGCCGGAGCTTGGGAACCAGGGAAAACATTGCCCGATCTGCGACAATCCGGCCCACCCCACCGACGTTCGTTTTCAGATCGGCCGGGAGACAGGGGCCTGGACGGAACAGGAGGCCGGCCGGAAGGATGTCGGGTTACGCTTCGCTAACCCAACCTATGGGAAGGACAACATATTTTCATCGTTCGTTTGTGCCCGGCGCAGCCGGAAATGGGCTTTTTCCCAGAACGGCGCTCGTGCAAAACGCGCTTCATTCTTCCCAGGCCACCACGCGGTTGCGGCCGGCGCGTTTGGCCTGGTACAGGGCCTGGTCGGCCTTTTTCAGGACCGACACCATGTCCGGGTCCCCGGCCAGGCTCCAGGCCACGCCCACGCTGACGGTCACCGAGACCTCGTGTCCGTCGGCCCGGACTTTCATGTCGGCGATGCCGGACCGCAGCCGCTCGGCCGCCTCCAGGGCGCGGTCGCCCCGGGTTTCCGGCAGCAGCACGGCGAACTCCTCGCCGCCCAGCCGGCCGAAGGCGTCACTGGTCCGGAGCAGGCCCCGGCTCAGGCCGCTCAGGGCCCGGAGGACGTCGTCGCCGGCGGCGTGGCCGTACTGGTCGTTGATCTCCTTGAAATGGTCGATATCGAGCATGAGGATCGAAAACGGCTTGCCGTACCGGTTGAACCGGGCGAACTCCTCGTCGCCGCGCTCGGTGAAGCTCATGCGGTTTCTGGCCCCGGTCAGAAAGTCGGTGGTGGCCATTTCCAGCAGCTTTTCCTCGAGCCGCTTCTTGTCGGTGACATCCTCGGCAATGCCGGCCCAGCGGATGATATGGCCCTCGTCGTTTCGCACCGGGTAGGTCCGGGACCAGATCCAGCGAACCTCGCCATCCGGGCGCACGATCCGATATTCCTGGGCAAAGGGCGCGTTGTCCCGTTCCCGGGCATCCATGGCCTGCTGTAACCGGTCTCGGTCGTCTTCATGGACCAATTCCAGGAATGACGACGGGTCCTGGTACAGGCCTTCCGGACTTCTCCCCCAGATGCTCTCGTACGCGGGATTGGCATACAAAATCCCGCCCGTGGCCGCGTCCCGCATCCAGAAGACTTCCCGGATGTTTTCGACCAGTTGGCGAAAACGCTCCTCGCTGTCCTTCAGGGCGTCCAGGGCCTTCTTCATCTCGGTTACGTCGCGGAAAAATCCGAAGAGGTAACGCCGGCCCTCGATCTCCACGATCTTGGCCTTGATCTCGGCGAACCGGATTTCGCCCGTCCGGGTCAAAAGCCGTTCTTCGATGATCTGGCCTTCCCGGTTTCCCCGGTGCGCATCGAAGGCCTTGGTGAAATCGCCGTCCGTGCGGTCGTCGGGCGGGTGGAGGGTCGATTGCCGTTGCCCGACGATCTCCTCCCGGTCCCGCTCGACCATGTCCCCCAGGGCCTGATTGCAATCGACGATGATTCCGGTTTCGATGTCGGCCAGCGCGATTCCGTCAAAGGCCTCGTGAAACAGATGCCGGTAACGCGCCTCGGAAACCCGGAGCGCCTCCTGGGCCTGCCGGATTTCGGTCACGTCCTGGACCGTGCCGATGGAGCGCCGCGGCCGCCCGTCCGGACCGTATTCGGTCCAGCCCGCCTCCCGGACCCACTTGACCCCGACACCCGGGACCTGGACCCGATGGACCAGGTCGTAGGTCGTCTCATTGTCGATCGAGGCGGTGTAGGTCCGCTCCACCAGGGCCCGATCATCGGGGTGGACGATATCGAGAAAGGCCTCGTACGTGGCCTCGAATCGATCCGGGGCGATCTGGAATATGGAAAATACGCCGTCCGACCACTCGAGCCGGTTGGAAACCAGGTCCAGTTCCCAGCGTCCCACTCGGGCGATCTGCTCGATCTGGATGAAATTCCTCCGGCATTCTAGCAAGTCGGTTTCGATACGGCCGAGGCGCTCCACTTCAGTTTCCAGTTCCTGAACGCGAATCTTGAGGCGGGCGATCTGAGCGCGATCCTCGTCTTCGTGCATTTTCTGCCCCCATGTCGGCCAAAGTTCCCGGTACCCGTAAAAAATAGACCACGGGCGGGTGAAAAACAAGGCCGGGGGACGGATATGCCCCAGGTTCCAATGAGCCGGGTCATTTTCGGGTCCATCCGTCCGGGCGGCCTCGGGCCGAAGGCGGCTTTTCCCGCAGGTCCGGGATACGGAAATGTATCTGTTTTCGGGAGGTTGATGCCTCGGCCCCGGGTATTACCTACCGGTAGGTAAGTTTTTTATTGACGAGGCCGCCCGCTTGTGCTACACCCCGCACCGGAAGATGGTCCGGTCGGGGGGGACCCGGCCGGAAGAGGGACGACAAGCGGCGCAAGCGTCCGGAGCGGGCCGTCAGGGTCTCCGGCGCACGGTCAGAGTGATGAGCAGACCTTTACATACGGAAAACAACAGCCCGGGCGCTCGGGAGCGGATTCTCGAAGCCGCCCTGTCGGTCTTCGCCCGCAAGGGGTATTCGGCCGCGTCCGTCCGGGAGATCGTTTCCGCGGCCGGGGTGACCAAGCCGGTCCTGTATTATTATTTCGGGAGCAAGGAAGGCCTGTTCCAGGCCATTCTGGAAGAAGCCCAGGAGCGCCACAAGGCCGCGATCGATCTGATTCTGGAGACCGACGGCCCGGCCATCGGGCGTTTCACCCGTTTCTTTCAGGTTTTGCAGGCCCATGTCAAGGAAAACGAGGCCCTGGTCCGCATGTTTCACGGCATGGCCTTCGGTCCGGCCCAGGGCGCACCCCTGGAACCGGACCTGAACGGCTTCTTCCTGCGGCAGAAGGAGGCGGTCAAGGCCATCTATTTGACGGCGGCGTCCCGGGGAGAGATGATCGAGGCGGACCCGGACGCGGTGGCCAACCTGATCGTGGCCATTCTGGATCACACCATTCATTTCAGCATGTCCTTTCCGGAGTCCTACACTCCGGAGCGGCTGCTGGAGATGCTTCGCCTGGTCTTTCAAGGGCTGGCGACAAGGAAAGATTGAGCTATGGGACCAATTCGAGCCTGGAGGCTTTTGGCTTTGATCGGCCTGTCGGCCCTGCTGGCGGCCGGCTGCGGCCCGTCCGAGGGCAAGACCGAGGTGGCCGGGCCGCCGCCCGAGCGGGTGGTCGCCGTTTCGGTTCAGACCGTGCAGCCCGGTCCGATGAAGGATGTGCTGATTCTTCCCGGCGAGACCAGACCCAGCGAGGACGTCCGTCTGGCCGCCGACCAGAGCGGCCAGGTCGAGTGGATCGGGCCCCGGGAGGGCCAGGCGGTCAAGAAAGGCGAGCTGGTGGCCAAGATCGAGGTCTTCTCGCTCAAGGCCGCCCTGGACAATGCCGAAGCCGCCTTCAAGCTTTCCGACGAGCTCTACCGGCGGCGCCAGCGGCTTTTCGAGCGCAAGATCATCAGCCGGGAGGAACTGGACCAGAGCGAAACGGACCGGGCCGTGAAGATGGGCGGCGTTCGCCAGGCCCGGGTCCAGTATGAACAGGGCTTTCTGCGCTCGCCCCTGGACGGCCGGGTCAACTATCTCCATGTGGACCCGGGCGAGTACGTCAGCCGGGGCAACCCGGTCCTGGACCTGGTCAACATCGACCGGATCGAGATCGACGTCAACGTGCCGGAAATGGACGTGCGCTATCTCAAGCCCGGCCAGCCGGTCATGCTGCGGGTGGATGCCCTGGGCGAGGAAGTCTTTCAGGGCTCGATCGATTTCGTGGCCTACAAGGCCGATTCGACGACCAAGACCTTTCGGATCAAGGTCATGGTGGACAACCCGGACCATCGCATTCGTCCGGGCATGATCGCCCGGGTGGCTTTTCTGCGCCGGGTCGTCCCCGACGCCCTGGCCGCTCCCTTGTTCGCCATCGTGGACAAGGGCGGGGAACGGGTCCTGTTCGTGGAAGATAACGGCGTGGCCCGTTCGAGAACCATTTCCATCGGGGTGATTGAAAAAGACCGGGTCCAGATCACCAAGGGCCTCGAAAGCGGCGACCGGCTCATCGTGTCCGGCCAGAAAATGGTCGAGGACGGCATCAAGGTCAAAGCCCAATGATCGTCAACCAGTACGCCCTCAAACGCCAGGCCGCCGTCCTGGCCCTGCTGGTCCTGATCGTCATCGCCGGCCTGTACTCCTACATGACCCTGCCGAGGGAGTCCTTCCCGGACATCACCATTCCCTACGTCTTCGTGACCACAACCTATGAAGGCGTTTCCGCGACGGACATGGAGCAGTTGATCTCCATTCCCATCGAGCGCAAACTCAAGGGCCTGGCCGACACCGAGGAGATCACCTCGACCTCCGCCGAAGGCATCTCGACCGTGGCCGTCAAGTTCCTGCCCAAGGTGAACATCGACGACGCCCTGCAAAAGGTCCGCGACAAGGTGGACGAGGCCAGGAACGACCTGCCCGCCGACCTGCCCGATGACCCCATGGTCAAGGAGGTCAACTTCAACGAGTTCCCCATCATCCGGGTCGTGCTGTCCGGACCCTTCAGCCTGCGCCGGCTCAAGACGTTCGCCGACGACTACAAGGACCGCTTCGAATCCATCTCCGGGGTGCTCGAGGCCCGCCTCAGCGGCGGGGTGGAACGGGCCATCATGGTCGAGTTCGACCTGGACCGGGTCGGGGCCTACAACATGCCCTTTTCCAACCTTATCCAGGCCGTGACCAAGGGCAACGTCAACATGCCCGGCGGCAGCATGGATATCGGCGACGGCCGGTACATGGTCCGCGTGCCCGAAGACTTCAAGCACCCGGCCGAAATCTTCTCCATCGTCGCCTTTGTCCGCGACGGCAAACCGGTCTACCTGCGGGACGTGGCCCTCATCCAGGACAGCTTCAAGGACCCCACCACCCGCAGCCGGATCAACGAGCAGCCCAGCGTGACCCTGAGTGTCATCAAGCGCAGCGGGGAAAACATCGTCCGCATCTGCGACGACGTCAAACAGGCCGTGAAGGAACTCAAGCCCCTCATGCCCCCGGACCTCAAGATCGACCTGACGTCCGACCAGTCCAAGGAGGTCCGCCGGGACGTGGCCGACCTGGAAAACAACATCCTTTCCGGCCTGCTCCTCGTTCTCCTGGTCATTCTCATCTTTATCGGGGGGCGTTCGGCCATCTTCGTCTCCATGGCCATCCCCTACTCCATGCTCCTGACCTTCGTCCTGCTGACCGGCCTGGGCGTGACGTTGAACATGGTCGTCCTCTTCGCCCTGATCCTGGCCCTGGGCATGCTGGTGGACAACGCCATCGTCATTGTGGAAAACATCTACCGGCACATGCAGCAGGGCAAGTCCCGGGCCGAGGCGGCCCGGATCGGCACGAACCAGGTGGCCTGGCCGGTCATCACCTCGACCCTGACCACCCTGGGGGCCTTTATTCCCATGCTCTTCTGGCCGGGCATCATGGGCGAGTTCATGGGCTACCTGCCCCTGACCCTGATCCTGGCCCTGACCGCCTCCCTGTTCGTGGCCCTGGTCATCAATCCGGTCCTGTCGGCCCGCTACCAGACGGTCAAGGGCGCGGGCAGGGCCACGGACCCCTTTGACTGGAATCCGGCCGATGAACCCCTGATCAAGCGCATCTACTACCGCATTCTCGTCTGGTCCCTGAGCCACCGGCTGATCGTCGTCCTGGGCGCCCTCATCCTCCTGGTCTCCTCGATTGCCTCGTTCGGCATGTTCGGCAAGGGAACCGAATTCTTCCCCCAGGCCGACCCCCAGCGGGGCTACGTCTTCATCAAGGCCCCGGAAGGGACCAACCTGGACGCTTCGGACCGGCTGGTGGTCCAGGCTGAAAAGATTCTGGCCGACTACCCGGACGTGGAAGCCGTCATCGCCAACATCGGCTCCGTGGGCGGCAACGTCTTCAGCGAGGGCGGGAGCGGGACCCACATCAGCCGGGTCTCCTTCGACTTCGTGGACTTCCACAAGCGGTCCCGGCCCTCCCCCGAACTGATCAAGGAGATTCGGGCCCGGGTCCTGGCCGCCATCCATGGGGCCGAGGTCCAGGTCGAAGAGGAAAAGCACGGCCCGCCCACCGGAGCGCCCGTCAACATCGAGATCACCGGCGAGGACATCGAAATCCTGGGCGACCTGACCGCCCGGGTCCGGGCGCTCATCCGGAACATTCCCGGACTGGTCGATCTGAAGGACAACTACGTCAAAGGAAAACCGGAAATCCGGGTCGAGGTGGACAAGGAAAAAGCCGCCCTCTTCGGCCTGGACACCTACACCATCGCCTATACGGTCAAGGCGGCCATCAACGGCGTCAAGGCCGGCGTCTATCGGGAAGGCAAGGACGAATACGACATCATCGCCCGCCTCCCGGACCGGGACCGCCACTCCATCGAAAGCCTGGAACGCCTGACCATCAGCGGACCCAAGGGCGAACCCATCCCCCTGACCAGTCTGGCCAAGATTACCCTGTCCAGCGGTTTCGGGACCATCATGCGCAAGAACCAGAAACGGGTCATCACGATTTCGGGCAACAACTCCGGCCGGCTGGCCAACGACATCATCAAGGATATCGGGGTCAAAATGAAGACCATGGAATGGCCCAGCGGCTACCACTACACCTTCACCGGCGAACAGGAGGAACAGCAAAAGGCCCAGGCCTTCCTGGGCAAGGCCTTCGTGGCCGCCATCTTTGTCATCCTGCTCGTCCTGCTGGCCGAATTCGATTCCTTCGTCTTTCCCCTGATCATCATGGCCGCGGTCCTCCTGTCCCTGATCGGGGTCTTTTTCGGGCTCCTGGTCACGGGCATGGCCTTCGGCGTCATCATGACCGGGATCGGGGTGATCAGCCTGGCCGGCGTGGTGGTCAACAACGCCATCGTCCTGATCGACTACTACAAGCAGCTCCTTGACCGGGGCATGAGTTCCCGGCAGGCCCTGGAACGGGCCGGCATGGTCCGCTTCCGCCCGGTCATGCTCACGGCCATCACCACCATCCTGGGCCTGATCCCCATGGCCGTGGGCACCAGCTTCGACTTCAGGAACCTGGTCATGGAGTACGGCGGCGAGTCGTCCCAGTGGTGGGGTCCCATGGCCGTGGCCGTTATTTTCGGCCTGACCGTGGCCACCCTGCTGACCCTGATCGTGGTCCCGGTCCTGTGCAGCCTGGCCGAACGCGTGACGCTCCGGGCCGCCGAGCCGGACTCCGAAGTTCAGGTCCGGCCCCGGGAGGAGGCGGACGATTTGGTATAGAAAGCCTCCGAGCCGGCCCGGAATCCGGGCCGGCTCTTTTTTTTACCGCCCGATACGATTCCTGATAAAATGGCGGTCAGGGCGGCGCCATCGGTTCCGCTGTTCATCATTTGTCCTGCCTCCATACAGTACGACGGTTCCCGCCGGTGCGATCGAGTCCCCTGGTGTATAATCATCGCCGGACACGAAGGAGGGACCCGGATGCGTTCATATCGATCTTTGGCGGCCTGTTTCGCGGCCCTGGCCGTGCTGCTCTTCTGCTTCGACGCCTCGGCCAAGGGCCGGTCCGGCCGGTCGCCCCGGACGGAAGCGCCCGCGGCCCAGAAGGGCGAGGTGGCCGAGCCGAGCGGCATCGAACCGCTCTTCCCGGTCGAGGCCCGTTGTTTCAAGATCGCCTCGCCTTTCGGATCGCCCACCCGGTACGACGGCAGCAAGCGGCCTTCCTGGGCCCCCGGAGGCGGCGCCCATGGCGGGGTCGACGTGTCCCTGGAAGAAGGCACGCCCTTGCTGGCCCTGGCCTCGGGCACGGTCATGGACAAGGGGGAGGGGGGAACGATGCTGGGTATTTTCATCTGGCTGAAGCATGCGCCCGAAGACACCGGCCTGCCTTACTGGGTCTTTGCAAAATACCAGCACCTCGACGCCATGCCCGAACTTGTCGTGGGGGACCGGGTGACCGCGGGCCAGAAGATCGCCCGGTCGGGCAAGACCGGCACCACCGGCGGGCACTACGGCGCCGGCGGCTATCCGCATCTGCACCTGACGGCCCGGAAAAGCCCGGACGACTCGTTTGAAGGCTCCCAACTCGTCGATCCGGTCGTCCTCTACTACGACGCGGCCAAAGCGCCAGCATCTCCGGGGCCGCCGGCGGGCGAAAAACAGGTCGCCATCCCCTACGTCACCATGGACGGCCAAATCCACCCCCCGGGCGCCCGGCTCGCCTGGCCCATCGCCTGTGAGGCCCTGACGAAAAAATAGCGAAATCAGGAAGTAAAAAGAGTTGACAAACGGCGACGAAATAGGTATTCTATTATCCATATAACATCCCCTGTGGTTTCGACCCAGGGTGCGGGTCGCTTCGGCGACCCTTGCTTTTTATAGGGCCATGAAGACCTTCATCTACATTGACGGATTCAATTTCTACTACGGTGCTGTAAAGGATTCCCCCTATAAATGGCTGGATTTCAAGCAATTGTTTTCAAATATACTGGCTTCGGACAATCAGATATCATGTATCAAATACTTCACCGCGCGAGTATCGGGTAAAAACGATCCAGACCAACCCATAAGGCAACAAACATATTTGAGGGCTCTGGAAGCGTATATACCTGAAATATCAATTTATTTTGTCCATTTCCTTCATCACGAAGTCGCGGCTCCCCTGGCAAGGCCCACAAAAAATCTACGATTCTCGAGAGTTATAAAAACAGAAGAGAAGGGTTCTGATGTGAATTTGGCCGTTCACCTGCTCAATGACGCTTGGCTCGGTTTATACGACTGCGCCGTGGTGGTCTCAAATGACAGCGATTTGGCCGAGTCGATGAAGCTCGTCAAGGCCCAACACAACAAGGTTCTTGGTCTGGTTCTGCCGAGTCAAGGGCGGCCGTCCAAGCAGTTGGCGGCATACGCCGACTTTATTAAAAGTGTGCGAAAAACGACTCTGGCCAAATCACAACTTCCAAATCCGATTCCCGGAACGAACCTGCGGAAGCCCGCCACCTGGTAGGAAAAGGGCTTCCATGCCGAACCCGGATGGTTTTGGGTGCATCATGACCGAGCAAAAAATGAGATCGAACGCCGTTTAGATTTTAAACCGGCGTTACATCGGAGAGAACCCCGAGCGAAAAGCATCCCTTCAGGAGGAACGGGTCAATGCCCAGGTCGCCCGGACGATTTACGAACTCAGGCAGGAGGCCGGTCTGACCCAAAGATATCTGGCCAATCTTGTCGGCGCCACTCAGTCCGTGATCAGCAGGCTGGAGGATTCGGACTCTGAAGGCCACTCATTGTCCATGCTCAGTCGAATCGCCGCGGCTTTGAATAAAAAATAACAATCGAAATATCACCCGTTGAATCCCCGCCGGACAGTGAAAAAAGAGCCGGCGGGAAAAAGGGAAGGGTTTGAAAAAGTGGCGTCCCCGCCCTGACCGGCTTGACGCGCCGGCTTGAAAATATCGGAAAAGCCGGAACCCCGCAACCGCTGAAACTGCCGGCCGATGGCGAGCCCCGGAAATTCAAGGACCTGTACGATCTGCACGGCGTGGAGTTTCTCAAGAGGAAAAAGAGAATATCACTTGTCAGAACCCATTCGGCAGAACAGGACGAGCTGTTGATTCTTCTGGCCCGGCATGAACCGCGTGGGCTGGTCCGAGTGCCCCACGACCCGGACCAATGCATGAGCCTCCTAGGCGAATACGGAGCTTATATCCATGAACGGGAAAATGCGGTGCGGGAATACATAGGGGACCGCACGGCCGATGAGGACATGCAGGAGAAAATATATCTCGCCCTCCGCCCAATGATCTGGGCGGCCGAGACGTAATAAGGCGCGACCCCTGACACAGATTAGCCCGACTTTCGCTATTCGGGGGGTATTGTTTTTGTAACCCCCTGAAAAACAAGGAAACGGTTCAAAAGGTCTTCACCACAGTCCCGAGATTGCCTGCCGAGATTTCCGGTGGAGACTGGGGCGGTAGCGAGAGCTT
>JAHJTB010000032.1 GCA_018830135.1 Pseudomonadota bacterium | reverse complement strand
GGGGTCTATCCGGGCTCCCATCCCGACGAGCTCCAGTTCATCATCGACCATTCCGAGGCCACCTTTATCGTGGCCGAGGATCAGGAGCAGGTGGACAAGGTCCTGGAACTGAAGGAGTCGCTGCCCCGTATCGTCCGGGTCATCTACTGGGACCCCAAGGGCCTCTGGAACTACGACGATCCCTGGCTGCTGGACTTCGAGGACCTGATGGACCTGGGCCGGGCGCATGAGAAGGCCCATCCGGACGACTTCGACCGGGTGGTCGAGGCCTGCCGGGGGGATGACCTGGCCGCCCTGTATTACACCTCGGGCACCACGGGCCGGCCCAAGGGCGTCATGTGGACCCACCAGGGCCTTATGTCCGCCGGGGAAAACATCAAGGACGTGGTGCCCCCGCGCAAGGGAGACGACCTGTTCTGCCTGGCCCCCCTGTCCTGGATTCCGGAAGTCATCATGAACCTGCTGCCCTCGATGATGAGCGGCGCCGTGGTCAACTTTCCCGAGGAGCCGGAGACCGTGCCCCAGGACCTGCGGGAGATCGGATATCAGATCGGCTTCATCGGCATCCAGGCCATCCAGGCCCAGATTTCCGAAGTCCAGGTCAAGATTCAGGGCGCGGGCCGCCTGAAACGGCTGACCTACGACCTGTTCACGCCCATCGCGCTCAAAATCAACGCCATGCGCGAAAAGCACGAGTCCCCTTCCGCCTGGTCCCGCTTTCTGTATTTCCTCGGCTATTGGGCCCTCTATCGCCACCTCCAGGACAATCTGGGCTACAAGCGGGCCCGGGCCCTGCTCACCGGCGGTTCGGCCCTGGCCCCGGACGCCTTTCGATACTTCCGTTCCATCGGCATTCCCCTGCTCAACGCCTACGGCCTGACGGAAATGAACCCCATCAGCTCCCAGCGTCCGGGCATGGTCAGCGTCGAGAGCGCGGGCATCGCGGCCGAGGGCACGGAACTCCGGATATCCGATTCGGGCGAAGTCCTGGCCCGGGGGCCGCACATGACGGCGGGCTATTACAAGAATCCCGAAGCCACGGCCGAGTTGATCGACCATGAGGGCTGGCTGCATACGGGCGACGCCGGGTTTATCAACGAGGAGGGCGAGCTGGTCATCATCGACCGGGTCAAGGACCTGATGACCCTGATCGACGGCCAGGTCTTCTCGCCCATGTATATCGAAAACAAGCTCAAGTTCAGCCCCTATATCCGCGAGGCCGTGGCCCTGGGCAACGGACGCGAGTTCGTGGCCGCCCTGGTCAGCATCGACTTCATGTCCCTGGGCAAATGGGCCGAAGACAACCAGGTCGTGTACACGACCTTCACCGACCTGTCCCAGAAGGCCGAGGTATACGAGTTGATCCAGTCCGAGATCGTCGGCCGGGTCAACCCCGACCTGCCGCCCGAATCGAGAATCCGAAAGTTCACCCTGCTGGCCAAGGAACTGGACGCCGACGACGCGGAACTGACCCGAACCCGAAAACTGAGGCGGGGCTTTGTCGGCGAACGGTACAAGGAATACATCGACGCTCTGTACGGCGGCCTGACCGAACACACCGTGTCTTTCACCGTCAAGTACCAGGACGGCCGGGAAGCCTCGATGAAAAGCCAGGTCCGTATCGTGACCCTGGATTGAGGAGCAAGTCATGACCCTGTTTTTCCAACTACTTATCAGCGGTATCGCCGTCGGCGGCGTCTATGCCCTCGTCGGCCTCGGACTGGTCCTGATCTACAAGTCCACCGGCATCCTGAACATCGCCCAGGGCGCGGTGGTCATGATCATGGCCTTCATCACCTACGCCCTCAGCGAGCAGCTGGGCCTGCCCTTCTTCCTGGCGGTCCTGGTCAGCCTGGTCGTGGCCATGCTCCTGGGCGTCCTGATCGAGCGGCTCTGCCTGCGGCCCATGATCGGCCAGCCCCTGTTTTCCACCATCATGATGACCATCGGACTCATGCTCATCCTCCAGTCCATTCCGGTCATGATCTGGGGCACGTCTCTCAAGGCCTTCCCCAGGTATCTTCCCGAGCATCCCTATCGCATCAGCGGCGTTTTCCTGTCGCCGGACTACCTGTACGCCTTCATCGTTTCCATCTGCCTGTTCATCGCCTTCCTGGTCTATTTCCGCTACAGCCGTTCCGGCATCGTCATGCGGGCCGTGGCCGACGACCAGATGGCCGCCCAGTCCATGGGCGTGAACATCAGCCGGGTTTCAGGCATTGCCTGGGCCTTTTCCTGCCTCGTGGCCTCGGTCGGAGGCATTGTCCTGGCCACCATCACCAGCGTGGGCATCTTTCTGAGTCCCATCGGGCTGAAGGCCTGGCCGGCCGTGATCATCGGGGGGATGGACTCCATCCCCGGCGCGCTGATCGGCGGAATCATCGTCGGCGTCCTCGAGGGGCTCAGCGGCGGCTACCTGGATAACATGCTGACCGGCATCAAGGACGTGGCCCCGTACGTCATTCTGCTGGTCATCCTGCTCATCAAACCCTACGGCCTGTTCGGACTGGAGCGCATAGAAAGGATCTGACCCATGAAGCGGCTTCCCAGCGGCGTTTACAACGAAACCTATGCCCAGGACATGGCCGTCATACGGACCAAGGCCCATTGGGTCCTGACCGTCCTGGCCCTGCTCCTCGCCTTCAGCGTACCCTGGCTGGTCAGTCCCACGGCTCTCCAGCTTTTCATCAAGATCGCCATCTACGTTCTGGCGGCCATCGGACTGAACATCCTGGTCGGGTACGCCGGCCAGATATCCATGGCCCATGCCGCCTTCATGGCCGTGGGCGCCTACACATCGGCCATTTTGAACCTGCACGGCGTGCCCTTTTTCCTGGGCATCCTCATCGGCGGCCTCCTGGCCGGCATCGTGGGGATCATCGTCGGCTTCCCTTCGCTTCGCATCAAGGGCTTTTACCTCATTCTGGCCACCATGGCCGCCCAGTTCATCCTGATCTACGTCATCGAACACTGGACGGACCTGACCGGCGGCATGTTCGGGATCGAAGCGGGCAGTCCCGTAGTCTTCGGCTACGATTTCGGCAACGACCGGGACATGTATCTGGTGGTCCTGGTCTTTCTGCTGGCCGGGACCTTTTTCGCCCAGAACCTGTCCCGGACCCGGACCGGCCGGGCCTTTGTGGCCATCCGGGACAGCGACCTGGCCGCCGAGGTCATGGGCATCCACATCGCCCGGTACAAACTGATCGCCTTTTTCATCGGCTGCTTCTATGCCGGCGTGGCCGGGGCCCTGATGGCCCACTGGCTGGGGGCCATCACCACGCACCTGTTCGGCATGAACCTGTCCGTCTGGCTGCTGGCCTACTGCCTGATCGGCGGCATGGGACACAACGTGGGGCCGTTTTTCGGCGTGCCGATTCTGATTCTTCTGTCCGAAGCCCTGACCGCCATGACCACGAGTCTGTCCCTTTCATACCCGTGGCTGCTCACGGCCATCATCCCGCTGCACGACCTGATCTACGGGCTGGCCATCGTGCTCTTTCTGATCTTCGAGCCCCGGGGCCTGGGACACCGGTGGAACATCTTCAAGACCTCGTACCGGCTCTGGCCCTTCTCGTATTGATTCGCTTGGCCGTCCGACGAGGCGAAATAGATATTGGGCGTGGACAAACCGGCCCGGGCCCGCTCCGGCGGGCCGGGGCCCGGAATGCGATGAGGTGAAGGAATTTTCCAAGCAAGGAAAGGAGAAAGAGATGAAGGCAAGAGGTTTTTTTAAAAACGTGTGGCTGATGCTGCTGGCCGCGGCCCTGATCGCGGTCCTGCCCGCCTCGGCCGGGGCTTTCAAGGGTGAGATCACCGTACCCATTATTTACGACGCCACCGGTCCCAACTCGGCCGGCGACCTGCCCCTCCAGAAGATCAGGCTGGGCCTGAACGAATGGTGGAACGCCAACCGGGGCGGCATCGCCGGATACAAGGTCATCCTCAAGGGCGTCGACTTTTCCTACGACATGTCCAAGTGCATGACCCTCTACAAGGGCTTCATGGCCGAAAAGATGCCGGCAGTCATCATCAGCGCCTCGGGCCCGGCGGCCATGATCAAGCCCATGGCCAACAAGAGCAAGACCGTGACCATCATGGCCCCCACGGCCGATGTCTGCTACCTGAACAAGGACCAGAAGGAAAGCTACATCTTCTCCTGCCTGCCCATGTACTTCGACATCTACCGGACCTTCATCGACTACATCATGGAAGTGGACTGGCCGAAGCAGGGCAAGAAGGGCAAGCCGGTCATCGGCGGCTTCAACGCGGACGCCTCCTTCGGCAAGGAAGTGGACCGCGGCCTGAAGATGACCTGTGAGAAGTACGGCCTGACCTACGTGCCCACCTGGTGCAAGTTCGGCATCACCGAAGCATCGAGCCAGGTGGCCATCCTCAAGGAGGCCAAGTGCGACTACGTCATCGGCATGCAGCTGACCAACGAGTCCATGGTACTTGAAAAAGAGAGCAGCCGCATGGACTTTCATCCTCAGTTTCTGCTCCACGGTCCGCACGAGCCCACCGCGGTCAAGGACGGATACGCCATCAACGCCTGGGGTTACAACTTCGCCGGCGGGCAGGACACGCCGGGCGGGAAGACCGCCCTGGAACTCTGGAAGAAGTACGCGCCCGAACAGACCCCCCCCATTCTGCAGTGGGCTTATGGCTTCATGATTCCCTTGTACACCTGCATGGGCCGGGTCATCGAAAAGCAGGGCCTCAAGGCCCTGACCGGGGAGAACATCAAGGCCGAACTGGAAAAGATCAAGGACGAGGACCTGACTCAGGGCCTGACCGCGCCCTGGACCTACACCCAGCGGGACCATAGCGGGCCCCAGGCCATCAAGTATCAGAAATGCCTGGACAAGGAGGGCAATCTGTATACCACGGACTGGATTCCGCTGCCCAATAAGACCCCGGAACAGTTGACGGAGGAGTACTACAAGAAATAATCACCCTCCGGTCGTCGTCGCGGGGACTTCGGGGTCCCCGCGACGTCCCGGACGGCCCGAAACGCCGGAGAGAGGAAGTTCGCGGACATGCTGGTGGTCAACAACATTGAAGTTCGATATCAGGAAGTCATCCTGGTGCTCAAAGGCTGTTCCCTCGAGGTGCCCGAAGGCGGCATCGTCACGCTGCTCGGGGCTAACGGAGGCGGAAAAACCACCACTCTGAAGGCCGTCTCCGGGCTGCTGGTCAGCGAGGAAGGCGAGGTCACGGACGGGTCCATCGAGTTCAACGGTCAGCGGATCGACCGGATTCGGCCGGAGGAACGCGTCCGCATGGGCATCGTCCAGGTCATGGAGGGCCGGCGCGTCTTCGAGCATCTCACGGCCGAGGAGAACCTGGTCGTGGGCGGCCAGTCCCACAGCCGGGCCAAAGAAAAGCACAACATGGCCCTGGTCTATGGGTACTTCCCCAAACTCAAGGAACTGCGCAACCGGACCGCGGGCTATCTATCCGGCGGTGAGCAACAGATGCTGGTCATCGGACGGGCCCTGATGATCGAACCCAAACTCATGCTCCTCGACGAACCCTCCCTCGGTCTGGCCCCCCTGATCGTGGACGAGATTTTTCACATCATTTCACGCATCAACACCGAGGAAAGGACTTCGGCCCTCCTGGTCGAACAGAACGCCATCGCCGCCCTGGACATCGCCGACTACGGGTATGTCATGGAGAACGGCAAGGTCGTCCTGGACGGTCCGGCCGACAAACTGCGGGACAACCAGGACGTCCAGGAGTTTTATCTGGGGCTGAGCGAAGTGGGCCAACAAAAAAGCTACAAGGACGTCAAACACTACCGGCGCCGTAAACGCTGGCTATCCTGAGCCGCGCCGGTTTTCCTTCCGGCCGGCGATCCGG
The DNA here is from genome assembly GCA_018830135.1 of Pseudomonadota bacterium. Classification (GTDB taxonomy): domain Bacteria; phylum Desulfobacterota; class Desulfarculia; order Adiutricales; family JAGVGV01; genus JAHJTB01. The sequence continues at coordinate 510 of JAHJTB010000032.1, read as the reverse complement.
CCGGGCGATCCGTCTCCGCCTTTGGACCGCCGGGACGTGATCCGCCCGGGAGAACGGTTTTCCGGAATTTTAGTTTCGATCATCCTGATCCGAATTTATTCAAAAAGAAAACGATTGAGTGGACAAAATTTCATTTATTTCATGCATCGAACCTGGCAACTCCGAGTGGGCGGCAAAACAGCATGTCCGCCTTGTTGAAGATGAGGACCGTCCTTTTCTTCAGCAAAGGCTTTGTGAATAAACCGGGCTAAACGTAGGGGGTATTTATGCAGGACTTTCCCTGGTGGAACGATTCGCAGCGGGCCTTGATGGCCGAGGCCCGCCAGTTCACGGACGAGATATTGATGCCGCTGGCCGAGAAAAGCGTTTTCAAAAAGGCCTACCCCTGGGAGGCCGTTCGCGAGATCGCCAAACAGGGCTGGTTCGGGGCGACCATCCCCGAGGAGTACGGCGGGCATCAGAAGGAATGGGGCGTAACCGGGGCCTCGATCCTGTGCGAGGAAGTCGGCC
>JAHJTB010000290.1 GCA_018830135.1 Pseudomonadota bacterium | reverse complement strand
CGGCCACGACCGGCCCCCAATCCCGCTGGAGCGCCATCATGCGGCCCTGCCGTTATCCGGACATGGCGGACAACGACGGCAAGGCCCTGACCTATACCACGCCGCCTCTTTCCGGGGACATCGAGATCACGGGCGCCCCGGTGGTTCATGTCTGGATGGTCGGCCGGACGGGGGACCTGGACCTGTTCGCCTACCTCGAAGCGGTGGACGAGCGGGGCCGTTCATCGTACATCACCGAGGGACAGCTCCGGGCTTCCCGCCGGGCCCTGGCCGAAGCCCCGTACGACAACATGGGCCTGCCCTTTCACCGGGGCTTTCAGGAAGACGTGCAGCCTCTCCCCGAGGAACGCCCGGTGGAGATGGTCTTCGACCTGCTGCCCACCTCGATCCGGATTCGGCGGGGGCGCCGGATTCGTCTGGCCCTGGCCGGGGCGGACCGGGACAATTTCGAAACCCCGGCCGTGGCGCCGCCGCCCACGATCCGTGTCCTGCGCGACGCCCGGCACGCATCCTTCGTGGAACTGCCGCTGGCCGCGCCGGACCCGAAGGCGGACTGAGGCGGCCTATTCCAGCCCGTATTCCTTGATTTTGTTGAGCAGGGTCTGGCGGGTGATGCCCAGCATGGACGCGGCCTGAGTCCGGTTGCCGCCGGTCTCGGCCAGGGTCCGTTCGATGAGTTCGGCTTCGACCTGCTTGATGGTCATGCCCGCGGCCAGCCCGCCGGACGGCTCGTCCGCCCGGCGGCCGCCGGCCATCCAGGACTGGATGGAAAGGGGCAGGTCCTGGGCCTCGATCTGGTCCCCCCGGGACAGGATGACGGCCCGTTCCACGGCATTGACCAGCTCCCGGACGTTGCCGGGCCAGGTGTAGGCCGTCAGGGCCTTGAGGGCCTGGGGTTTGAAGCCCCGGACGGGTTTGTGGTTGCGGGCCGAAGACTGGGTCAGGATGTGTTCGGCGAGCAGGGCGATGTCCGAGACGCCCCGCTCGCGCAGGCTGGGCACTTCGACCTGGACCACGTTCAGGCGGTAGTACAGGTCCTGGCGGAAGCGGTTTTCAGCGATTTCGACTTCGATGTCCCGGTTGGTGGCGGCCAGGACGCGGACGTCCGCCTTGATGGTCCGGGTGCCCCCCACCCGCTCGAAGGCCCGTTCCTCGAGGACCCGCAGTAGTTTGGCCTGGGTGGTCGCGGCCATTTCGCCGATTTCGTCCAGAAAGAGGGTTCCCCCGCCGGCCAGTTCGAAACGGCCAGGTTTTCCCTGGTGGGCGCCGGTGAACGCGCCTTTTTCATGGCCGAACAGTTCGCTTTCCATCAGGGTTTCGGTCAGAGCCGCGCAGTTGAAGGCCACGAAGGGCTTTTCCGCGCGGGGGCTGTTCGTGTGGATCGCCCGGGCCACCAGCTCCTTGCCCGTGCCCGACTCGCCGGTGATCAGGACCGTGGCCTCGGAGGGCGCGACCAGGGCCAGGGTCTCCTTGAGCCGCAGCATGGGCGGGCTTTGTCCCAGCAGTTCGGAAAAATCGAACTTGGCTTCCAGATACTCCTGCCGCCGGGAATCGATGTCGGCCCGATCCTTGAGGTTGAGTATCTTTTCGATCTTGAGCAGTAGTTCGTCCGTGTCCAGGGGTTTGGACAGATAGTCTTCGGCCCCGATCTTCAGGGCCTCGACGGCCGATTCGATGCTGCCGTACGCGGTCATGATCAGGACCGGCGCCGGAAAACCGGATTCGGTCAGGCTCCGCAGGACATCGACTCCGGAAATTCCGGGCATCTTCAGGTCCAGAAGCACCAGGTCCAGCTCTCCCCCGGCCGCCAGGTCGAGGGCCTCTTCGCCCGAGGCCGCCTCCACGATTTCGAATCCGGCCTGTTCGAGGTGGGCTTTGAGCATCAGCCGGTGGGCCGCTTCGTCGTCAACCACCAGGACGCGCTTCGAGGTCATGTGGCCTCCGGGTCGTCGGTCAGGGGAAAGTACAGGGCGGCCCGGGTCCCCAGACCGGGTTCGTTTCCGATCTCGACGCGGCCGTGGTGGGCTTCCATGATGCCGGCCACCTGGGCCAGACCCAGACCGGTGCCTTTCTTCTTGGTCGTGAAGAAGGGGTCGAACAGGCGGGAGCGGTCACCGGGGGATATGCCCTCGCCCGAGTCCTCGACCGCGAACACGCCGAATTCACCCTCGATGGTTGTGCTCACCGTCATGCGACCGCCTTCCGGCGTGGCTTCCACCGCATTGAGCAGGATATTGAGCATGGCCTGGATGGCCTGGTCCCGGTCGGCCAGAACGAGCGGTTTTTTCGGGGACATGTCCTCCCTCAGGCTGAGGCGCTTGTGGCGCACGTCGTCCGTGATCAGGTCCGAGGTATGCCGGGCCACGTCGTTCAGAGAGACCCGCGTCAGTTCGGGTTCACGGGGCCGGGCGAAGTCCAGCAGACCGGAGATGACCCGATCCAGCCGGTCGATCTCTTCGATCATGACTTTGAGATACTCGGCTTCGCGGCTTTGGCCGTCCAGGCCCCGGGCCAGGAAGTTGGCCAGGCCCCGCATCGAGGACAGCGGGTTCCGGACCTCGTGGGCCACGCCGGCGGCCAGGCGGCCGACGGCCGCCAGCTTTTCCCCCCGCCGGACCTGTTCCTCGAGGTCCCGGATCTGACGGAGGTCACGTAAAATGAAGACCGCGCCCGGACCGGTCTCGCCGATCGTTCCGGCCGGGACCGCGGCCGCGCTGACGGCCAGGGGCACAACCCCGCCATCGGGCGCGGGCGCATCGAACTCCTCTTCCAGAATCTGACGGGACGCTCCGATCCGTCCGGAAAAACGCTCCCACAAGGCCCGGACCGCCGGGTCGGCGCTCAGGTCCTTTTCCGAGCGGTTGCCCATGCCGAACATGTCCCGGGCCGCCCGGTTGATCATGATCGGTTCTCCGGGGGCATCCACCGTGATCAGCCCGTTGGGCATGTTGTCCACGATGTTGGCCGTGTAGGTCGAAAGGTCCGCAAGGGTCCGCTCGATGGTCCGGTAGTTCTGGACCACGAAGATGAAATAAATGGCCCCGCTGCCCAGGACGAAGAGCAGGCCGGCCATGACCAGGGCGTGAGTCAGTTGGCGCTGGCGGGCCGCCAGGTAGGCTTCGGTCTTCAGGCCGACCAGGATGACCTCGGGCCGGGGCGCGTCGCTCAAGTCCCTCATCATGCCCATTCCTCGCCGGGAGGGAACGCGCAGGTCCCGGGGCCCCAGAATCCGGCCGGAAAGATAGAGATGATGTTCGTCGAACCAGCCGCTGACCTGATCGGTGTTCAGATGGGAAAGGGTGTCGTCAAGACGCGTATAGACCCGCCCCACCAGAATCGGATTGGAATGGGCCAGAACCAGGCCTTTCCGGTCCAGCAGGGCGATGAAGGCCACATCTCCGGTCTGGGACATGTGGTCCACCAAGCCTTGCAGGCTGTCCGACCGCCAGACCCAATGGACCCAGCCCGTCCTCAGGCCGGCGGCCAGGCCGGAAACGATGGCCGAACCCTGGGCCGCCAGAATCCGCTCCGCCTGCTCTCCGCCCCGATCCAGATTGTAATAGGTGGTGACCGTGACCACGGCCAGCAGCACGGTCACCGCCGCCAGCAGGCCGATAACGGGAAACAGAAGCGGTTTGGCGCGCGGGGGGCGCAACTAGGCCGCCTCGGCCTCGTACCCGGCTTTTTTGATGGCCTCGATCAGGGCCCCCACGTCCGCCTGGTCCGTTTCGATCTCGACCTCGGCCTGGCCGGCCTTGTGGTCGGCCGCGGCCTTGCTCACGCCCGCCACCGACGTCAGCGCCTTTTTGACCGCCATCTCGCAGTGGCCGCAACTCATGCCTTTGACCTTGAAAACGATTTTTTCACTCATGACCGAGTTTCCTTTCTTGAAGTTTTTTAGTTTATCAAAAAAACCATGGACCGCGCAATCTCGAAGCCATGGTCCCATCCCGCCGGCCAAACGGTCCCCAGGGACCGGTTCGCCGTATTCATAATAAAGAACCGCCCGGCCCGAAAAGGTTCCACTGGTGCGCGGAAAAAGCTCATCTTTTCTCCGGATGGGCCGTCGAGTCCTCGATGCGGTAGTCATCCACCAGGGCGGCCTTGAGCAGGTCGATGGCGCTGGCGCCGTGCCGATCGGCCGCCTCTTTCATGGTCTCCTCCGGCCCCGGTTCGAGCCCCTTGGAGCGCAGGCGGGCCAGGGCGGCCTTCGCGTCGAGCCCGTTTTCGGTCAGAACCTGGGCCAGGGTCTTGCGGCCCAGCCCGGTGCCTGAAAATCGCTCCTCGACCCCTTCGGCCGTAAAACGCGTTTCAGGAGCAGGTCTGGTTTCCAGGTGCTTGATGGCCAGATACAGGTTCATGGGCGCGGTCCGGTTGTCCCGGGCGATCGCCTGCAGGGCCCTGGCCGGATCGTCCACCTTGAACCCTCGCACGCGCAAGGCGGCCACGGCCTGGTCCGGATCGATGTTCATCTTCTTGCAAAAGGTCTTCAGGGAAAACTGTTCGGCATGGCTGATGGGCGGTTCGTAGTCCGGGTTCGAAACCCAGGCCCCCTTCAGGTAGTCCCCCAGGTCGATGATGTAGCTTACAGGCGGAATCGAGTAAAGGGAAAACACGACCACGACCACGCTGACCACCGAGGCCAGGATCAGTTCCCGTTTCAGCCGCCAGCCGCCCCGGGCCTTGCGGTAGATGTACGCGGTCAGCGGACCCCAGTTGAAGTAGAGGTGAAACCCGCCGGCCACGGCCCACAGCAGGCTGGAGACCGTGTGCAGATTGCCCCAGTCGGTTTTGGTCAGACCGAGAAAGGTCCATTCCATCCAGTACGATATCCGGCCCTGGGGCACGAAGTAGAGGACGATGCCGGTCACGGTCATGATCAGGAAACCGGTCAGGGTGAAAAACGATGTCAGCCCGCGGTGGTTCATCTCATAATTCCTCGTCGAGTCGATTCAAGGCCGGCAGTCCGACGCTACCAGGCATTATATCAACAAGGATGCGAGTTCGCACCCGCACCCCGTTTTTTCATGTCATTTCGGACTAGTTCGAACCCGATTCCACCTCTTGACCGCTCCGCCAGCCGGACCCCCGCCTCTGTTGGCCCGAACGGAAGCCCTGGCCCGGTTCCCCGGCCCCGGCCCGTCCGTGCCGCCGGCCGCCGCCGGAAACGAACCGGGGGGTCCAGTCCGGATTTCTTTTCTTGAAGGCCAGGGTGTATTCCATGCGCTTGTCCGCCAACTCGGTCTTCAGGGTCGAGATTTCCCGGTGAACAGACCGGGCCTTGGTCTCGTCCACCCGGTCGACCGAGAAAGCGGCGGCCAGTTCCTGCTGCTTTCGGGAAATGTCTTCCCGAAGTTTGGCCACCTCGGGGTCCTGGTGAAATGCGGCCATGGGGCCTTGGCCGGCCTTATGGCCAGCCCTTCGGGCGGCCGAATCCGAACCGCGCCGGGATTGATCGCCCGATTGCGCCAGAGCCGACCCGGCCAGGGCCAGACTCAGGATCAGGACCGCCAGAATCGTGATTTTTTTAGCCATGAATCGCTCCTCCTTTCAGGTGCTGTCCGGGATAGGGGCAAGACGCGGGCCAGTCCGTGCCGAAAAAGAAAAAATATCCAACTATATGATATTAAATTGAAATTAATCCGGATATCTGGAGAAGCGTTTCCGGGCCTGGAGCCCATGGCCCGCGGGGCTGGATGATATTTGTACACCCGGAGCGAGGGCGCCTAAAAATTGGACAACCCCTTGAAGGTATTCCCATTCCGGGGGCGGTCATGGTAAACTGGGCCCAATCGGCCGGGAGCTATCAAGATGATTATCCGCAAGATCGGTCTTCTGGGGCGCACCTATCGGCACATGCAGCGCTACCGGGACATTCTGGGTGTGCTGTTCAAGTTCGGGTTCGACGACCTGGTCGTCAATCTGAAGGTGGAACAGTATCTCGACCTGGGCCGACAGATTTTCACCAGCAAGGCCCGGGTAAAGGTCGAAGCCCTATCCCGGGCCCAACGGATGCGGATGGCCATCGAGGAACTGGGGCCCACTTTCATCAAGCTGGGCCAGATATTGAGCACGCGGCCCGACCTCCTGCCCGCCGATTTCATGGCCGAGTTGCAGAAGCTCCAGGACGAGGTTCCTCCGTTTCCGTACGAAGAGGTGGAAAAGATCATCACCTGGGAACTCAAGGGGCCGTTGGAAGCGACCTTCGAGCAAGTGGACCCCCACCCGCTGGCCGCGGCCTCGATCGGGCAGGTGCACCGGGCCCGGCTCCTGGACGGCGAAGACGTCGTGATCAAGGTCCAGCGGCCGGGTATCCGGCCGCTCATCGAAGTGGACCTGGAAATCCTGCTTCACCTGGCCATGCTCATGGAAAAGCATCTCGAGGGCTGGGACATCCAAAGGCCGACGGCGGTGATCGAGGAGTTCGGCCACACCCTGGAACGGGAGCTGGACTATCTGATCGAGGCCAATCACATGGAGCGTTTCGCGGCCCAGTTCATCGGCGAGCCGCGCATATACGTGCCCAAAATCTTTCGGGACGCCAGCACATCCCGCATTCTGACCATGGAGTACGTTCAGGGCATCAAGTCCAATTCCCTGGACCTGCTCGAAGCCGCCGGGTACGACCTGCCGGAGCTGGCCGATCGGGGAGCGGACCTGGTCCTGCTCCAGATATTCGAACACGGCTTCTTTCACGCCGACCCCCATCCGGGCAACCTGGTGGTTCTGCCAAACAGCGTGATCTGCTTCCTGGACATGGGCATGATGGGGAGGGTGGATCGGACGTCCCGGGAACGGATCGTGGACCTGATCATGGCCGTGGTTCGCCAGGACATGTCGGCCGTGGTCGAGTCGGTGCTGCGGATCACCGTCTGGGAGGACGAGCCGGACCGCCGGGCCCTGGAGCGGGAGGCATCCGAGTTTCTGGACCAGTACCTGTTCAAGCCGCTCAAGGAACTCGAGTTGGGCAGCCTGTTCGAAAACCTTTTCCAGACCTTTACGAAATACCGGCTGCGGGTCCCGGCCGATCTGCTGCTCCTGCTCAAGGCCCTGACTTCGATGGAGGGCCTGGGCCGGAGGCTGAATCCGGACTTCGACATGATCGACAAGGCGGCGCCCTTTGTCCGGCGGGTCCAGCTTCAGCGTCTGCATCCCCGGCGTCTGGCCGAGGACATTTTCAGTCTGGGTACGGACATGCTGTCCACCTTCCGGGAGATGCCGGGCGAGGCCCTGGCCGTGCTCCGGCTGGCCCGGCATGGACGGCTGCGGATCGAATTCGAACACAAGGGTCTGGACCCGATGCTGATCAACCAGGACCGGACCAGCAACCGGCTGGCCTTCGCCATCGTCCTGGCTTCCCTGGTCATCGGTTCTTCCCTGGTCATTCTGGCCGGGATTCCGCCCAAGTGGCACGACATCCCCATCATCGGTCTGGCCGGATACCTGGTCGCCGGCGTGATGGGCTTCTGGCTGCTGATATCGATACTCAGGCGGGGCATGCTCTGAGGGGCCGGTTCACGGTGGGCGGGACCGTCAGGCGGGCGTGTCCCGAGGCCCGGTATTATCCCAAGTTTCCGCTGGTTTTCCGCTCGTTCCCAAGCTCCAGCTGGGGAACGTTATTATGCCTTGAAGCTGGGGCTTCAACACCTTATTCCGTAAGGGGGCTATGGAGAAAACCAACGCCAAAACGGAAAAACAGGGAAGCCGGAGCTTCCAGGATCGGGTTCCCAGGCAGGAGCTTGGGAACCAGCCGTCAATGAGGGCTGCAAAGGGGCAGTCTTGCAGGTTGGGTTAGCGAAGCTTAACCCAACATTTTTTCTGAATCAGACCCGGCGAAGGGGACGGAAAGCGGCCTAGAAAGATTTGCCGCAGCAGCTCCCCGGACCCGCGCACCCGGCGGCCATGCCCGGGGCCGAGCCGCAGCAGGCGGTGTCGGAGGCCCCCGGCATCCGGCCCTGATTCGGGCCCGAGGCCGACGAACTGGCGGAGATGAGCTTTTTCAGGTCATGGCTCTGACAGGCCTCGCACACGGGCTGATCGTCCGAACGGGTGATCAGCGCTTCGGTCACGTGGCCGCAACCCAGACACAGGTATTCGAAGAGCGGCATGGTTAGGCGATCTCCTTGGCAGCGGGTTGTTGGCGTTCGGAGTAATCCTCGATGGCCTTCTGGAGGGTCTTGACCGAAAGCCGGATGCAGTGCTGTTTCTGGTCCGGCAGGTCCTCGAGGACCTTGAAGACGTCGGCGTCCCGAAGGGTGGCCGCTTCTTCCAGGGTCTTGCCCCGGATCATGTCCATGGTGGCCATGGCCGAAGCCACCGCGCCCGGACAGCCCAGGACCTGGATTTTGGCGTCCTGGATGACGTTGTCTTCAATCTTGAGGAAAATCTTCATCGTATCCCCGCAATGGCCGGTCAGTTCGCTGACCTGGTTCGCGTCGGGAAGGCTGCCCATGTTCGGTCGGGTCAGATAGAGATCGACCGCTTTTTCCGAATAACCCGACCCCAGCAGCATTTCCCGGATCAGACGGGGGTCCTGCAGGTTGTTGGCCTGTTCGTCGCTCATGTCCTTTGCCTCTCGATGTGCCCTGATCCGCCCCGCCCGCGAAAACGAAAAGGGGGCCGGGGACGTATGGTCCGGATTTTTTCTATCTCCGGGGCTTCGGTTTGTCAAGTTGTTACATGAAAAAACAAAAAAGGGAAAACCGGCCCGGCGAAGTTCGCTCCGCCGGGCCGGTCCGTATCAGTCGCGTTCGACGATCGTGGTCATGCCCATGCCGCCGCCCACGCACAGGGTGGCCAGGCCCAGGGTCAGATTCCGGCGCGCCATTTCATAGATCAGCGAAATGATGATCCGGGCGCCGGTGCAGCCGACCGGGTGCCCCAGGCCGATGCCGCTGCCGTTGACGTTGGTGATGTCGCGGTTGAGGCCCAGTCCCCGTTCCACGGACAGATACTGGGCGGCAAAGGCCTCGTTGAGTTCGATAAGCTGAACGTCGCCGAGCTGGACCCCGGTCCGGGCCAGTGCCTTCCGGGTGGAGGGCACGGGCCCGTAGCCCATGTATTTGGGGTCCACGCCGGCCACGGCATTGCCCAGGATGGAAGCCAGGGGTTCCAGGCCCAGTTCCCTGGCCTTGTCCCGGCGCATGAGCAGGACCGCGGATGCGCCGTCGTTGAGCCCGGAGGAGTTGCCGGCCGTGACCGTGCCATCCTTGCTGAAGACCGGTTTGAGCTTGGAGAGGTCCTCCATGGTCAGGTTGAAGCGGACGTGTTCGTCCGTGTCCACCATCGTAACCGCGCCCTTCCTGCCGGGCACGGGAACGGGTACGATCTCGTCCTTGAACCGGCCGGCCTCGATGGCGGCCTGGGCGTTGTTGTGGCTGCGCAGGGCCACCACGTCCTGGTCCTCGCGGGAAATCTCGTACTTCCGGGCCAGGTTTTCGGCCGTTTCCCCCATGATGAAGGGGTCGCCCAGGACCCGGCTGCCGGAATAGAGGGCCTCCCACATGGCGTCGGTCATTTCGGCGTGACGCAGACGGGTGCCCCAGCGGGCCGTGGACAGGACGTAGGGGGCGTTGCTCATGGACTCGACCCCGCCGGCCAGGACCACTTCGGAGTCGCCGGCCTTGATCTGCTGGGTGCCGAAGGCCACGGCCTGCATGGCGCTCGAGCACTGGCGCTGGATGGTCACGGCCGGCACTTCATGGGGCAGGCCGGCCTTGAGCATGGCCGTCCGGGCCGTGTTGGCTTCGTCCGGGCTCTGAATGCAGTCGCCGAAGATGACGTCGGAAAGGAGGTCCGGAGCGATACCGGCCCGAGCAATCACTTCCTTCATGGTCAGGGCCGCCAGTTCGTGCGCCCGAACCGGGGTCAGGGAGCCGCCGAAGTCGCCGATCGGAGTGCGGGCCGCGGCGACGATCACGATGTCGTCGTTCTTTTTCAAAGTCGTTACCTCCTGGGATGTTATGACCGGAAAAATATATCCGCCCTGGCCGGGCAAGTCAAGACAGACCGGGCGCGTGGGTTTGCGATCGCGCGGCGGCCGTTCTGTGTGTCGGACGGGAAGGGGGGCTGGAGGGCTAGCCGGAAAAATATGTTCGGAGAGACCGGAGATGGTTCGAGTCTACGGGAAGCCTGGAGCGTGTGCCTCCATGTTTCTCCTCACGCCTTTCTGCCCCCGACGGCTGGTCTGCCGTTGACCGGGACAGGGTGAAGCGGGTGTATTCCGATCCGGTGTGGTCGGGAAGTGGCATGCCGTTCAACGTATCGGCTATATTTAGCGTGGCCGTCGGTCCGCATCCTTTTGTCCAACGAATTTGTTGGACAAAAAAACCGTTGTGCAACAAATTTGTCAAGCAATAATTTCATCCAGCCGGATCGACCCTGACGATCCACCAACACAACGCCGCCGCATCCCGGCCGCCCCCAAGCGATAAGGCGCGATGCCTCTGGAATCTTCCTTGCCGGACCAGGGCCGGATTCGTCCTCCATCCTTAACCGAATCCCGGCGGCCCGAGGCCGTTTTTTGTTGCCGGGACAAGGGCTTTGCCGTTAGAGTAAAGCGCGAAAGGCGGGTGGACCCAAGTTGCTTCGTCTGTTTCTGACCCAGACGGTCCGCGTGGTGATGGCGGCCTGTCTGCTGATGGCCGCCCAGGCCCGGGCCGAACCCGGCGAGCTGGCCGTGCGGGTGGACCGGCTGACCTTTCACGCCGGGCAAAGGCCCTGGGTCAGCGTCTTTGTCACCGTGGCCGACCCGGCGGGCAAGGTGGTCGGGGAACTGGACCATGTTCGGATCGACGTGGTCGAGGACGGGCAGCCCTACTCGGGCCGGCCGGTGGTCGAGACCTTTGTTCGAACGGACCGCCTCTTGAATTACATCGTCCTGGTCGATCACGGCGAGGACATGGCCACGTCGCTGACCCTGGTCCGGCAGGGGCTCGAAGCCTTTTTCAACGACCTGGGCTATCGCTATCCGGGCGCGGTGGTCAGTTACGCCGATTATCCCCGGGTCATCGCCGGGCCGATTCAAAACCCCCATGACCTGCTCATGGCCGTGCTGGCCCTCGAACCGGTTTCCGGCCGGCCCCGAATCCATGACGGGCTGCTGCTGGGCTTACAGACGCTGGCGGCCATGGAAGGGGCGGGGCGGCCGAAACCGGACCGCCGCGTTTTGGTCCTGCTGACCGAGGGGCGCGACGAGGGCTCCATGTTTTCCCCGGAAGCGGCCGAGTCCGGCCTGCTCGATTCGGAGACGTCCCTGTTCGTGATCGGATACGGCGACGAGAACCAGCCGGGCCTGAAGCGGTTGGCGGACCTGGCCGGCCGGAGCGGGGGCGGGTATTGTTTCGCCAGTTATCCCGACGAAATCGGGCCCTGTCTGATCGATACGGCCGAACGGGTCAAGCGCCAGTATGTGGTCAGCTATCCGTCCAGCGGACTCGAAGCGGATGGTCGCGCCCACCGACTGACCGTCCGGATTCGGGCCGGGGGCCGGACCGGGCGGGGCGACTTCGAGTTCTCCAGCCCGGACTGGGGGCCTCCGGGATCGGAAATCGTTTACCAAATCCTCGCCGCCGCGGGACTGGTTCTGCTGCTGCTGGCCTACCGCCGCGTCCGGAGCTTTCGCTATCGCGGCCACTGGCGCTGATCCGGGGGCGTCCTCCAAGGGAGAGATTCATGACCTTTGCCGAACGACTGAAAGACCGGGCCCGACCGATTCTCGCGGCCCAGCTCGATCATCCCTTCGTCCAGGGGCTGGCCGACGGCACGCTGTCCCTGGACCGGTTTCGCTACTATATGATCCAGGACACCCTGTACATCGTGGCATACGCCCGGACGATCGCCTGGGCGGCCGCCCTGGTTCCCGAGGCCGAACAGGCCATGCGCATGCTGGATTCGGCCCGGGAGACATTCGAGATCGAGACCGCACTCAAGGAGACCTATTTCGCGGAGTTCGGGGTGACCATGGAAGAGGTCCTGGGGACCGAGCCGGCCCCGACCTGCACGGCCTACATGGATCATCTGCATCGTTACACCCGCGTGGGCGTCCTGGCCGAAGCCATGGCCGCCATCATTCCCTGCGGGTACATCTACGTGGAAATCGGCCGGGAACTGACCGGGGGCCGCGACCTGGCCCAAGAGCACCCCTACCGATCCTGGCTGATGACCTACGCCCTGCCCGAACTGCGGGAAACGGTGGACTGGTGGTTCGAGGTGCTCGACCGGGCCGCGGCCGGGAAGCCCGAAGCGGAACTCGCTCCGATCGAAAGCATTTTCCTGCGTTCCTGCCGCTACGAATGGATGTTCTGGGACATGGCCTGGAACCTGGAGACCTGGCGGCCCTGACGGCCCGGCCGATTATCCCCAGCCCAGTTTGGTGCGCAGTATTTCGAAATAGCTTTTGTACGGATTGGTGATCAGGGACAGGCTCGACGGCGAGCGCCTGACCACGACCCGGTCGCCGGGTTCCAGCGGACAGGAGACCTGCCCGTCGGCGGTCAGGATCACGTCCGAGGCCTCGGGATCGACCTCGACTTCGACGGTCGCGGTCATGGGCAGAATGATCGGCCGGTTGGTCAGGGTGAAGGGGCAGATCGGCGTGACGACAATGGTTTCATGGACCGGGTGGACGATGGGGCCGCCCGCGGAGAGATTGTAGGCCGTCGAACCGGTGGGCGTGGATATGATGAGTCCGTCGGCCCGGTAGTTGGTCAGATGGGTCTGGTCGACATTGACGGAAAGATTGAGAATGCGGGCCAGGGCCCCCTTGTTGATCACTGCGTCGTTGAGCACGGTCTGTTCGTTGAGCACCTCGCGGCCCCGAACGATCCGGACGGCCAGCAGCATCCGGGCCTCGGCCCAGTACTCCCCGGCCAGGACCCGTTCCAGGGCCTTGCGGGCGTTTTCCAGACTGATGGCGGTCAGGAAGCCCAGGCCGCCCATGTTCACTCCCAGCAGGGGCATGCCGTGGCGCCCCAGGGCCCGGGCCGCGTACAACAGGGTGCCGTCCCCGCCAAGGACCACGACCAGGTCCACGTCCCACGGGATGGTCGTGGGACGCTCGGTGCCGTTGACCGTGCCGATGGTGCTTTCCGGCTGCTCGATGTAGGCCTGGAAACCCCGCTCGGCCAGCCAGTCCCGAAGGGATTCGGCCTCGGCCAGGGCCAGCGCCGATTTCTTGGCCACGATTCCGATTCGTTTCATGAACCGCTCTTTTTCGCCCGGACTATTCCTCGGGCAGTTCGGCCAGGTAGGCCTGGTACGAGTCATGGTCCATCAGGGCCTCGGGCTCGGACGGGTCCGAAGGCCGAATGCGGGTGATCCAGCCCTGATCCAGAGGGGATTCGTTGATCAGGTCCGGCTGGCGTTCGAGGTCCGCGTTGGAAGCCACGACCCGACCGCTGACCGGCGCGATCATTTCGCTGGTCATCTTGGCCGATTCGATCAGGCCGAAGACCTGTCCGGACTGGATGTCCCGCCCCGGAGGGGGCAGTTCGACGAAAACGATCTCGCCCAGATGGGCTTGCGCGTAAAAGGACAGCCCGATCAAGGCGGTGTCGCCGTCCTGTCTGACCCAGGTGTGCTCGACGTGGTATTTGTACATCCGGCTGACTCCTTTCGACCGGCCCTCCGGCCTCGGTCAGGGTCAATGTAACCGCTTAGGGGGCGCGGCTCAACCTTTTTTATAGGCGGGCCGAGGGCCGGGCCGGTTGACTTGGCCGGCAAAACGGAATATGCTTCCTTTTCAACAGATAGACCTCTTTTGCCTGGAGGAAAACATGAAAAAATTAGTCAGCCTGGCCATGATCGCCCTATTGCTGGCCGTTTGGGGCTGCACCGGATACGAATACAAGCCCCTGCCGTTCAAATCCGTGGAATCCTACCCGAACCGGGTGACCGTGGCCGGAGCGGTGATCGCGGCCAAGGCCTGGACCGACGAAGCCGAGGCCTGGCAGGCCTTCGGTTTCAACATCCGGGGGGCCGGATTGACTCCGGTCCAGGTCGTCGTGGACAACAAGGGCGACCAGGCCCTGCAGGTCATCACGGAACAGACCCTGCTCATGGACGATCAGGACAACCTCTGGAACCTGTTGCCGGCCAAGGCGGCCTATGACCGCATCGAAAAGGACGTGCGGGTCGAGCGGATGGGCGGAGAAGGCGGCAGACAAGCCGCTCTGGCCGGCGCGGCCGGCGCGATCCTGGGCGGGGCCTTCGCCATCATCACGGGCCAGAATATCGCCGAAGCGGCCGGCAAGGGCGCCGTGGCCGGCGCGGCCATCGGGGCGGTCAAGGGCGGCGCCGAGGGGTACGGCGACCGGTCCTCACAGAGCCAGATTCGGGAAGACCTCAGGAATCGAAGCATCCAGGACAAGGCTTTCAAGCCCAAGGACATCACCCACGGGTTTTTCTTCTTTCCCGGAGAGGTCAAGCACCCGACCGTCCTGAGGCTGAAGTTGCGGGAAGAGCAGACCAAGCAGGAACACCTGGTCGAACTGAGACTGGAATCGCCCGCCGAAAAGCAGTAGGCGGGATCGATGCCTCGAAGGGCCCGGACCCGGCGAGAAAGTCGGACCGCCCGTGGAAGGCCACCGAGGCGGCCAGTGAATCGGTTACCGGATCGTCCCGTCTCCTAGGGCAGGATTTCCTTGAACCCGGATATTGCGGTCGGGTCAGGCGCCACTTTAGAACCCAACTCCAGTATCCGGGTGTAATCCACGGCGGGGCGTTTCAACGGACATGCCGAGAGCCTATCTGAGCAATCTGTCCGGAATGACCGGCCGCTGGCTGCTGGCCAAGGCCAACCACATTCTGGACACCGTGGCCTTCTTCTGGGTCTGCCTCAAGGTCATGGTTCGTTTTCATGGTCACGGCCGGCGCCTGACCAGCCGCATCCTGGTCCAGCAGATTTACTACACCGGCGTCCAGTCCCTGGACCTGGTTTCCCTGTTTGCCGTCCTGACCGGCGCGATCCTGTTCATGCAGGGGTACGAATTCCTGGCCAAGATCGGCAGCACCAACGCCCTGGCCCGACTGGTCATCGTGGTCATCGGCCGGGAAATCGCGCCCATGCTCACGGCAATCATCGTCATTTTCAGGTCCGGCTCGGCCATTACCATGGAAATCGGTTACATGAACGTGCTGGGCGAGATCGAGGGCCTGGAAATGCAGGGGGTGTCTCCCTATCACTATTTGTGTATTCCCCGGCTGTTCGGCGTGATGGTTTCCGTGATCTGCCTGGTCATCTGGTTCGATTTGGCGGCCATTGCCGCCGGTGTCGTCACGACCTGGATATTCACGGACCTGACCGTGTCGAACCTGATCTACGAGCTGGTGACTTCTATCCGCGGGGCCGACTTTCTGGTGGTATTGGCCAAAGGCCTGTTTTTCGGGGTGACCATTCCGGTGGTCTGCCTGTATCATGGCTTCATGGCCCACGATTCCATCACCCGCGTGCCGCCCCTGACCTCCCGGGCCCTGGTCAACTGCCTCCTGTACGTCGTCTTTCTCAACGTCATCCTGACGGTGGCCTATGCCTGAACGGAGCGGGACGGACGGGGATAAGCCGGAGAGCGAAGTCGTTCTGTCCTGCCAGGGCCTGGGCGTGATGGAAAAGGGGAGGCATCTGTTCCGGGACGTATCGTTTTCACTGGGACTCGGACAAGGCGGCCTGGTCTGGGCCGACCATCACCGGGTCGCCCGGGCCTTGTTTCAGGTCTGCGCCGGCCTGGGAAGGCCGGACAGCGGGAGCTTGAGATGGTTCGGCGGGGATGCGGCCGCCTACGGAGAGGAAAAGCGGGCACTGGCCCTCAAGGGGCGGATCGGCCTGGTTCACCGGGAGACGCGGCTCATCAGCAACTTGACCGTCCTGGAAAACATGACCCTGAGTCTGGAATACAATCTCGGCCTGACCATCGGGCAGGCCGAGGAACGCATCCAGCCCATCATGGACTGTTTCGACCTGTTTCGGGACCGGAGGCTGCGTCCGGAGGAACTGAGTTACGAAAAGCTGAGGATGGCCCTGTACGTCAGGGAGCTGGTCAAACACCCGCCGCTGTTCCTTTTCGAGATGCCGCTCATGGACCTGGGACCCAAGCGGCACGCGCTTCTTCTGGAGGAGATTCGGGGCCGGGCCGACCGGCGGGAATGCGCCTTTCTGATCTCGGCCGTCCCGCCCGAGGTCGGCAGGGAATGGGTGGACTGGACCATCATCATGGAGGAACGCTCCGGTCGAATGGAAACGTCGGAGAAGCGGCCCGACGGGCCGATCGGCTGACCGGGGGCGGGGGATCGATATGCAGGTCAGTTTCAGTACGATGGAAAAAGTGGTCGGGAGCTTTATTCTCTTGATCTTTTTCCTGTTCGTGGGCAGCGCCATTCTGGTCGGGCAAGGCCAGAAATGGTTCAAGCGGCACGTCAGCTATTTCAGTATATACAAGGAAGGCTACAACCTGGCGCCCGGGGCCAAGGTTCGCCTGCTGCGGACGGACATCGGCGAGGTGACCGAAATCGAACTGACCGAAAACAACCGGGTCAGGGTGACCTTTCGCGTTCTGGAAGACTATGCCTCGCGTATCCGTCTGGACAGCAAGGCGGCCATCGAAAGCCCGACCATTATCGGGGACGAGTACGTCAACATTCTCCTGGGGTCCAAGAATGCGGCGCTCATACCGCCGGGGGGAGAGATTCCTTCCAAGGAGCAGAAAAAACTGTCCGATTACCTGGAGGAACTCGACCTGGAGCACAAGCTGTTGCTGGTCGATGAAATCCTGGACCATATCGAAATCATAACCGACCGGCTGGACGACCCGGACGGCGGCCTGTTCGGCACCTTGAATGAAGTCAAGCGGATAACCGGCGGGGTGGCGGACGGGAAGGGGTCACTGGGCCGGATCATTCGGAAGGATGAATTGTACAATCAGATCATGGCCGAACTCAAGGCCGTGGATGGGATACTGGCCAAGATTCGCAAGGCGGCGGATCACACCGCCGGCGCGACCGGGACGGTCGAGGCCGAGATGCCCGTTGTTCTGGGCCGGATTCAGGACATCCTGGGCCAGCTTCAAAAGATCAGCCGGCAGCTCGAAAAGGCCATGCAGGATGTTCCGGAAATCAGCCAGGAGGCCCGGCAAGGCATGCGGGACGTCAACGAGATTCTGGATTCGGTCAAGAAGAACTTTCTGATTCGGGGCAATCTCCCGCCTCAACCGGCGCCGGAAAGCCACGGCGTTCAGGTGAGGGGGTGAGGACCGTGAAGACGGCGGCGCGTCTGTTGCTGGGCGGTTTGGCGGTTCTGTGGCTGTTCGGTCTGGCTTGCGGCGGTCCCAAACCCAAACCGGACCCGGTCTTGATCGCCGAATCCAAACGGTTGGCCAGCCAGGGCAGCTATTGGTACGACCGGGGGTGCTACGACCGGGCCGAGCGGTATTTTTTTCAGGCCATGGAAACGAGCCGTCTTCTGGACGACCTGCCGGGCATGCTGCGGGCCCGCAACAATCTGGGGGCAGCCGCCCTGGGGCTCGGCCGGTATGACGAGGCGGCCGAGCATCTGAACAAGGCCCTGGAGCTCAACCGGGATGTGGACAGCCGGTCAGAGGCCTCTCTGATTTACGGCAACCTGGCCGGCCTGGCCTTCAAGGTCGGCCGGGCCGGCGAGGCGGAAAGCCTTTGGAGACGGGCGATAGGCGAGGCCGAGCGGGACAAGGCCCGGACCGGTCTGGGCCTGCACCTGACCAACCTGGGCGTGTTCTACCGGAAAACGGGCCGACTGGCGGAGGCCCGGACGGTTCTGGATCGGGCCCTGGCCCTGGCCGTGCAAAACAAGGACGTCCGGGGGCAGGCGGCCGTTCATGTGGAACTGGGTTTGATCGCGAGCGAGGAGCGTGACCTGACCCGGGCCCAACAACACGTCTCCGTGGCCCTGGACCTGGACAAACAGGCGGAAAACCCGGCCGGTATCGCCTATGACCTGGAACAGCTCGGGTTGATCTACCAGAGGAAAAAGCAGTGGTCCGATGCGGCCCGGGAGCTGGATCGGGCCATCCGACTTTATGGAGCCCTGGCCGACGGGCAGGCAGTGGCCAGGGTCTATGGACTGATCAAGGCCAACCGGGCGGCCGGGTCTTCTCCCGGGTCCCTGGGTCCGTATGAACGGCTGCTGAAGGCTTCCGAAGGCAACACAACGTCCATCCTTTGTCAGTAAGCCGCGTTCGAAAAGGAACAGGCCTCTTCCCTTGACGCGAGGAAGAGGCCTGTTGGGTTTTAATCGACGGGCTTGAACTCCGATCCCTCGATGGTCAGCAGGGTGGGGTCGCCGATGTATTCCCCTTCGGGACTGAAGGTGAAGCTGCCGGTGACTCCAGGGAAGCCTTCACTCAGGCTGGACAGGGAGTGGACCAGGGCCTCCCGGGTCGAGACGTGATGCCGGTCCATCAGGGCCAGCAGCAGAAGGGCGGCGTCGAAGCCATAGGCTTCGTACTGGCCGGGAACGGCGTTCAGGTCGCCCACGTCGGCCCGGTACCCGTCCACGAAGGCCTTGATCTCCGGCCGATCGCTGTACGGGTAGAAAGCGACCGGAAAGATGGCCCCCTGGGTGTAGCGGGCCGCGGCCCGGAGCAGGTTGGGGGTGTACCAGAGCGAGGTGCCCAGGAGACGGATCGAGGTGATGTCGTGATAGGCGAACTGGGGGGCGATCATGGACACGGCCTTGTAGCTGTCCGGCAGAAAGACCGCCTCGAAGGGAACGCTGGCCTGTTTGCCGGCTTCGACCTTGCGATTGACCTTGCCCACACCCGCCAGTTTGCGAATCGGTTCGGAAAAATCAGTGGCCGCCGGATTATAGCCCTGTACGCCGGTCACTTCAGCGGACAGCCGGTTCGTCTCATCCCAGAAAAAGTCCCGCATGGCCCGGCCGTACCGGTCGTCGGGGTGCAGAATGGCGATTCGTCTCAGACCCAGAGTCTGGACGGCATACCGGGCCACCGCCCGGGCCTGGGCGCGCGGCGAAAGGTTGAGCCGGAAGATGTGCTTGCCGCTTTGGGGCAGATCGGCCATCTGTGACAGGGTGATCATGGGGACGGACTGGATTTCAGCCAGGGGCGCGACCCGGGCCGCCACCTGGCCGATCAGCGGTCCGACGACGGCTAAAACCTTCTCCTCCTTGGCCAGTTCGTCCAGAATCTTGATGGCTGTCTCCGGACTGCCCTTGGAATCCCGGACGATCAGGTTGACCTTGAAGCCCGGCGTGACCGCCTGGTAAAGCTGTTGGGCCAACTGGAGGCCCTTGAGGACCTGTTGGCCGTACTGGGCGGCTCCGGAGCCGGAGAGCGGCAGAAGGCAGGCAATGTTCATGGCCGAATAGTCGGGTAAAGGGCCCGCGGGTTCAGGGAGTTCGGCGGCTGGTTTCGTGGGGGGCGGCTCGATCTCGGCCTTCCGCTCGGGGGGAGATACGGCCGCGGCCTGCGTTTCATCAGGGAACTCCAGGGGCGGCGGCGGACCTTGGCCTTCAATGGCCCGTAACAGTTCCTGGGCGTTCCCCTCCATGGCGTGGCCGGGGAAGCTCTCGATGAATATCTCGGCCTTGCTGCGGGCCCGGTCCAGCTGCCCGGCCCGATAGTAGCGGTAGGCCAGAAGGTACGCCACGTACCCGCCCGGATAGTCTCTCACGTATTCCGTCTGGGCTTGGTTGAGTTCGTCCATGGACATCTTGTGGATGGTGAGCTTGACCAGACGATTGGCTTCGTCCTTGTCTGTCGCGTCGGGCGTCTCGTGGTAGGCCTTGAGGAAAAATTCCAGGGCCTGGCCGTGGTTGCCCATGCCCAGGTGGGCGCGGCCCAGGGATATCCGAAGCCGCGCCTTTTCCTTGGGCTCATAACTCTTGGCCAGCAGCTTGTTCAGTACGGGGACGGCTTGTTTGAAAAGGCCGGTCTGGATATACAACAAGCCCAGACGGCGTCGGGCCTCGTCGCTGAAACGGCTGGCCGGATATTTATCGACCAGCTTCTGGAAAGCGGCAATCGCGGCCTTGTCGTTTTTGCGCCGCTGCTGTATCTGGCCGATGGCCGCCAGGGCCGAATCCGCCGCCGACGTTCCGGGGTAGGCCTTGAGCAGCGCCTCATATCCATCCAGGGCCTCCTGGTCCTTGCCCCGGCTTTCGGCCTGTTCAGCCTGGCGAACCATTTCCGCTTCCGACAGGGTCGGCCGAGCCGCCTCGGCGATCGGCTGCTCCGGTTGGCTCGGCGGCGCGGACCGCTCGGGCTGCGGGCGATCGACAACGACGCGCTTCTTGGGGTAAATGGATTCGACGCAGCCGGTCAGGACCATGCTGAGGGCCGCCAGGACGAAAAAGACGAGTATGGTGCGTTTTCCGACTGTTTTCATGGGGCTGATTATATCCCAAGAAGGTGAACAGACACAACTCTTTTGCCCATCCGGCCCGTTTTGGCCCGCCGTTCCGGAAAGGGAGCGGCGGCAGGCCGGGAAAGTCCCCGAAAGACGGCGACCGCTTGACACCCCCGTGGGCTCGTGTTATGTTTCTTCGTCTTTTGGCTATGGGTAGTTAAACAATGATCGTGCGCATTAATCCGGAGAATCCTCAAGGCCGCCTGATCAGCCGCGTCGTCGACGTGCTCAATGAAGGCGGCGTGATCGCCTATCCCACGGATACCCAGTACGGCATCGGTTGCGACCTGCTCCAGAAACGGGCTATCGAAAAGGTCTATCGACTGAAGAAGCGCAACAAAAAGCAGCCGTTCAGTTTCATCTGCGCCGATCTCAAGCACATCAGCGAGTTCGCCAAGGTTTCCAACTACCAGTACCGGACCATGCGACGCCTGCTGCCCGGTCCCTTCACCTTCATTTTGGAAGGGACCCGTCTGGTTCCCCAGATTATGCTGACCCGGCGCAAGGAGGCCGGCATCCGGGTTCCGGATCACAGCATTCCTCTGCTTATCGTGCAAGCCCTCGGGCATCCCATCATCAACACCTCGGCCACCTATGATTCGGGCGAGGTCATTTCCGATCCGGAAGCCATCGAGCAGACCTTCAAGGGGGCGATCGACCTGGTCATCGACGGCGGCCCGGTGCCGGGACAGCCTTCCACGGTCGTCTCATTGATCGACGACGATCCCGAAATCATTCGATTAGGCCTGGGAGAGTTCAGCCAGGACTGAGACGGGAGCGAACCAGCGGGGCCGCCTGTTCCGCGCTATTCGTAATCGTCCCTCAATTCCAGGTACAAGAGGGTCCCGCCGACCACGGCAATGGGAATGATGGCCAGGTTGAAGACCGGAATCAGCAGGCCGGCGAAGACCCCGGCGCCATAGCCCAGGACCGGGAATAAATTCCTTCGGACGAAGCCCAGTTTGGCCCTGAACCGGAAACCGTGTCGGGCCAGGGCGTAGTCCAGAAAGCTCAGCCCCAACCAGATCACCGTGAACAGCATGAACAGGATGCCCCAGAGGGTCTGACCCAGGACGGGAATCAGATTCAACAGAAAAAGCAGACCCACGACCACGCCGTAGAAGAGCAGCTTCTTGAGTTCCTCGATGATCGTTCTGCCGGTCTCCTTGATGATTCCGACCAGGGAAAAGGGCGCCCCGGTATCGACGCCGGAGGCCAGGACTTCGGTCTTGGCCGAAAGGGCATCGTTGAAGGGCGAGGCGATGATGTTGGCCAGGATGGTAAAGGTGAAGGCGATGATCAACAGGAGCAGGACGATGACGATAATCGTCAGCAGGTAGATCAAGGCGATCCAGTACCAGGTTTCCGACTGGGGTATGAGCGAGTCGAGCCAGTGGCTGAAGTAGCTCAGGCTCATATAAAAAAACAGGGCGAACAGAACCACGTTGATCAGAACGGGAATCAGGGCGAAGGGCAGGAGTCGGGGGTGGCCGGCCAGAAAGCCCGCGCCTCGCCATATGGCCAGCATGCCGTCGAAAAGGCCCGGTCTGGCGGCTGGATCGAGATAGGAGGGGCGGGTTTCAGCGCCCATTCAGCCGTCCTCTCATTTCCAGGCCGGCCTTGAAGAGGACGCCCCGTCTGGCGTCGAGCTGGACCGTTTCGCCCGTGCCCGGGTTGCGTGCGGCCCGAGGCTCGTAATCCCGGATTCGGAAGGACCCGAAGCCCCTCAGCTCGATCTCTTCGCCCCGACTCAAGGCATCGGCCATGGATTCGAAAATCAGGCGCGCGATCAGGTCCACGTCCTGGGCTTTGAGTTCCTTGTGGCGGCGGGTCAGGGCCGCGATCAGTTCGCGTTTGAGCATGGATTCCTCGGTTGTCAAAATCGGGTTGCGGTTTGAACGAGTTGCTGCCTGTCGGAGGCGAGTGGGCTTCCCGGCCCGCTCGGGGGCTTTGAAGGGGCGCCCGGGTCAGCCGGGTTAGAGGCCTGGCAGATACAGATACTGGAAGGCGACCGGCCGCGTGATCCAACCCGGCAGGATTTGAACCGGGGATTTGCCTTCCAGAATCTGTTCGAAAAAGGATGTCTTTTTTCTCGGGTAGATAAGGCGGACCGGGCGCTTGAGCCCCCCGAACCGGGCCGCTGCATCGACTGCGTCCTCAAAGTTGCCCAAGCCGTCCACCAGGCCCAGGTCGACGGCTTCTTCACCGGAAAAAATGCGCCCGTCAGCGATGGCGGCGACCTGTTCTTCTTTCAGTCCCCGACCCTTGGCCAGGTCCCTGACGAACTGCTTGTGGAGCTTGTCCACCATGCCCTGAAGCACGGCCCGCTCCTCCTCGGTCATGGTCCGGGTCATCGAACCGATGTCCTTGTACCGCCCGCTTTTTACGACCACGGAACTGACGCCTACCTTGCCCAGCAGTTCCTCGACATTCATCATTTGCATGATGACGCCGATACTGCCGGTCACCGTTCCGGGGTTGGCCAGGACCTTGTCGGCGGCCGAGGCGATGTACAGACCGCCGGAAGCCGCCACGCCGCCCATGGAGACGACGACCTTTTTGTCTTTTCGGGTTCGCCGGACTTCCCGATAGATTTCCTGGCTGGGCGCTACGCCGCCGCCGGGGGAGTCGATCCGGATGATGATGGCCTTGACCTTGTCGTCCCGCCGGAAACGGACCAGGTTCTTGACCACCTCGGAGTCCGCGGTGATGACGCCCTGGATTTCGATCACGGCCAGACCGTCACCGAATGACATGCCGTCGGCCCGGTCGATCAGTATGGCCAGACCGATCAGGCCGCCGCCAAACAGAATGACGGCGGCCACTATGATCAGACCCACAACCAGACAGGAGCCTTTCTTGCTCGCCTTGGGAGGCGCGCCGATCGGCTTGGAATCGGGTTGCACGGCTTGGCCTTGTCAGCCGCTATCAGGCCAGGATGTTAAAAAACGAGGCGAGGCTGTTACTCGTCGTCGTCATCGTCATCCTGGTCATCGTCCCAGTCCGGCTCGTCGGATTCGGGCGCATCACTGGCGGCGGACCGCTCCGCCTGCTGGCGAAGTGCCTGTTGCAGCTGTTCGCCGAGACTCGAAGTCGCGGCGCCCTGGCGGCCGTCCATGTAATCCTTGAAATAGGACTGCTCTTCGTCTTTTTTCAGCCGCTTGATGCTCAACCCGATCTTGCGGTCCGGGACGCTGATATTGAAGACCTTGGCTGAAATCACGTCGCCCAGGCTGTACAGCTCCCGGAGGGATTTCCCCTTGTGACGTCCGATCTCGGAGATGTGGACCAGACCTTCGATCCCTTCTTCGAGTTCGATGAACAGGCCGAAATCCGTGATGTTCGTCACCGTGCCCGTCACCCGGGCGCCAATGGGGTATTTGCCCGGCACGAGTTCCCAGGGGTCGGATTCGAGTTGCTTGATGCCCAGGGAGAAACGTTCGCTGCCCTTTTCGATATTGAGCACGACGGCCCGGACGGAGTCACCTTTCTTGAAGACCTCGGAGGGGTGTTTGTACCGCTTGGTCCAGGAAATGTCGGAGATGTGGACCAGACCGTCGATCCCCTCGTCGATGCCGATGAACACGCCGAAGTCGGTGATGTTCTTGATCTTGCCTTCAATGGTGGTGCCGACCGGATACTTGTCCGCGACCACGTCCCAGGGATTCGGCTCGACCTGCTTCATGCCCAGGGAGATGCGCTTGTTGTCCGCGTCGATGTTCAGGACCATGCACTCGACCACGTCACCGACCGTCAGAATCTTGGCCGGGTTGCGTATCTTGCGGGTCCAGGACATTTCGGAGACGTGAATCAGTCCTTCAATGCCCTCTTCGACTTCGACAAAGGCGCCGTAATCGGTCAGAGAGACCACCTTGCCCGTCACCTTGTTGCCCACGGGATACTTGTCGATGACCATGGTCCAGGGATCGGGCTGCAACTGCTTGAGACCCAGGGAGACGCGTTCGCGTTCCTTGTCGAAATGAAGCACCTTGACCTGGATGACATCACCGATGTGAAAGACCTCGGACGGGTGTCCCACGCGGCCCCAGGACATGTCGGTGATGTGCAGGAGGCCGTCGATACCACCGAGGTCGACGAACACGCCGTACTCGGTGATGTTCTTGACCACACCATCCATCACGGTGTTTTCCTCGATGGAATCGATGGTCTTGGCCTTGAGCTGGGTGCGCTCGTCCTCGAGCAGGACGCGGCGGGACAGCACGACGTTGCCCCGCTTGCGGTTGTACTTCAATATTTTGAAGTTCATGCTCTGGCCGACCAGGCTTTCCAGGTTCTTGACCGGTCTGAGGTCGACCTGGGAACCAGGCAGAAAAGCCTGCACCCCGATGTCAACCGATAAACCGCCCTTGACCCGGGCGACGATGCGGCCTTCGATGACGCCATCGTCGTTGTAGATGCGGCTGATCTCCTCCCAGACCTTGCGCTTGTCCGCCTTGTCCTTGGACAGGAGAATGTCATCTCCTTCGTCGTCCCAGCGCACCAAAACCGCCTCAACTTCGTCACCCACCTGCAGGTCCACGTTTCCGTCCTCGTCCCGGAATTCGTGAATGGGTATTCGGCCCTCCGACTTGGAGCCGATGTCCACCATCACATTTTCCTTGTCAATCTGGACGACGTACCCCTTCAGGACCTCGCCTTCGTTGAGGCTGCGGAAACTTTGCTCGTAAAGCTCCCCCAGGTCTGTCACCCCATCACCTTGCCCACTTTCCAGACTCATCATAGTCTGGTTCTGATCATGGTTGTCTACTTTGTCCATTTGATCCACGGTCCCATTCATCGTTATTTAAAAACTCCAAAAATATGAATTACCCCTCGGGCCGGTAAAAACAGCCGCCTTTCTCTTTTCAGAGGAAAGACCGGCAAGCGTTCGTACCATAAAGGGTTCTAGTAACAAATACAATCTAATAAATCAACCGTTTTCTAAAAAAACGCTCGACCGGGTTCGGAGCGAATCCGGGCGAGCATAAAGTCCAGAACCGAGTCGATAGACATGGCAGTGCTATCGACGGCGATCGCGTCATCCGCCGGACGCAAAGGGGCCAAATCACGAGAAGAATCTGCCCGGTCCCGATTCGCCATGTCCTTCATCACCCGCTCGGGCGTCTCTTCCGATCCGGCCAGGCGCAGTTCCTCGAACCGGCGCCGGGCCCGTTCTTCGAGGCTGGCGGTCAGAAAAAATTTCACTCCGGCCTCGGGAAAAACCACGGTGCCCATGTCTCGACCCTCGGCCACGATGCCGCCTCGGTCCCCGATCCGGCGTTGATGGTCGACCAGGGCTCGCCGGACCGCGGGCAAGGCGGACACGGCCGAAGCCAGGGCGCTGATTTGAGGCGCCCGGATGAGGTCGGTTACGTCGAGGTCGCTCAAGAAGACCCGGGTCGTTTCGCGGTCCAGGGAGACGTCGAGGTTGAGCCCGGAAACGATCCGCTCCACGGCCTGTTCATCGGACGGATCGACTCCGGCCTCATGAACGGCCAAGGCCACGGCCCGGTACATCGCTCCGGTGTCCAGGTAGCTCCAGCCCATCCGGCGGGCCAGAGCCCGGGCCAGGGTGCTCTTTCCCGCCCCGGCCGGTCCGTCGATGGTGATGATCCGTTGGCCGGGACTCATACCCGTTACAGACCCAAAACCTGTTTGAGGGCCTGGATGAACCGTGCGTTCTCCTCGGGCAGCCCCACGTTGATCCGGATGGTGCGATCCAGTCCATAACTGCTCAGGGACCGGATGATGACCCCTTGGTGGAGCATGAGATCGGAAACCTCGCCGGCCGGCCGGTCCAGTTCGATCATCATGAAGTTGGTCTGAGTGGGGTGGTGCTTCAGGCCCAGCCGGTCCAGTTCGGAAGCCAGCCAGTCCAGGCCGTCCCAGGTGGCCCGGCGTGTATTTTCATAGAATTCGTCGTCGTCCAGGGCGGCCAAGGCGCCGATCTGTCCCAGGGTGTTTATATTGAAAGGCTGGCGGACCCGGTCCATGTAATCGACCAGCTCGGCCTGGGTCAGGCCGTAGCCGACGCGAAGGCCGGCCAGGCCGTAGGCCTTGGAGAAGGTGCGCAGGAAGATGACCGGCCGTTCGCCCTCGATGACCTCCCGGGGTTCGATCAGGCTGCCCTCCCGGACGAAGTCCCGATAGGCCTCGTCCAGGACGAGGATGGTCCGGCGGGGCAGGTCGGAAACGAAGGCCCGCAGGTCCGGCGCCGGTATCAGGGAACCGGTCGGGTTGTTGGGATTATCCAGGAAGACCAGCCGGGAGTCATCGGCAACCGCCCGGGACAGGCCGGCCAGGTCATGGCGCCTGTTCTTGAGCGGAACGCGGGTGATTCTGCCTCCCGCGCCCTGGACCACCTTGGAATACACCAGAAAGGTGGGATCGGAAAAGACCGCGCCCAGACCGGGCCGCAGAAACGTGCGTACGGCCAGTTCGATTATCTCGTTGGAACCGTTGCCCAGGACGAGCTGGTTCATGTCCAGACCCAGCTTTTGGGCCAGGGCCTGTTTCAAATAGTAGCCGCGGCCGTCCGGGTAGCGATGGAGTCGGGGCAGGGTCTCGGCTACCGCTTCGACGGCCTTGGGAGACGGTCCGAGGGGATTCTCGTTGGAAGCCAGTTTGACGGCCCCGGTAATGCCCAGTTCCCGCTCGAGTTCCTCGATGGGTTTCCCGGGCGGGTATGGCACCAGGGCGGCGATGTCTTTGGTAACCAGGTCCTCGAACATGTCTTTATCACTCCGCTGCGTCTATATAAATCAGGGGCCGGCAAAAAGCAACCGAGTTTCGATGTCGGAATCACGAAATTGATGGTTGCATTTTCAGGGCCGGCGGCTATAATCATATCGGCCCGGCGCGGGAATCGGTTTAACCGGCTTTGCTTGGTCGCGCTAGACGGGGAGCTAGCGGTGCCCTGCACCCGAAATCCGCTTATGCGGGGTCGAACTCCCTTTCGAGGGTCTTTGGTCCGGGAGGTGGTTCGTTTTTTGTTGAAACAGGTTTGACTTTGCGCAACAGACGGTTGTGAACCCCGTCAGGTCCGGGAGGAAGCAGCGGTAAACAATGCGGTCTGTGTCGTGAATGCTTCGGGCCTCCCTTTCACATCAGCGGGCGCCTTGCGGGCCGGATTCGAAAAAGGGTGCGCGGCCAAGTTGGTTAAAAAATGGGGAACCACCATCGTGGTTCCCCATTTCACTTGTAAATGAAACGGCCGACTCAACCGCCTCCGATAAACGGCAAAAAGGAAACCGTGTCGTCCGCCTCCAGCACGCCGTCAAGGCCGCTGATCCGATCGTTGACGGCGACCACCACGGACCCCTCGGCCAGGCCCAGGCCCGGATACGATCCGACGACCCGTTGTACCGCCTCCGCGACCCGGGCCCCCCGGGTCAGGGTCAGGTCGATCTGGTCCGAGCCGGTCAAGACCCGCTGGGAGCCCATGAAACGAACCCGGACGTTCATGCCCAGTTCCGGTCCAGCAGGTCATGGGCCTGTTCGTCCAACAGACCGAATTTTTCCAGCGTGGACGGCAGGGGCACCCCGATGTCGTCGAATCCTTTGGCCCGGTAAACCGTGTCGCAAAGCTCATCATACTCCTTCCGGCGCATATCCATGAGCAGAGCGTGGCGGGCGGCCGGGTCCGCCGGAAGGGAGGCCTCCGGGCCCAGTTTTTCCCGCAGCCATTCGTCGTAATAATCGGATCGCACCTCGTACTCGTTCAGGTACGCCGGCCCCATGGCCCGCCAGGGAATCTGGTCACTGGCCCGGGTCCCCTGACCGTGGCGGAGGTTGATCATTTTTTGCAGCAGACCCAGGCGTTCCGAGTCGTCCAGAATATCCTGGAGCGTCTTGTTCGCGCCCACCGTGGCATTGAAGTAGTCCACGTACAGCTTCAGGGAAGGCTGGTTCTGGGCCGGCCAGTCCGTGTTGGCCGCCTCGGGATGCCGGACGTCGATCCAGGGCAGCTTGCACAGGCCCACGGCGTTGAACCAGGTCCGGATGAGGGGAAACCATTTCAAGGCCTTGGCCTTGAGGTCGTAGGTCGGCAATTCCTTGTGCACCTGATCGATGAAGATCAGCCAGGCCTCGTCGTGCTGGGGGCCCTTGAGGGCGAAGCCGTATCCGCCCTGCTGGGCCAGGGACTCCTTGCTGATGTACATGGAAAATTCCAGTCCCTTGACTTCCATGCCGAACTTGCTCAATTCGGCCAGGGCCTCCGCGGGCGAGGCGCCGTTTTTCGAGGCGTACCGTTCGGCGACCCACCCCTTGGCCCGGCTGACCCCCTGGCCGCAGACCCGGCCGAATCCTTCACCCTGGGCGACCTCGTGCAGCAAACGATCGGCGGCCTCGGCATCACCGAAACGCAGATCGTAGCCGACGTCCTCGGCCGTCAGCATGCCGCGCTGCGCGCACTCCATGAGAAAGGCGATGGAGACCCCGGTGGATATGGTATCCAGACCGTATTCGTCACAGTAATAGTTGTATTCCAGGATGAACTGAGGATCGAAAATGCCCATGGCCGTCACCGCGCCGACGGTCTCATACTCCGGTCCGTCCACGCCCACCCGACGGCCGGCATGGGGTCCCCGGGTCAGAAGCACGTTTTCGGCCGCCTTGGCGCAGGCCAGATTGCAGCCGATATAGCAGCCGTCCGGCAGTTTCTTACTGAAATACTTGTCCCGGAAGACCTCGGCGAAGACCGCTTCAGACTTGGGACTTTGACCGTACTGGTAATTGTCGATGGGCAGGATGTGGAACTTGTTCATGTACTCGGTCAGGCCCGTAGTGCCCCAGGCACCCAGGTACAGCTGTTGGGAATCACATTGACTGACGACCTTTTTCAAGCCCGCCCCGGCCCGCTTGACCCCGTCCGGGTCGGCGGCCTGGTTGCCCTTGAGGCGCGGAAGGCCGGAGCGGACGAGGACCGCGCGCAGTCCCTTGTGCCGCATGACCGTACCCGTTCCGCCGCGGCCGGCCTGTTTGGAGCGCAGCCGGTTGCGGCGCTTGTCGAAAAAGAGGCTGTTGATGATCCCGAATCGGGCGTGAATCCCGGCCGGTCCGGCCGTGACCGCGGCCGCGTTTTCGCTCAGGCCGCCGAACATATCCTCAAGCAAAGCGTTTCCGTAGCTCAGGGACCCGGCCTGGTCCTCCCCGTAATCCGGGGCCTCCACCAGGCTGATCCGTCCCTGGTCGGCATCGATGATCAGGACGACTTCCCGGTCCGACACGCCGCTGACGGCCAGGGCGTCGAATCCGGCCAGCTTGAGCAGCGGAGCGAAGTGACCGCCGATGTTCGAGTCGACAAAGGTGTCGGTCAGGGGCGATATGGTCCCGATGATGAACTTGCCCGATCCCGGGAACCACGGTTCGTTTCCCAGGGGACCACTGGACATGACCAGGAGGTTTTCCGGGCTGTCGTATCGGGTTTCGCCCGTGGTCTCGTCCCAGATGAGCTTCAGGGCGTACCCGCGGCCTCCGATGAACTGGCGCTTGAACGATTCGGGAACTTCCATCAGTGAGATGGAGCGGGCCCCGAGATCCAGGCGCAAAATGCGGTCCGTGTAACCGGCGCGGACCGGTTGGGGTGAGTATTCGAGCGACTGAAAAGATTCCATTCCACGACCTTCCAAATTTAAGATAAGCTATTTATTTATTGGAATAAAATATTTTTGTCAACAATAAATCCCCACCGGGGCCCACCCGGGCGGCCCCGGTGGCCGCGGCTGTTTTTCGGGGCGTGTAAAAAGGTTGCTTTCCCGCCCGGGATAATATTACTCTAAAATCTATTAAATCATTCTTTAAGATAAAAACCAGTCAGGGAGTCGGACATGAAGCCCAATGAGCGAGATGCAAAACAGATAGGCGACCGATTGACCGAATTGGACCAGGCTCGAGCAAAGGGGCGCAAAGTTGTGGGCCATATACCGGGGGGCTATCTTCCCGAGGAACTGGTCCTGGCCTGTGGGGCCATCCCCCTGGGGCTGACAAACGGCGGGGAACACGAGGCCGTTCAGGAAGCCGGGGCCTACCTGTGCCGCTGGATCGATCCCTTTTGCCGGGCCCAGATCGGATACGGCACCAGGGAAGGGGACCCCTTCTACAGCCGGCTCGATCTGCTGGTCGTGCCCATCACGGACAACCATGTCCGTGGCGTCTCGGACGTCTTGTCCCATTACTCGCCCCTTCCGGTCTTTCCCTACGGCGTGCCGCACAAAAAGGACCCGCCTTCCCTGG